>JAZKCX010000160.1:0-10509 GCA_040387875.1 Pseudomonadota bacterium | reverse complement strand
TGCAGATCGAGCGCGAAGCGGTGCGCCGCGAGAAAGACGAATCGTCGCAGAAACGCTTTGGTCTTATTGAAGACGAGATCAAGAAGCTGCAAAAAGAAATCGCCGACCTCGACGAAATCTGGCAGGCCGAGAAGGCCCAGGCCCAGGGCTCGAAAGAGGTGATGGAAGAGATCGAGCGCACCCGTATCCAGATCGAGGAATTCACCCGCAAGGGCGATTTCAACAAGCTGGCAGAGCTGCAGTACGGCAAGCTGCCCGAGCTGGAGAAAAAGCTGCAGGCGGCGCAGGATTCCGAGGCCGATGGTGGCCCCAAGACCACCAAGCTGCTGCGCACCCAGGTGGGCGCAGAAGAAATTGCCGAAGTGGTCGCGCGTGCTACCGGCATTCCGGTGGCCAAACTGATGCAGGGCGAGCGCGACAAACTGCTGGTGATGGAAGACAAGCTGCACGAGCGCGTGGTGGGCCAGGACGAAGCCATTACCGCCGTGGCCAACGCCATTCGCCGTTCGCGCTCGGGCCTCTCGGACCCGAACCGTCCCACCGGCTCCTTCCTGTTCCTCGGCCCCACCGGCGTGGGCAAAACCGAGCTGTGCAAAGCGCTGGCCGGCTTTCTGTTCGACTCGGAAGACCACCTGATTCGCGTCGACATGAGCGAGTTCATGGAAAAGCATTCGGTCGCGC
This sequence comes from Pseudomonadota bacterium, assembly GCA_040387875.1. Taxonomy (GTDB): domain Bacteria; phylum Pseudomonadota; class Gammaproteobacteria; order Burkholderiales; family Burkholderiaceae_C; genus PCRC01. The sequence continues at coordinate 9,828 of JAZKCX010000160.1, read as the reverse complement.
GACTCATCGGCGCGCCACCCGGCTACGTGGGTTACGAGGAGGGCGGACACCTCACCGAAGCGGTGCGGCGCAAGCCCTACAGCGTGCTGCTGCTCGACGAGGTGGAAAAGGCCCACCCGGATGTTTTCAACGTGCTGCTGCAGGTGCTGGACGACGGCCGCCTGACCGACGGCCAGGGCCGCACGGTGGACTTCAAGAACACCGTGATTGTGATGACGAGCAACATCGGCTCGCCCATCATTCAGGCCATGGTGGGCCAGGATTCGGACGACATCAAGGAGGCCGTCTGGGGCGAGCTGAAGAACTACTTCCGGCCCGAGTTTTTGAACCGCATCGACGAAACCGTGGTGTTCCATGCGCTGGATGCCAAACACATCGAATCGATTGCGGCCATTCAGCTCAAGGCGCTGACCGAGCGGCTGGCGCGCATGGACTTGTACCTGGAAGTTTCGCCAGCAGCCTTGGCCGAGTTGGCCAAAGTGGGCTTCGATCCGGTGTTTGGCGCGCGGCCATTGAAGCGTGCGATTCAGCAGCGTATCGAGAATCCGCTTTCCAAGCTGTTGCTGGAAGGCCGGTTTGCGCCAAAAGACGTGATTCCGGTCGATGTCGACCCCATTCAGGCGCCGGGCCAGTTCAGCTTTGGCACGCGCGGTTGATGCACGCCACGCCCATGAAAAAAGCCGCCCTCGGGCGGCTTTTTTGCAGGCAGCAGGTACTTATTTCTTCAGCGCAAGAACCCACGTAGCGAGTTTTTTGGCTTCGGCGTCGCTGACCTGCGTGTTGGCAGGCATGGGCACCGGGCCCCAGACACCCGAGCTGCCCTTTTGAATCTTCACGGCCAGCTTGTCGGCGGCGTCTTTCTGGCCGGCGTATTTGGCGGCAACGTCCTGGAAGCCGGGGCCAACCAGCTTTTTGTCGACGGCATGGCAGGCCAGGCAGTTTTTGTCCTGGGCCAGTTTTTGGTCGGCCAGTGCGGGGCCGGCAATGGCGGCCACAGCGGCCAGTACGAGAAGGGAGCGTTTCATTGGGAGTCCTTTGGTGTGGAGTTGCTGTAAGCTCAACGAAATTGTAGCCACGGGCGTTGACAGGGGACTCCCCCGATTGCAGCAACCCACCGGCATTGGAGGGGTTTGATGTTCTTTCTGGTCTTGGGCCTGATTCTGGGCACCCTGAAATACTTTGAAGTCAGTTTTCTGGCCAACATCAGCTGGCCCTGGCTGCTGATTCCTTTTGGCATTGCCTTTGTTTACTGGGAAGTGGTAGACCCCTACTTCGGCATCAGCAAAAAGCGGGCTTCGCGCGCTATTGACGAACGCAAGGCTGCCCGCATCCAGAAACTGCGCGAAGCCAACCATCCGCACCTGCGCAAGGGGAAAAAGTAATAAAAATGCCCTGTAGCCGGCGTCCACAGGGCATTTATTGCTATCAAAAGTGGAGCTTCTGCGCTCCGTCGCCTTGACCGTTCAATAGTCGTCCAGCACCGCGCCCTTGCTGGCGCTGGAGGCATTGAAGGCAAACTTGGCCTGCACGCCGCGGGTGTAGCGCGGCGCCGGAGCGGTCCAGCCTTCGCGGCGTTTGGCAAGCTCTTCGTCGCTCACATTCAGTTGCAGCAGCAACTGGCGCGAATCGATGGTGATGCTGTCACCTTCCTTTACAAACGCAATCGTGCCGCCGGCCGCCGCTTCGGGCGCGACGTGGCCCACCACCATGCCCCAGGTGCCGCCGGAAAAGCGACCGTCGGTAATCAACCCCACACTTTCGCCCAGGCCAGCGCCAATCAGCGCGCCGGTGGGGGCCAGCATTTCCGGCATGCCGGGGCCGCCTTTGGGGCCGAGGTAGCGCAGCACCATCACATCGCCAGCCTTGATCTGGCCAGCCAGAATCGCCTTGAGGGCTGACTGTTCGTCGTCAAAGCAGCGGGCAGGGCCGGTCATCACCGGGTTTTTCAGGCCGGTGATTTTGGCCACGCAGCCTTCGGGCGACAGGTTGCCTTTGAGGATGGCGAGATGGCCTTGGGCGTAGATGGGCTTGTCGATGGGGCGGATCACGTCCTGGTCGGCACGCGGCTGGTCGGGCACATCCTTGAGCACCTCGGCCACTGTCTGGCCGGTGATGGTGATGCAGTCGCCGTGCAGCAGGCCGGCGTTCAGCAAAATCTTCATCACCTGCGGAATGCCCCCAGCCTGGTGCAGGTCCACCGCCAGGTATTTGCCGGAGGGCTTGAGGTCGCACAACACCGGGGTTTGTTTGCGAATGCGCTCAAAGTCGTCGATGTCCCACGCCACGCCAGCGGCGTGGGCAATTGCCAGGAAGTGCAGCACCGCATTGGTCGAACCACCGGTGGCCATGATGACCGCCACAGCGTTTTCAATGGCCTTTTTGGTCACGATGTCGCGTGGCTTCAGGTCGTTGCGGATCGCCTGGATCAGCACCTTGGCCGACTCTTTGGCCGAGTTCATCTTCTCGTCGTGCGGGTTCGCCATGGTGCTGGAATACGCCAGAGACACGCCCAGCGCCTCGAACGCGCTGGACATGGTGTTGGCGGTGTACATGCCGCCGCAGGAGCCGGGGCCGGGAATGGCCCGCATCTCAATTTCTCGCAGGTCTTCGTCGCTCATGTTGCCAGCGGCGTTCTGGCCCACCGCCTCGAACACGCTGACGATGTTCAGGTCTTGCCCCTTGTAGCGGCCTGGCAGGATGGTGCCACCGTACACGTAAATGGCTGGCACGTTGGCACGCAGCATGCCCATCAGGCCGCCGGGCATGTTCTTGTCGCACCCACCGACCACCACCACCCCGTCCATCCACTGGCCCTGCACGCAGGTCTCCACACAGTCAGAAATCACCTCGCGGCTGACCAGCGAGTACTTCATGCCTTCGGTGCCCATCGCCATGCCGTCCGAGATGGTGGGCGTGCCAAAAATCTGCGCGTTGCCGCCGGCCTCTTCAATGCCGTCCACTGCCGCGTCGGCCAGCTTTTGCAGGCCGGAGTTGCAGGGCGTGATCGTGCTGTGGCCGTTGGCCACGCCGACCATGGGTTTTTTGAAGTCGCCTTCCTGGTAGCCCATCGCGTAGTACATCGAGCGGTTGGGCGCGCGCGACTTGCCTTCGGTGATGTTTTTGCTGCGGGGGTTGATGTGGATGACTTTGGTGTCCATGGCGTGTCTCGGTGGAGGTTGTGTGGGAATGTGGTGCAAGTATCCGTGTTCCTGAAACGCGACTCCAATCTATTTTTTGTGGTGTATTAATATGCCGTGCATATGAGTAGCCTCCATATTGAGCTGCGTTTGTGGCGCCAGTTTGTGGCCGTGGCCGAAGAGCTGCATTTCGGTCGCGCTGCCGTGCGCCTGCACATGACGCAGCCGCCGCTGACCCAGGCGATTGCCGCGCTGGAAGGGCTGCTGCAGGTGCGGCTGTTCGACCGCACCAAACGCAGCGTACAACTCACCGCTGCTGGCGCTGCGTTGCTGCCCGAGGCGCGCGATCTGTTGGCCCGCGCGCAGGCCCTGCCGGCCCATGCGCAGGCCGCTGCGGCGGGCGAAGTAGGGCGCTTGCGCCTGGGTTTTGTCTCTACCGTCGGCTTTGCGCTGCTGCCGCACTGGGTGCGGGCCTTCCGCGAACAGCACGGTGGTGTACAACTCGAGTTGATTGAGGCCACCGGCGACCTGCAGCTACAGGCGCTGGCGCGTGGCGAGATCGACGCCGGACTTCTGCTGCACTCGCCCGGCTTCGCACCAGAAGCCTTGCAGCACCTCACCGTGGCGCGCGAGCCGCTGGTGCTGGCCTTGGCCGACAGCCACCCGCTGGCCACCCAATCTTCGCTGGCGCTGGCCGATGTGCTGGGCGAGCCGCTGGTGATGTTTCCGCGCCGCATCCTGCCCTCGCTGCACGACGCGGTGTTTGGTCTGTACCACGCGGCCGGCCGCTCGCCGCTGGTGGCGCAGGAGGCGATCCAGATGCAGACCATCGTCAACCTGGTCTCGGCCGGTCTGGGCGTGGCCTGGGTGCCCGACAGCGTGCGCCAGTTCCAGCGGCCCGGCGTGGTGTACCGCAGCGTGGTGGGCCGGCGCGGCAGCGCCATGCCGGCTTGCGAAACCAGCCTGGTCTGGTCGGCGGCGGCCAGCAATCCGCCACTGGCCCGCTTTGTGGCCTTTGTAAAGGCGGGTAGCCCCTGACACGAGGGCGTTGTGCGGCGCAGGCACAATAGCCCGCATGCTGATTCACCCCCAATTCGACCCCATCGCCCTGCAGCTTGGGCCCATTGGCGTGCACTGGTACGGCCTGTCGTATCTGGCCGCGTTTGGCCTGGCCATGTGGGCCGGTTTGCGCCGCATCCGCCACGAGCCCTATGCCACCACCGCCAAGCCGCACCCCTGGGTGGCCCGCGACCTGGAAGACCTGATGTTTTTCGGTGTGCTGGGTGTCATTCTGGGTGGCCGTGTGGGCTATTGCCTGTTTTACAAACCGCTGTACTACCTCAGCCATCCGCTGGAGATTTTTGCCATCTGGCAAGGCGGCATGAGTTTTCATGGCGGCCTGCTGGGGGTGATTGCCGCGATGCTGTGGTTTGCGCACAGCCGCAAGCGCACCTTCTGGCAGGTGGCCGACTACATTTCGCCCTGTGTGCCGCTGGGGCTGGCCAGCGGCCGGGTGGGCAACTTTATCAACGGTGAGTTGTGGGGCCGTTTTGCCTCGCCCGATTTGCCCTGGGGCATGGTGTTTCCGCAAAGCGGCTCGGCGCTGCCGCGCCACCCCTCGCAGATTTACCAGTTTTTGCTCGAAGGCATTCTGCTGTTTGTGGTGCTGTGGCTGTACGCCCGCAAGCCCCGGCCGGAAGGCCGGGTGGCGGCGCTGTTTTTGATTGGCTATGGCGTGATGCGTTTCATTGCCGAATTCTTCCGCGAGCCCGACAGCTTTCTGGGCGTGCTGGCGCTGGGCATGAGCATGGGCCAGTGGCTCTGCCTGCCAATGATTGCCTTTGGCGTCTGGGTTTGGGGTCGACCTGCCGCCAAAGCCTGAAGAAGCGCCCGGCCGCCGCAGTGCTGGCCGGGCCCGCTGTAAACAACAACCCAAGGAGACCATCATGACCATTGAACTTGATCGCCGTACGCTGCTGCAGTTTGCCGGTGCCAGCGCTGCCTGCTGGACCGTGGGTGCCCAGGCCCAGAGCACCTGGCCCACCAAACCGGTGACGGTGGTGGTGCCGTTTCCGGCCGGTGGCGGCACCGATGCCTTTGCGCGGCCGCTGTCGGCGCAGTTTGCGCGGGTAACCGGCAAACAGCTTGTCATCGACAACCGGGGCGGAGCTGGCGGCACCCTGGGCGCCGGCATTGCGGCCAAGGCCGCGCCCGACGGCTACACCCTGTTCATGGGCGCGGTGCACCACGCAATTGCGCCGTCGATCTATCCCAAACTCGACTACGACATCGAGAAAGATTTTGTGCCGCTGGTGCTGCTGGCCAACGTGCCGCAGGTGGTGGTAGTCAACCCCAAGCGGGTGCCCGGCGACTTCAAGGCCATGCTGGAGCAGGTGCGCAAAACGCCCGGCGGTCTCAACTACGGTTCGGCCGGCGCGGGTACCTCGCACCACCTGGCCGGTGAGCTGTTCAAGCAGCAGACCAAAACCTTCATCACCCACATTCCCTACCGGGGCGCAGGCCCGGCGCTACAAGACCTGATTGCCGGCAACGTTGACATGATGTTTGACGGCCTGGGTTCGTCGGCCGCACACATCAAGGGCGGCCGCATCAAGGCGCTGATGGTTTCGGGCAACAAGCGCAACGCCGCCTTCCCCGATGTGCCCTGCGCCGCCGAGCTGGGTCTGCCCGACTACACCGTCACCACGTGGTACGGCCTGTGGGCGCCCAAAGGCACGCCGGCCGATGTACAGGCCCGCATTGTGGAAGAAATTCGCCGCACCACCGCCACCGATGAGCTGAAAGCCATCTGGGCCAGCAACGGTGCCGAGTTCGGCCAGTTCACGCCGGCGCAGTTTGGCGCCTTCGTCAGCGACGAAGTCAAACGCTGGTCGGCGGTGGTCAAGGCTTCGGGCGCCAAGCTGGAGTAAACGCCTGTGGCAGGAGAGATCACGCTTGCAAAGGGGCCGGTCAGCGTTGTCACGCTGTCGCACCCTGGCCGGCTGAACGCGATGAGCAGGGCCATGTGGCGCAGCCTGCGCACTGTGTTTGAAGACCTGCAGGCCAGCAGCGGTGTGCGCTGCGTAGTGGTGCTGGGAGAGGGCGGCAATTTCTGCGCGGGCGGCGATATTTCAGAGTACCCGAGCTTTCGTTTTTCGGAAGACGCGCTGCGCGACTTCCATGAAAACGATGTCTGGGGCGGCCTGGCCGCCATGCTGGCCTGCGATGTGACTTTGGTCGCACAAATCGAAGGCAACTGCATGGGCGCTGGCATGGAAATCGCAAGTTGCTGCGACATGCGTCTGGCCGGAATCTCTGCAAAATTTGGCGCGCCCATTGCCAAACTCGGCTTTCCCATGGCCCCGCGCGAGGCCGCGCTGGTGGCCAGTGCTGCGGGGGCACTCACCGCCAAAGAAATGCTGCTGTCGGCGGCAGTGCTGGATGCCGCCGAAATGCACGCACGCGGCTTTCTCAACCGAACCCTGCCCGACGCCGCCTTGGCCGAGGAAGCCCTGGCCCTGGCCCAGCGCGTGGCCCGGCTCGCGCCCGAGGCTGCCAGAGCCAACAAACAGACATTTCGGGCATTAAAACCGCTGCTGGCCAGCGCAGAGGCTGAGCCTGATGCTACACAAAACGAAGCTAACCTGATCGCCGGCGCCTACCGCTACGCGAACAGCGCCGAACACCGCGAAGGCATTACCGCCTTCCTTGAAAAACGTCCCCCCGCATTCGATAAACCATGAGCCCGCAGCGTCCCGCCTACCCACCCAACCCGAATCTTTTTGCGGCGCTGCGCGCTGCCTTTCCGGCCGACCTGGATGCGGTGGCGGTAGAAACCGACAACGGCCTGCGCTACTCCTGGCGCGACATCGACCGCGCCAGCGCGATGATGGCCAACCTGCTCACCTCGCTGGGCCTGAGCGAAGGCGCACGTATTGCCGTGCAGGTGGAAAAGTCGGTCGAGGCCATGCTGCTGTACCTGGCCACACTGCGCGCCGGCTATGTGTTTTTGCCGCTCAACACGGCCTACCAGAGCGGGGAGGTCAGCTACTTCATTGGCAATGCCGAACCCGAGGTGGTGGTCTGCAGCAGCGCCAACTTCGGCTGGGTCAGCAAGATTGCGTTTACCGCCGGCACCCGCCATGTTTTTACGCTGGACGACGACCGCGGCGGCTCGCTGCTGCAGCGCGCCGCCCACCTGTCCGATGTGCAGGAGGTGGTGCAGCGCAAGGCCGACGACCTTGCTGCCATTCTGTACACCAGTGGTACCACCGGCCGCAGCAAGGGCGCCATGCTCACACACGGCAACCTGTTGAGCAATGCGCGTGTGTTGAAAGACTACTGGGGCTGGACCGAGGGCGATGTGCTCATCCACGCCTTGCCCATCTTCCATGTACACGGCCTGTTTGTAGCCATCCACGGCGCGCTGCTGAACGGCAGCAAGATGTTGTGGCTGTCCAAATTCGATCCCAAAACCGTGCTGCAGAAGCTGCCCCAGGCTACCGTCTTTATGGGCGTGCCCACGCTCTATGTGCGGCTGCTGCAGGAGCCTGGACTCACGCGCGAAGTGGCTAAAAACATGCGGCTGTTCATCGCCGGTTCGGCGCCGCTGTTGATCGAGACCTTCAAGGCCTGGCAGGAACGCACCGGCCACACCATTCTGGAACGCTACGGCATGAGCGAAACCACCATGCTCACCTCCAATCCGTACCAGGGTGGCGAGCGGCGCGGCGGTACCGTGGGTTTTCCGCTCCCCGGCGTCAAGCTGCGGGTCGTGGACGACCGCGGCCACACCTGCGCGGTGGGCGCCATCGGCAACATCGAGGTCAAGGGACCGAATGTCTTCAAGGGCTACTGGCGCATGCCGGAAAAGACCGCCGACGAATTCACCACCGACGTGTATTTCAAAACCGGCGATGTGGGAAAAATCGATGCGCAAGGCTATGTCACCATTGTTGGCCGCAGCAAGGACCTCATCATCAGCGGCGGCTACAACGTCTACCCGGCCGAGATCGAGGCCGCCATCAACCATATGCCTGGCGTAGCCGAAAGCGCCGTGGTCGGCGTGCCGCACCCCGACTTTGGCGAAGTGGGCGTGGCGGTGGTCATTGCCAAAACCGGCAGCACACTGCAGGCCGAGGCAATCGTCGCCGCACTCAAGGCCCAGCTCGCCAACTTCAAGATTCCCAAGCGCGCCTTTGTGGTGGCCGAGTTGCCGCGCAACTCCATGGGCAAGGTGCAGAAAAATCTGCTGCGCGAGCAGTACAAAAACCTTTTTACCTGACGCGGATGGCCACATCCCAGCCCGGCTCCGCTCCCAGTGCCGCGATGCTGCGCGCCGTTTTGCTGCAGCAGGCGCTTGCGGCGCACCGGGCGGGTGATCTGGACACCGCAGAAGCGGGCTATGCCGTGCTACTAGAGCAGCTTGCCGACGATCCACTGGTGTTGAACTTCTACGGCCTCCTGTGCCACCAGCGGGGCCGCAACGCGCAGGGGCTGGAGTTGCTGCAGCGGGCCATCCAGCGCATGCCGCGCCATGCCGAGGCGCATTTCAACCGGGGCGCTATCCATGTGGCGCAAAAGGAGTTTGTGCTTGCCGAACAGGCCCTGCGCCAGGCCTGTGCCTGCGCACCGGCGCTGCACAAGGCCCATGCGGCGCATGCAGCCGTGCTGGAAAAACTGGGCCGTTGGGGAGATGCCCATACCAGCCACCGCGCACTGCTGGCGCTGCCGCAAGTGAGCGCGCAAGCGTCGGTGGCGCTGGCCGAGTTTGTCTTGCGCCGGCCCGACCGCACGCCGGCACATTTGCAGGATGCGGTCCAGAGTCTGCGCAGTGCGCTGGTACTGGAACCTATGGAAATTGGCAGAGTTTCCAGGCTGCTTGTTCGGTCCTTGCATCTGCTCGGCCAAACCGAGGAGGCCATAACCGCCTGCCAAGCCTGGCTGGCGGGCGAACCCAACAATCCATCGGCATTGCATGCGCTGGCGTCCCATGGCGGTGCGCCGCTACCAGCCCGTGCCTCGGACGGCCATGTGTCCGCGCTGTTCGATGCCTATGCACCGGACTTTGACACGATGCTGGTACAGCGGCTCGGTTATGTAGCGCCCCAGTTACTGATTCAGGCGCTGACCGCGCTGCTGCCTGCGCCGAGAGGCGCGCTTGACGTGCTCGATGCAGGTTGCGGCACGGGTTTGTGCGGCCCCCTGCTACAGCCCTGGGCCCGGCATCTGACCGGAGTCGATATTTCTGCCGGCATGCTGGCCCGGGCGCAAGACCGCAGCGTTTACCAGGCGCTGGAACGGTCCGAGCTGACCGCCTACCTGCAGGCAAACGCGCAGAGATTTGACCTCATTGTCTCGGCCGATGTGCTGATCTATTTTGGTGATCTCGGCCCTGTGCTGGGCGCGGCCTACCACGCGCTGCGTCCCGGCGGTTGGCTGGGAGTGACCACGGAGCTGCTGGAAAGTGGTAACGACGCATGGGACCTGCGGCCTACCGGCCGTTATTGCCACAGCCGCACGCATCTGCAAAACCGTCTTGCAGCAGCTGGTTTTACCGTGCTGCAGACCGATGAATTAACGCTGCGTACCGAAGCCAATGTGCCGGTGACGGGCTTGCTGGCAGTAGCCCGCCGCTAGATCGACGTCAGGCCTTTCCACAGCATGTAGCCCGCCAGCAGATAAAGAATGC
>JAZKCX010000159.1:0-1847 GCA_040387875.1 Pseudomonadota bacterium | reverse complement strand
CGCGGCCTGATGCAGACCCTGCCGATCTTTAGGGACACCTTTGCCAAGGCAACGCCCTACCCCACCGCGTTTTCCTATACCACCAGCGAGCCGGTGTATGGCCAGTTCGACTGGAGGGTCAGCGTGGCGCGGCCGGCACTCGAATTTTCTACATTGCAAACGCAAGGCAGTGCGGGCTTTACGCTGGCCGGTAGCGGTACCGCCACCGTGACCACGCCGCCGGTTCATGTACCGGGAAAGCCGCACGCAGTGACGGTGAGCAACACCACCACCAACCAGACCACGCAGTTGACCGCAGACAGCAGCGGGCGCCTGGTCATAACGGTACCCATGGGGCCCGCCAATCCGCACCAGGCCTTCACCACAGAGGCCCGCGCCCTGGGCTCTGCCATGGTGACCACCACCGTGCGCATTCAGCCGGCTTCCAACTAAGTGCCCCGGCTGCTACGGCAGCATTGGCTGCCGTCGGCTTTCGGATTAGCCCGGCCAAACGTATAGTGCAGCCAGCGCCCGCCCTCTGAACCTATGAAACTCCGACGCTTTTTCCTGCTCGCGAGCTGCCTGCTCGGGTGTGCTTCAGCGCAGGCCTTTGAGGCCGACGTGCACTTCGGCCTGACCAAATGGCTGGCGCTGAAAGCCGGCTTTGCCGAGGCCCAGGCCGAGGCCATTGCCGCTGGCAACCAGCGCAGCGATTCGGGCGTGATGGACAGCGTGCAACTGGTACTGGAATACGCCTGCCTGGAAAGCCATGCCGACGCCGCCCGCGTGGCCCAGGGCTACCACTTCGCCAGCCCCGCAAAACTGCCGGCGCCCCCGGCCCAGCGCGCCGTGGTGGCGGGCGATGCCACCGCCCGCAAGCCAGCCGAAGAGGTGCTCGCCGCTGCGGCCCAAGGCAAAGCCGGCTTTTTATTGCTCAAACTCGGGCAAGCGCTGCACCTGCTGCAGGACTCATGGGCCTATCAGGGTGTACCCGACACGCCGGTGTTTGCAGGCACGGGCATTCAGTGCAATAGCGCGCTGGCCTGGGCCGCACCGGCTGCACGCGGCGGCTGGAACAGCCACAAGGCCAACCTCGCCCGCGAATGGCCCGCCGACATTGCTGCCATGGCCGAGGCCAGCTACCGCGTTCTCACGGCCTACCCAACCGCCGGCGTGCCCCGCAACGCGGCTGCAGACTGGGCCGTGCTGCGCCCCAGCCTGGACGGTTTTGTGCGCGCCAGCACCAAGGCAGAAAAAGCCCGGTGGTTTCAGCGCCAGGGCATCACCGACACCACGTTTCTGCAGGGCATTTCGCTGCCGGACGGCCCGAATTTTGCGTCTGGCGAATGGGCTGGCCGGCGTTTTCCGCCACTGAAAACTGCGGCCAGCCCGCAGTACAACGTGGCCGCCGATACCAAGGCTTTTTTTGACAGCTTTTTTCCGCTCTGGCTCGGCCCCGCCAAGGGCCTGGAGCGGCTGCGTGCGGTGGTGGATGTGCAGCAGCAACCGGACCTGCTGGCACGGCTGCGGCTGTGGCGCCTGCGTGACCATGGCGCGGTGGCCGAACTGGCCCATGCAGCGGCGCCTTTTACCCCGGCGCAACTGCGCACGCTGGAGCGGCTGGACGGCAAGCCCCATGCCACGGTGCAACTGGAGGGCAGTGCGCTGGCGGGGGCGTTTTATCCGCTGCTGCAGCAAGGCCCGGGTGTATCGCCCCTGCTGCCCTATGTGCTGCACACCCTGCCGCCCTCGGATACCGGCAAGGCCCGTGCCATTGCAGTGGTAAAGCTGCGGCACCTGCCTTACGACGAGCTGGGCCTGGTTGCCGAAAAGCAGCAGGGCGGCTGGCGGCTGGTGCGGCTGATTGC
>JAZKCX010000158.1:0-12621 GCA_040387875.1 Pseudomonadota bacterium | reverse complement strand
TGGTAGGGCGTGAGTGACTTGAACACTCGACCAAAGGATTATGAGTCCTCTGCTCTAACCAACTGAGCTAACGCCCCAACCGACCACGTATTGTAAGAGTCCTACTTGTTATGGCTCAGTGCATTGCTCACCAGCCTGGAAGTTATGTCAACAATCTGGATCATTTTCTCGTAGGGCATGCGGGTGGGACCAATAACCCCCAAAGTCCCTACAACCTGCCCATCAACCTCGTAAGAGGCGCTCACCACAGATAACTCTTCAATCGGAACGTATTGGCTCTCGCCGCCTATATATATACGCACACCCTCCGCCTGGCTGGACACATCCAGCAAGCGCATGATCTGCGTCTTTTGTTCAAACAATTCAAACGCACGACGCAAATGACCCATATCGTTTGAAAAATCACTGACGGCAAGCAAATTCCGTTCACCCGCTATCACCACCTCGTCCTTCGGGTCTGTCATCGCCTCCGAGCTTGCCTGAACCGCCGCCTGCATCAAAGTGCCAATTTCACCCCGCAGTTTTTCCACCTCGTGCTTGAGCCGCTCCCGTACCTGCTCGATTGCCATACCGGTGTAGTGCGCATTGAGATAATTGGCGGCTTCAATGAGCTGGGTTTGGGTGTAGTCAGCCTCAGTGAATATCACACGATTCTGGACGTCACCCTGCGGGGAAACAATGATGACTAGCAGCCGCCTATCCGACAGCCGCAAAAATTCAATATGGTGAAAAACCGAGGTGCGCTTGGGTGCAATGACAACACCAACGAACTGCGAAAGGCTCGAGAGGAGGTTTGCCGCGCTGGCAATTACCTTTTGCGGCTGGTCGGCCACCAGCGCAGGAGCACCAAACCCTCCCGTACCAACAAAGCCGTGCTGTTGCACGGTCAGCATGGTGTCGACAAACAACCGGTACCCGCGGGCAGTTGGAATCCGACCCGCCGAAGTGTGTGGGCTGACTATCAGGCCCAACTCCTCAAGATCAGACATGACGTTGCGAATGGTCGCGGGAGACAGATCCAGCCCGGAGGCCTTGGACAAGGTACGCGACCCGACGGGCTGCCCGTCAGCGATGTACCGCTCTACCAACGCTTTCAGCAACAACTTTGCGCGATCATCCAGCATCATCTGATTCTAAGGATGTTGTGATGTAATTTGTGCATGCAATCCAAGTTCCGCCAAGTGGCCATCATAGGCAAATACAACGCCCATGGTTCCCGTGGAGCATTGGAAGGCGTTGCGCATTTTCTTGACGCTCAGGGGTGCGAGGTGGTGTTTGAGCGGGACACCGCCTACAACGTGGGGCTGAGCCAGTATCCGGTGATGGATGTCAATGCCATTGGTGAGCACTGCGATCTGGGGCTGGTTGTTGGCGGCGACGGCACGATGCTGGGTATTGGTCGGCAACTGGCAACATCCGGCGTCCCGTTAATTGGTATCAATCAAGGTCGTTTGGGCTTCATCACGGACATCCCGTTTACCGGCTACCAGTCGGTTCTTCAACCCATGCTCTGCGGTGAATACGAAGAGGACAGGCGCTGCATGATGCAAGCCAAAGTGGTGCGCGACGGTCGCTGCGTTTTTGCAGCTACAGCGATGAATGACGTCGTCGTGAACCGTGGTGCGTCGTCGGGCATGGTGGAGCTTCGCGTGGAGGTGGATGGCCGGTTCGTTGCCAACCAGCGGGCCGACGGCCTCATCATTGCCTCTCCAACGGGCTCCACTGCGTATGCATTGTCAGCGGGCGGGCCGCTGATGCATCCCTCCATCTCGGGTTGGGTGCTGGTGCCCATTGCCCCGCATACGCTGTCCAACCGCCCTATCGTTCTTGCAGATTCCGGCGAAGTTGCCATTGAGATCGTTTCGGGACGAGACGCCAACGCTAATTTCGATATGCAGTCCTTGGCCTCTTTGCTGCATGGCGATCGGATAACGGTCCGCCGCTCTGAACACCAGGTGCGCTTCCTTCACCCGCGAGGGTGGAGTTATTTTGATACCCTGCGTGAAAAGCTTCACTGGAATGAGGGCGTCAGTTCATGAGCCTCAAACACATCAGCCTGCGCGATTTTGTTATTGTTCGCGAACTGGAGCTAGACCTCGCCGAGGGCTTTTGCGTCCTGACAGGGGAGACGGGGGCCGGAAAATCAATTCTCATCGATGCCCTGCAGCTGGCACTAGGAGCCCGTGCCGACGTCATTGCGGTCCGCGAAGGTGCCAACCGCGCCGAGGTTTGTGTGGAGTTTGATGCGGTTGACATCTTGTCCCCCTGGCTAGAAGCTGCGGGATTTGACAGCAATGAAACCCTCTTGCTGCGGCGCACCGTGGATGTCCATGGAAAAAGTCGGGCTTGGATCAATGGCAGCCAGGCCACCGCAGCCCAACTCCGGGAGGTGGGCGAACAACTGGTTGATATTCATGGCCAGCACGCTTGGCAAAGCCTGACACGGCCTGATGCGGTACGCAGCCTGCTTGATGCTTATGCCGGGCTGGATACCCACGCTGTTACCCGGAGTTGGCACGCCTGGCGTGCGGCCAGTTCTGCGCTGCGCGAAGCACAGGTGGCCCAAGCCAGCCTGCACGAGGAACGGGAAAGACTGGCTTGGCAAATCAGCGAAGTTGACAAACTGGCCCCGTTAGACGGGGAATGGGAAGAAATAAATACACTGCATGGCCGGCTCGCCAATTCGCACGCCCTGATTGAAGCCGCACAGGCCGCAGCCCTCGGACTGGACAGCGAAGAGAACGGTGCTATCGCAAAAATCGCCCAGGCCCTGCACCTGCTTCAAAGCAGTACCCACCTGCAGTCCGAGTTTGCCGAGATAGCAGAGGTTTTGACGTCCAGCTTGGCGCAGGCCGAGGATGCAGCGCATTCCCTGCATGCCTGGCAGCGGCGTATTGATCTGGACCCGGATCGCCTGGCTGCTTTGGATGAGCGGCTGACGCTTTGGATGTCGCTGGCGCGCCGGTTCAAACGTGCGCCTGCCGAGCTGGCTGCAATACACGCACAGTGGCGGGCGGACCTTGCACGACTGGATGCGACTACCGATGTGGACATGCTTGCGCGTGCCGAGCAACACGCGCAAGGCGAGTACAAGGAGCTGGCCCAGAAATTATCCAAAGCGCGCGCCAGGGCGGCAGCGCGCCTCGCCAAATCCGTTACCCAGGCAATGCAAGGGCTGGGAATGCAGGGTGGCAGTTTTGAGGTGTCGGTGCAATCGATACAAGCCGGCCCGCACGGTCTTGATGAGGTCGGATTTCTGGTGGCAGGGCATGCGGGCAGCACGCCGCGACCGGTGGGCAAAGTCGCATCGGGTGGTGAGCTTTCTCGGATTGCGCTTTCCATTGCCGTTACGACGAGCCAGCTTGGTACGGCGCAAACGCTTATATTTGACGAAGTGGATGCAGGCGTTGGTGGTGCGGTCGCCGAGACTGTGGGCCGGCTCATGAAACAACTGGGAGCTGACCGGCAGGTCATGGCAGTCACACATCTTCCGCAAGTTGCTGCTTGCGCCGACCACCACCTGGTGGTTTCCAAGCAGCTAAGCGCGCACGGCGCGCAGAGTGTGGTTACGCCGGTAACGGGGGAGTTGCGGGTAGCAGAGATCGGACGGATGCTGGGCGGTGAGCGACTGTCCAGCACCACGCTCGCCCATGCACGGGAGTTATTGGGATGATGGCAACACCCCTGAGCGTGGTTCTCATCACAGGCATGTCGGGCTCTGGGAAATCGGTTGCACTCAATGCGCTGGAAGACGCCGGCTATTACTGCGTAGACAACCTCCCGCCGGAACTGCTGGGGTCTTTCATTGACCTGGAGCGCCAGCACCAAGCCACGCGAATCGCGATTGCGATTGATGTGCGCAGCGCCAACTCTCTGCATCTCATGCCCGCCCAGCTTCGCTTGCTGGATGAACAGGGGCTTCATATTCAGCGCCTCTTCCTCGACTCGAACACCCAGACGCTGGTGCACCGCTTTTCTGAAACCCGCAGGCGCCATCCTCTGTCTCGGGCTGATGCACCGGACCAGCAACGCGCTCTGGTGGAAGCCATCGAACATGAGCGCGGACTGCTGACTGATCTGCGCGAGCAGGCCCATGTGATAGACACCAGCATCATTCGCGCGGCGCAGCTTCAGGGCTACGTCAAAGCACTGATATCCGCCCCGCCCGGGCAACTCACCCTGGTCTTCGAATCGTTTGCGTTCAAGCGTGGTATTCCGCTGGATGCCGACTTTGTATTTGACGTCCGCATGCTGCCCAATCCCTACTATGAGCCGGCGCTGCGTCCTCTCTCGGGGCGCGATGCACCGGTTGCCGATTATCTGCAACGGCAGGAGTTGGTAGGACAAATGCGGACACAGCTAGCCCAGTTCATAGGTGCGTGGCTGGATGCTCTGGCGCGCGACCACCGCAGCTATGTCACCGTGGCTATCGGATGTACCGGGGGACAGCACCGCTCCGTCTATCTTGTAGAGCAGTTGGCGGCGCACTTTGCTGCCAACTGGGTCACGCTGAAACGCCACCGGGAACTTGACGCCCTGTCCGTTTAAACGTCTGGTACTGCAGAAGTCAGCAGCGCCCGTACGGGTGCGGGCAGTCCCATCTTTGGCCACTCTGTTGCAGCGAACCACTGCCCAGCGCCCTCGGGCTGCACACGGGCGTCCGCCAACCATTGCACGGGATGAAGGTACAAGTCCTTGTGGGTTAGTACATGCTTGAAGGCCAGGCCCTCTTGCAGCTGTGGCACATTGCGCATGGGCACCGCGGCAGCAAGTTCTTCCGATGACCCAAAAACCGGCGGGCAATACAGTCCCGCCCATATCCCGCTGTCGGGACGCCGCTGCAGCCAGACGCTCCCATCCTTGCGACGCGCACACAAAAGCCACAGCGACTGGGCGCTGCGCTTGAGCTTGCGGCTTTTGACGGGATAGCGTTCTGGCTGCCCTTCTCCGTTGGCCAAGCACAAGTCGTTTACCGGGCAGACCAGGCACGCCGGCTTGCGCGGCTGGCACACCGTAGCGCCCAGATCCATCAATGCCTGGGTGTAGTGCGGCATGTCTGGCGCATGGGCTGCCCCAGGCAGCAAGGCAGTTGCACCGCTCCACAGCGCGCGCTCGTTGCTCGCCAGCGCCAGGTCCTCCGCAAATGCCAGAACGCGGGTGATTACCCGCCGGACATTGGCGTCCAAAATGGCAACGCGTTCATCAAAACAAAAGGCCGAGATCGCCGCTGCAGTGGAACGCCCTATCCCCGGCAAGGTCTGCAAAACTGACTGCGTTGGCGGAAACTGCCCGCCGTGCTGCAGTACAACGGCCTGGGCACACCGATGCAGATTGCGCGCCCGGCTGTAGTAGCCCAGCCCACTCCACAACGCGAGCACCTCGTCCTGCGACGCGGCGGCCAGTTGTTCCACGTCTGGAAAACGCGCCAAGAAGCGGGGGTAATAGTTCAGCACCGTTGCTACCTGCGTTTGCTGGAGCATGATTTCGGACAGCCATACCCTGTAGGGATCACGCGTAGCTTGCCATGGCAGGCCGCTTCTCCCGTGGGTCGCCTGCCACGCCACCAACCGCTTCCAGAACACGCGCCGCAATGCCAGGGGCAGCGTCAATGCAGCCCCGTCACCCGTCTCTGAATTCCTGCTGGAAATGCTCACGCAGCCTGGCGCAAGTCTTGATCGTCCCGCGTCACAGCCAGCAGGGGCGAAGTGAGCTGTATGAGCTTGACGTCCAGTTCACGCAGTATGAGTTCTTCCTGCTCAATCTGGGCGATGCGCTCATCCAGACCGCCGGCCGCGTGCTCAATCCGGGTGATAGCGTCCGCTCTGTGGGTAAAACTTTGCCGGCGCGCCTGGACTTGGCCATCAAGCTGGGCATTGGCAGATTTGCTCCAGCGCTCCACCCCGCTCAGGGTGGATTCAAAAACGGTACGCAGACGCGTCAGCAGCGCCTGCAAAAGACGTTCTGCAAACCCGGCCTGTGCCAGCCGGAGGGTATTGGCCACCCCGAGGTACTGCAGATGGTTGCGCTCTATCACGTCCAATTCCTGCTGGAACTCGGCCAGGTCTGGCGCTACCGGTGGCTGTAGCGAAAAGCCGAACTCGGCGTTGAGCTGCCGGAACGACCCCACCAGCATGCCCTGAATCTCATCTGCCAGCTTCTGCGCCTCGGTCATACTGCCACGCAGCTGAGCAAAGGTCTCCGCGTAGGTTTTGCGTATGCCGAGCTTCAGGCCGGGCTGCTGGAGCGCTGTTCTCAGCCCGTCCATGCCAACACGCAACCGGGTAGCACCCAGCATCTTGAAGATATCGCGCATCAGCTTGAGGTGCACTGATCGCACCGCCTGGATTTTTGCGAAGCTGGCCGCAAACTCTTCCTGCTCGTGCCCCACCCGCAGACGCATGTGCCGTATCACCGAAACATTCTTGCCCCGCAATCCATGCAACTCAATGCGCTGCTCGGATAGATCCCTGCGCCTGAGTTGCAACGTTCGCCCGGCTTCTGTGCACAATTCCGCGACCGTGTTGGCCACTGCTGCACGCAAAATATTGTGCCGCTCGCCCATCACGCTTCGCCCCAGTACCTGTTCGAATTCGGCCAGCCTGCTGGCGCGCAACAGACGCTCGTCGCCAGTCACCTTGGCAACCAACCCTTTTTGGGCCGACAAAGCCATGACCTGTACTTCGGGCAGATCCAGAATCTCTGCAGAACTGACTCTTTGTTGCTCAATCTGCGCAGCTACTTGCTCGGCGGTGCTCAGCGCATCCCACAGCGTGTCAATCTTGTTCAGTACCACCATGCGGGTGTCACGCCCGGCTTCGTCGGTCATCAGGTGTTCGCGCCAGATCGCGAGATCAGAACGCGTGACGCCGGTATCGGCACCAAGAATAAAAACCACCGCATTTGCCTGCGGAATCAGGTTGATGGTCAACTCCGGCTCGGCGCCTATCGCATTCAGGCCGGGGGTGTCCAGAATGACCAGCCCCTGCCGCAACAGTGGGTGCGGAATATTGACCAAGGCATGGCGCCATTCAGGAACTTCGATCAAACCCTGGGCGTCTGGCAGCGGGTTTTCATCGGGCATCTCGTCATGCCAGAACCCAAGCGCCCGGGCTTCATCGACTGTGACGCGGCGTACTTCGGCAATTTTTTCCAGCGCCGCCGCGAGCTGCGCCCCGTCATTGACATCCAGATCCAGGCAGGTCCACTGCTCAGGCATCTTGCGCAAGGCAGCGAGCGACTCCGGCTGCAGACGGCTCGCAATGGGAAGCAGGCGCAGACATGGCGGCACGCCGGCCTCAAATCCGAGCTCGGCAGGACACATCGTGGTGCGCCCAGCGCTCGCAGGCATGATGCGGCGCCCATAACCCGCAAAAAAAATGGCGTTGATCAGCTCGGATTTGCCACGGGAAAATTCCGCGACGAAAGCCACCGTGACCTTGTCGGAGCGCATCTGCGCATCCAGCAGGCCCAGCCGTTCTTCAAACGCGGGATTAAGCAGGCCGTGGTCTTTCAGCCATTCACCAAACAAGCCCAGCCGCAGGGCATGCTCGCGTCGCCACGTACTGTGGCGATCAAACTGTGCGTTGAAAGACGTGGACACCAAATGAATATAGCACCGGCCGGCTGCGAGCGTTCAGCGTTGGCACCTGGCGCAAAAATAAGTGGCCCGCTGTCCCTGAACAATCCGCCGGACTGGCATTTCACAAGTCCGGCAGGGCTCTCCCGCCCGGTCGTACACGCTGGCTTCCATCTGAAAATAGCCATTTTTTCCGTCGGCGGCAGAAAAATCCCGCAGCGTACTGCCTCCCCGCTCCACGGCGCGCGCCAGAACGCTGCGAATGGCGGCGTGTAGCCGGACGGCGCGCGGCGCGCTCAGGCTGCTGGCCCGTACGGTGGGCCGGATTCCAGCCAGAAAAAGCGCCTCGGATGCATAGATATTGCCCACACCCACAACCACGTCTCCCGCCAGCAGTACTTGCTTGATGGGAGCCGTCCGGGTTTTGAGGGCCGCGTGAAACGCATGGCAATTAAAGTCGTCTGTCAAAGGCTCCACGCCCAGCCGCCCCAGCAACTTCACTGCGTTGGCAGCCGTTTCGCTGTCGGCGTAGACCACCGCGCCAAACCGTCGTGGATCGTTCAGCCGCAACGCCCCGCGATTGGTAGCAAGCCAAAAATGGTCGTGTTTTCCCGCCGCAGGCAGCTGCGTGGCGAACAGCAGGCTGCCCGACATGCCCAAGTGCAGCAGCAAAAGCCCCGGCGCTTCGTCCAGATCCAGCAACAAATACTTGCCGCGCCGTCGCACCTTTAACACCACCCTGCCAACCAGGTCGACGGGATCGCACCCCAGCGGCCAGCGCAACGGCAGGCCAAGCCCAACCGACTCAATCCGGGCGCCAGCAATCCGGTCAGCAAAACTCAGGCGGGTGACTTCAACTTCCGGCAGTTCGGGCATATTTTTGAATTGGGTGTACCGCGTAAGGGCTGCGGATGCCGCAGGCCGCTCTATCAGCAGCCTTGAATTATCATGTGCCGATGAAGAGATCCATTTGGCTGACAGGGCTGGTTTTGGTGTGCGCAACACCGTTGTTGCAGGCCCAGGCGCCGGCGGCGGGTGCGTCGGCACCTGCGGATTCCGGGCTGGACGGGATGCTTTTTTACCAGCTCCTGCTGGGGGAGATGAACGCCCAACAAGGTGAGCCAGGCGCTGGCTACTCTTTGGTGCTCGACGCTGCCCGCAAGACCAACAGCGAACAATTGTTTCAGCGTGCCGTGGAAATTGCACTGCAATCGCGCTCGGGCGATGCTGCGCTTCAGGCAGCCCGGGCCTGGAAACAGGCATTGCCCCAGTCGCGCAATGCCAACCGCTTTGTTTTGCAAATCCTGCTGGCACTGAACCGGGTCGCTGAAAGCGCGGAGCCTCTCCGGCTGGAGCTGGCCAACGCAACAGCAGAGGCCCTCCCGCCCACCATTGCAGCCATTCCACGCACCTACGCCCGGGTTTCCGACAAAAAGCTCGCCGCATCCGTGGTGGAGCAGGCGCTGAAAGACCAGTTATCCGCACCGGCTACCGCCTCCACGGCCTGGACCAGCGTGGGCCGCCTGCGCCAGGCGGCTGGCGACAACGCTGGCGCGCTGGAGGCGGCGCGCCGCGCCCAGGCCGCCGACGCCAACGACGACGATCCGGTTTTTCTGGCGCTGGAGTTGATTGACCCCAAGCTGCCCCAGGCCGAGGCCGTGGTCAAAACCCACCTGGCAGGCAAGGCACTTCCCGGTATCCGCATCGCCTATGCCCGCGCCTTGATTGACAACCAGCGTTATGCCGAAGCAACCGAGCAGGCACAGATCAGCATTCGCGAGCAACCGGACAGCGCCGACGGCTGGTTGATTCTGGGCATTTTGCAATTGCAGGAGAGCCAGCCAGACCCGGCCGAAAAATCACTCACCCGCTTTCTGGCGCTGGCGGAAAAACTTCCCCAGGAGGAGCGCAAGCGCGCCTCCACCCAGGCCTACCTGGGACTGGCGCAGATTGCGGAGAAGCGCAAAAACTTTGCGGCTGCAGAAAACTGGCTGGCCAGAATCGACAACCCGCAGGACATGGCCAGCGCCCAGTACCGCAGGGCATCGATCCTGGCAAAACAGGGCAAGCTGGCGGAGGGACGCCAGCTCATTCGCTCCCTGCCGCAACGCAACGCGGCCGAAGCGAGGCAAAAGCTGCTGTCCGAAGTGCAGTTGCTGCGCGAGCAGAAAGAATACCGCCAGGCCTACGAACTGCTGGGCAAAGGCGTGGCAGCCGACCCCAAGGACACCGATCTCATCTACGACCAGGCCCTGATGGCGGAAAAGCTGGGTACGCTGGACGAAATGGAGCGCCTGTTGCGCCAGGTGATGGCGCTCAAGCCCACCTCCCAGCATGCCTACAACGCACTGGGCTATTCACTGGCAGAGCGCAACACCCGGCTGACCGAAGCCAAACAACTGATTCAAAAAGCGCTTGAACTGGCGCCTGGCGACCCCTTTATTCGTGACAGTCTGGGATGGGTCGAGTTCCGGCTGGGCAACAAGGAGGAAGCCGTACGGGTTCTGGAGGCTGCTTACAAAGCACGGCCCGATGCGGAAATTGCCGCCCACCTGGGCGAAGTCCTGTGGAGCATGGGTCAGCGCGAGCGCGCCACCAGCATCTGGAAGGAAGGCATGCTGCTCAATGCCGAAAACGAAACCCTGCTGGAGGCGCTCAAACGCCTGCGCGTCAAACTGTGACCGTCCTGCACAAAGCCCGGTGGGGCTGGCTGGTCGTTGCCCTGCTGCTGTTGGTCGGCTGCGCCACCCGGCCGAAAACCGAGGTGGCCAAAGACCCGAACTTCGGCCAGTGGAGCGGCCGCCTGGCCCTCAAACTCGAAGGCGAGCCACCCCAGTCTTTTTCTGCAGGTTTTGAACTGATTGGTAACCCCCAGACCGGCAGCCTGACGCTGACGGGCCCTTTTGGCAGCACAGCCGCCCTGCTGAGCTGGCTGCCTGGCAGCGCCACCCTGAAATCGGGTCGCGACACCCAGCAGTTTTCCAATGTAGACGCACTGATTGCCCATGTGACCGGCACACCGGTACCCGCGCAGGCGCTGTTTGACTGGCTGAACGGCAAAAACACCCGCATCGCTGGCTGGGAGGCCGATTTATCCCAATTGTCCGCAGGGCGTCTGGTGGCACGGCAACCGCAGCCGCCGCGCCTGGCCGAACTCCGAATCGTGCTGCAGAATCCGCACGAATGAAGGCGCTGTACGACGTTCCCGCCCCGGCCAAGCTGAACCTGTTCCTGCACATCACCGGCAGGCGCGCCGATGGCTACCACCTGCTGCAGTCGGCCTTCATGCTGATTGACTGGTGCGACACACTGCATTTCGAGCTGCGCGGCGATGGCCAGATCACACGCGAGGACCTCACCACCGCTTTGCCCGCCGACGACCTGGTGCTGCGCGCAGCGCGCGCGCTGCAGGCTGCCAGCGGCACCACGCTGGGCGCGCACATCGGTGTGGCCAAACATGTGCCGGCGCAGGCCGGAATGGGCGGCGGATCGTCCGATGCCGCAAGCTGCCTGCTGGCGCTGAACCGGCTCTGGCAACTCGATATGCCGCTTTCCAAGCTGGTCGTCCTTGGGCTGGCGCTCGGCGCGGACATCCCTTTTTTCCTGTACGGGCGCAACGCATGGGTGGAAGGCGTTGGCGAAAAACGCATGCCGCTGGATTTGCCTTCTGCCCAATTTATGGTGGCCAAACCCGCCGCAGGACTCGATACAGGCGCAATTTTTTGCGATCCCCGCCTTAAACGCGACAGCGAAACTGCTACAATCTTAGGCTTTGTTGCAAACCCGTACGGCTTCGGCCACAACGACTTGCAACCGGTTGCGCAGGCGCTCTGCCCGGATGTCTCCAAAGCCCTTCAGTGGCTCGCAGACCAGGGTTTGCAGGGCCGCATGACAGGTTCAGGCAGCGCGGTTTTTGCGCATTTGTCACCCACTGCGGCGCCCGCTACGGCGCCAGACGGCTGGCAGGTGCGCAGTTGCAGCAATTTGGGCGTTCATCCTCTGGCGGGTTGGGCGACCAGCGACGATTGATCGGTGGGTGGTTTTGCCGCCCTCCTGTGTAGGGGAGTCGCCAAGTTGGTAAAGGCACTGGATTTTGATTCCAGCATGCGAGGGTTCGAGTCCTTCCTCCCCTGCCAAAATTTGCTTGGCATTTGATGCCAGATTTAACTGGCTCTTGATTTAGATCGCTGGGATGCTCATGCAGGTTCACAACCCGGATTTCATGGTCTTCACCGGCAACGCCAATCCCGGCATGGCCGCAGAGATTGCGCAGAACCTCGGTATTTCGCTGGGTGCGGCCCATGTGGGGCGTTTCTCCGACGGCGAAGTCACGGTCGAAATCAATACCAACGTCCGGGCGCGTGATGTGTTTGTGGTGCAGTCCACCTGCGCCCCGACCAACGAAAATTTGATGGAACTGTTGATCATGGTCGACGCGCTCAAGCGCGCATCGGCCGAACGTATCAGCGCGGTGATTCCGTATTTTGGCTATGCGCGGCAGGACCGGCGGCCGCGGTCGGCCCGGGTGCCAATCACCGCCAAGGTGGTGGCCAACATGCTGCAGGCGGTGGGTGTGGAGCGGGTCCTGACTATGGATTTGCACGCCGACCAGATTCAGGGCTTTTTCGACATTCCGGTCGACAACATCTATGCGTCGCCGGTGCTGCTGGGCGATCTGCGGATGCAGAAATACGAAGACCTGATTGTGGTCTCGCCCGATGTGGGCGGTGTGGTACGGGCACGGGCGCTGGCCAAACAGCTGAATTGCGACATGGCCATCATCGACAAGCGCCGGCCCAAGGCGAACGTGAGCGAAGTGATGCACGTGATCGGCGAGATTGAAGGCCGCAACTGCGTGATCATGGACGACATGATCGACACCGCCGGCACGCTGGTGAAGGCGTCGGAGGTTTTGAAGGAGCGCGGTGCAAAAAAGGTCTATGCCTATTGCACCCACCCGATTTTCTCGGGCCCGGCAATCGAGCGTATTGCCAAGGGTTCGATGCTCGACGAAGTGGTGGTGACCAACACCATTCCGCTGAGCG
>JAZKCX010000157.1:0-6502 GCA_040387875.1 Pseudomonadota bacterium | reverse complement strand
CCCGGCGGCGAAGAGATCGCCGCACCCATCAGCATTGACGACTTCGCGAAGATCGACCTGCGTATCGCCAAAATCGTCAACTGCGAGTCGGTGGAAGGCTCGACCAAGCTGCTGCGCCTGACGCTGGATGTGGGCGAAGGAAAGCCCCGCAATGTCTTCAGCGGCATCGCCAGCGCCTACAAACCAGAACAACTGGTGGGCAAGCTCACCGTGGTGGTGGCCAATCTGGCGCCGCGCAAGATGAAGTTCGGCCTCAGCGAAGGCATGGTGCTGGCCGCCAGCCATGCCGACGAAAAAACCCATCCTGGCATCCACATTCTGGAGCCTTGGCCGGGCGCAACGCCGGGCATGCGCATTCACTGATCCCGTGGTGTACGGCACAGGGTGTACTCTTATCTCCTGATGCCCCCGCTTTCCCTCGCACGTTTTCACCCCCGCTTGCTGGACACCCGGCACGGCTACAGCCGTGAGCGTTTTTTCAACGACGTGGGCGCCGGCATCACGGTGGGCATTGTGGCTTTGCCGCTGGCCATGGCTTTTGCCATTGCCTCCGGCCTCAAACCCGAAGCCGGGCTGTGGACAGCCATCATCGGCGGCTTTCTGGTCTCCGCGCTGGGCGGCAGCGCGGTGCAGGTGGGCGGCCCGGCGGGCGCCTTCATCGTCATCGTCTACGGCATCGTGGAACGCTACGGGCTGGCCAACCTGCTGATTTCCACCACCTGCGCCGGTGTGCTGCTGTTTGCGATGGGCCTGTTTAAATTGGGGCGGCTGGTGCGCCATGTGCCGGTGAGCATCGTGATTGGGTTTACCAACGGCATTGCCGTGCTGGTGGCGCTGTCGCAACTGAAAGACCTTCTGGGCCTGACGATCGCCAAAATGCCGGGCGACTTTTTTCTACAGGTCAAGGCACTGGCGCAAAACATCAGCGGCTTCAACCCCTATGCGCTGGGCCTGGGCGCGGTGTGTGTTGCCGGGCTTTTTCTCTGGCCCCGCCTGTTCATCAAGGGCTCGCCGGTCATCGCCATGCTGGAAGGCCGCACGGTGCGCGCCGTGGCCCGGCTGCCTGGCCCCATTGTGGCGATGGCGACACTCACGCTGCTGGCCTGGGCGATGGCGCTGCCGGTGGAGACCATTGGCAGCCGTTTTGGCGGCATACCTGCCGGTCTGCCAGTGTTTGCGCTGCCTGACTTCAGTTGGGACACGGTGCGCCTGCTGGTCACCCCCACGCTGACGATTGCACTGCTGGGTGCGGTGGAGTCCCTGCTGTGCGCCCGCGTGGCTGACCAGTTGGCTACCCATCCCAGCCATCACAAACACGATCCCAACCAGGAGCTGATGGCGCAGGGTGTTGCCAATCTGGTGGTGCCATTTTTTGGCGGCATGCCGGTGACCGGTACCGTGGCACGCACCGTGACCAACCTGCGCTCTGGCGCCACCTCGCCGGTGGCCGGCATAGTGCACGCCGCCGCGCTGGCCCTGGTGGTTTTGCTGGCGGCGCCGCTGGCGCTGCATATTCCGCTGCCGGTGCTGGCCGGCGTGCTGCTGTTTGTGGCCTGGAACATGGGCGAATGGCACGAATTTTCCCGCCTGCGGCATTTCACCAACCACTACCGGCTGCTGATGCTGGGCACGTTTTTCCTCACAGTGGTGTTCGACCTCACGGTGGCGGTGCAGCTCGGGCTGGTGCTGGCCTGCGTGTTGTTTGTGCGGCGCATGAGTGCGCTGTTCAAGGTGGAGGTGCTGGCGCGCGATGCCGACCAGGTGGTTTACCGGCTGTACGGCGCGCTGTTTTTTGGCGCCGCCGCCAAGGTGGATGTGATCGTGCAGGACATCGAATCCGCGCCGCGCGGACTGAAAGTGGTGCTGGATGCATCGCAGCTGATTGCGCTGGACACCACCGGGCTGGACGCGCTGGCACAGGTGCTCAAGGCGGTGGAACTGCATGCCGGCACGCTGCAGATCACTGGCCTGAACGAGCAGCCACGCTCGCTGATGGAGCGCTCGGGTTTTACAGACCGGCTTGAATCGCTACAGAAAAATTAGCAAAAAAGTAAATACTGGCGCTGGCTACCGGCATTTTTTACTATAAAAATCAGTTTCGGGTGAGCGCCGGGTCGGCGGCAGAGCCCGAACCTACCACCCGGAAGTCGCTGTCAAAAACCACGGTGAACACCTTGGCGTCCGACTGGTTGGGGCCGTCCAGAAAACGCCAGTCGTAGTGTGTCTCGCGTTTCAGCGGATAGGGCGTGACGTAAGCCGGCTTGCCCAGCATGCGGCGCACGTCCTCCATG
Organism: Pseudomonadota bacterium; assembly: GCA_040387875.1. Classification (GTDB taxonomy): domain Bacteria; phylum Pseudomonadota; class Gammaproteobacteria; order Burkholderiales; family Burkholderiaceae_C; genus PCRC01. The sequence goes on along the minus strand of JAZKCX010000157.1, from coordinate 4,211 downwards.
GCCATGCCAGGCTGCACCTTGGCGAAGTTGGCGGGGGTGAGCACCTGGCGCAGCGCGGCCATTTTGCCGTCGGTGCCGATGGTAATGAAGTAGTTCTGGTGGCCTTCGGGCTGGCGGCTGTACTCAAAGGTGCGGCCGCCGTTGGGTGCGTCCCACACCTTCTCGGGCGGGCCAAATCGGGCCACCACATCGGCCTCGGTCGAGACGCCCTCCTCCAGCTCCTTGATGCGCTGCGGGTCGCAGCCCGCCAGCAGTGCCAGAACCAGTGTGACTGCCCAGAATCCCTTGCCCATGGTGTCCCCGGTAAAATCAAGCGAAGTGAGGTTTAGTTTATGCCGTTCTTTCGCCGCGCCGATTACCAGTCCGAAATCACCCAGTTCATCGACAAGATGAAAGACCAGAAGCCCGAGCTGGAGGCGCAGCAACGCGCCGGCCGTGCCCTGCTGTGGGACAAAAAGGTGGACCGCACCGCCCAGGGCGAGTACAGCGAGGCCCGGGTGCCGCAACGGCCTTATGTCTACCAGACAGACGCAAAATAAGCGTCAAATACCCCGCTAGCCGGCGTCCCCGCTTGTTTTTTAGCTACTCTACCGATAGCACTTTGCCCGCGATGCCATGACACCGCCGGCCGCGTCTCTTGCTGCTGCGCCGCCTGCGCAGGCCGGCCTTATGCCCATGCCCGAGGTGATTGACCAGGTGGCGCTGGCGCGCCTGTACGGCGAGCCGCTGTTCGCGCTGCCGCACGACCTCTACATCCCGCCCGACGCGCTGCAGGTCTTTCTGGAGGCCTTCGAGGGCCCGCTCGATCTGCTGCTCTACCTGATCCGCAAGCAGAATTTCAACATCCTCGACATTCCGATGGCGGGCCTCACGCGCCAGTACCTGGTCTACGTCGACGAAATCCGCGCCCACAACCTGGAGCTGGCGGCCGAGTATTTGCTGATGGCGGCGATGCTGATCGAGATCAAGTCGCGCATGCTGCTGCCGCCCAAAAAGACGGCCGAGGGCCAGGAGCCCGAAGACCCGCGCGCCGAGTTGGTACGCCGGCTGCGGGAATACGAGCAGATCAAGCTCGCCGCCGCCCGCCTGAACGAGCTGCCGCAACTGGGCCGCGAGGTGCTGCGGGCGCAGGTCTACATCGAACAATCGCTGGCGCCGCGTTTCCCCGACGTGAACGTAGTGGATCTGCAGGAAGCCTGGCGCGACATCGTCAAGCGCGCCAAACTCATCCAGCACCACAAGATCAGCCGCGAGGAACTCTCGGTGCGCGAGCACATGAGCATCGTGCTGCGGCATCTGCAGGGCCAGCGCTTTGTGGAGTTCGAGCGTTTGTTCGATGCGACCAAGGGCATGCCGGTGCTGGTGGTGACCTTCATCGCGCTTTTGGAACTGGCCAAGGAAATGCTGGTCGACATTACCCAGGCCGAAGCCTTTGCGCCCATTTACGTGCGGCTGGCCTACACTGCGCAGCCCAGCGCCGATGCGGCGCCCGAACTTTTCGATTGAAATTCATGGCCCTTGCCTCGCATGACTTTGATGTGCTGATTGTCGGCAGCGGCCTGGCTGGCCTTTCCGCTGCGCTGCAGCTTGCGCCCACCCACCGGGTGGCGATTCTCACCAAGCGGGTGATGAGCGACGGCTCCAGCGGCTGGGCCCAGGGCGGCATTGCCGCGGTGCTGGGCGAAGGCGACAGTTTTGAGTCGCATGTGGACGACACGCTGGTTGCCGGCGCCGGCCTGAGCGACATTGACGCCACCCGCTTCGTGGTGGAGAACGCGCCCGACACGATACGTTGGCTGCAAAGCCTGGGCGTACCGTTTTCGGAAGAACACGGGCAACTGCACCTCACGCGCGAAGGTGGCCACAGCCAGCGCCGCATCGTGCATGTGACCGATGCCACCGGCGCCGCCGTGCAGCGCACCCTCATCAACCAGGTGCGCGGCACGCCCAACATCACGCTGTTTGAGCACCACATGCTGGTCGACCTGATCACCGACCGCAAGCTGGGCGGCAGCGGCCAGCGTTGCCTGGGCCTGTACGCGCTGGACGAAGTGACCGACGAGGTGGTGACCTTCCGCGCGCCGCACACCATCCTGGCCACCGGCGGCGCCGGCAAGGTCTACCTGTACACCACCAACCCCGACACCGCCACCGGCGACGGCATTGCCGCGGCCTGGCGCGCCGGCTGCCGCGCGGCCAATCTGGAGTTCATCCAGTTCCATCCGACCTGCCTGTACCACCCCGACGCCAAATCGTTTCTGATCACCGAAGCCGTGCGCGGCGAAGGCGGCAAACTGCTGTTGCCCGACGGCCGGCGCTTCATGCCCGACCACGACCCGCGGGCCGAACTCGCGCCGCGCGACATCGTCGCCCGGGCCATCGACTTCGAGATGAAAAAGGGCGGCTTCGACTGCGTCTACCTTGACATCTCGCACCAGCCGCTGGCTTTCATCCAGGAACACTTTCCCAACATCTACGCGCGCTGCCTGGAGCTGGGCATCGACATCTCCAAACAGCCGATCCCGGTAGTGCCGGCCGCGCACTACACCTGCGGCGGCGTGCTGACCGATCTGGATGGCCACACCGACCTGGCCGGGCTGTATGCGATTGGCGAGACTGCCTGCACCGGCCTGCACGGCGCCAACCGGCTGGCCAGCAATTCGCTGGTGGAGTGCATGGTGTTTGCCCGCGCCGCTGCCAAAGCCATTGCCACCGAAACCGCACCGGCCCCTGCTGCCCTACCCCCCTGGGACGTGAGCCGTGTCACCGACGCCGACGAGCAGGTGGTGATTTCGCACAACTGGGACGAGCTGCGCCGCTTCATGTGGAGCTATGTGGGCATTGTGCGCACCAACAAGCGGCTGGAGCGGGCCGCCCACCGCATCGCGCTGCTGCAAGGCGAAATCCACGAGTTCTATGCGCGTTTTCACGTCACCCGTGATTTGCTGGAGCTGCGCAATCTGGTGCAGGTGGCCGACCTCATCGTGCGCTCGGCCCAGGCACGGCACGAAAGCCGCGGCCTGCATTTCAGCCGCGACTACCCCGATCTGGCGGCCACCGCCGAACCCACCGTGCTGTCGCCATCCCGGCTTGATACAGTAGCGGCCTGAAAAGCGCCACGAAAGGCCAGCCCCATGCAACGCACCCTGCTTAAATCCAAAATTCACCGCGTGAAGGTCACGCAGTGCGAACTGCACTACGAAGGTTCGTGTGCCATCGACGAAGACCTGCTGAACGCCGCCAACATCTGCGAAAACGAGCAGGTCCACATCTGGAACATCGACAACGGCGAACGCTTCATTACCTACGCCATCAAGGGTGCGCGTGGCAGCGGCATGATTTCGGTCAATGGCTCGGCCGCACGCCGCGCGTCGGTGGGTGACCTCATCATCATTGCGGCCTTCGCCCAGGTGGCGGAGAACCAGGTAGCGGCGCACAAGCCGCAATTGGTGTTCGTCGACGGCCAGAACCGCCAGAACGGCAGCCGCGACCACGTGCCTACGCAGCAGTCTTGATCAGCTTGCCCACTCTGCGGGAAGCCAGCCGCGCAGGCTGTTGACGAAGGCCAGCGCGGCCACCCGCGGCAGGTCGTCTAGCGTCACCACTTTCTCTTGCGAGCGCCCTGCCTCCAGGGCTTTGGCGCGTCCCACGCCCGGCAACAGCCCGCAGTGCAGCGGTGGCGTCACCCATTGGCCATCGAGCAGCAGCGCGATGTTGCCGCGGGTGCATTCGGTGATCTCGCGTTTGTCGTTCCACAGCAGGGTGTCGAAGATGGTCGTGTCGGTCGGTGCCACCGCGTCGTAGTGCGCGCGCCGGGTGGTCTTGAAGCGGGTGAATTCGCTGTCGGCCATCTCGAAAGCCTGTCCGGCAAGCTGCAGCCGCACCGGTTCCAGCGTGGCAGGCAAGGCATGGGCTTGTGCCTGCGCGCTGCCGTCGGGCTGCAGCAGCAGGCGTACGCGCCAATGGCCCGAAGGATGGCTATGTTGCACATAGTGCACGGCTTGCAGCGCAATGCCGTCGTTCCACGGGTAGCCGAAGTGCGCCGCCGCGCCGGCCATGCGTGCCAGGTGCAGTGGCGCATCGCGGCAAACGCCATCCACCAGCGCCAGCGTTTCCAGCAGCGCAAACGGCGCGCTGGCGCGCTCCAGAAAGGCGCGTTTGTGGCGCCACTCGCGCCACTCGGCATGGGACAACGCATCGGCGGTGATGCC
>JAZKCX010000156.1:0-2458 GCA_040387875.1 Pseudomonadota bacterium | reverse complement strand
AGACCAAACAGCAGCGTCAACGTGATGCCGTCGATCAGGGCGCCGGGTTGCTGGCGCAGCAGCCGCAGCACCGCCAACAGCTCCAGCGCATGGATGGCCAGCAGGCCCAGCGCCAGGTAATGGACCAGCGAGACGCCGGGAAACGGCCAGACCGCGCCCACCAGGCTGGCCAGGTAGATGGCCAGACAAGCTGCCTTGAATGTGTTTTGCATGGGCAGCGAGTCTAGTGCCTTGCGGTTGTTGCCATGCACAATCGCTGCACCATAGGTGACACAGGGAGCAATATGCGCAAGGGGGAAGGCGGCGGGCTGGTGTATTCCACCGACAGCGGCCGCATGTGCCCGGGCTGCCGCCAGCCGGCTGCGCAGTGCATCTGCAAACAAGCTGCTGCGGTGCGGCCGGCCGGCGACGGCGTGGTGCGGGTCAGCCGCGAAACCAAGGGGCGGGGCGGCAAAGCCGTCACACTGGTGCGCGGGCTGGTTTTGGCACCCGATGCGCTGGCAGCCCTGGCCAAACAGCTGCGCACCCAGTGCGGCGCCGGTGGCACGCTGAAAGACGGCGTGGTCGAGATTCAGGGCGACCATGCCGAACGGGTGGTGGCGCTATTGCAGCAGCAAGGCCACAACGTCAAGCGCGCGGGCGGCTGAGCGCCGCGAAATCCCCGGTACAGTCGCCCCATGCCACCGCAACTCACGCAGGCCTGGGCACGGGTTGCCGAATTTCTCAAACACCTCTGGGCGTTGGCACGCCAGTACCCGCTGCGCGCTGCGCTGGTGCTGCCGGTGCTGCTGCTGGTCTATGTGCTCGTGCTAGTGGTATTTCTGCCCAGCATTGCCGACCTGCGCAAGGCCAAGTCAGAGTTTCCGTCCACCGTGGTGGCGGCCGACGGCGTGGTGCTGGGCGAGTTCAAGCGGCTGAACCGCCAGTGGGTGCCGCTGGCCAAGGTGGCGCCCAGCGCGGTGCAGGCGCTGATTGCCACCGAAGACCACCGTTTCTACAGCCACCACGGCATTGATTTCAAACGCACTGCGGCTGCGGTCTTGCACACGCTGCGGGGTGACTTGCAGGGTGGCTCCACCATCACCCAGCAACTCGCGCGCAACCTGTACCCGGAAGAAATTGGCCGTGCGCTGAGCATCAACCGCAAGGTGAAAGAAGCGCTCACCGCGTTGAAGATCGAGGCGCTGTATTCCAAGGACGAGATCCTGGAGATCTACCTCAACACCGTGCCGTTTCTCTACAACGCCTTCGGCATCGAGATGGCGGCGCGTACCTATTTCGACAAGTCGGCCAGCCAGCTCAATGTGCTGGAGTCGGCCACCTTGGTGGGTATGCTCAAGGGCACCAGCTACTACAACCCGGTGCAAAACCCCGAACGCGCGAAAAGCCGGCGCAACGTGGTGCTGGCGCAGATGGTCAAGCACGGCAAGCTGGATCAGGTGCGCGCTACTGCGCTGGCCAAGCAGCCGCTCAAACTCGACTTCGAGCGGCAGGACACGGCTTTTGGCCCCGCCGCGCATGTGGCGCAATGGGTGCGCAAATGGCTGATTGACTGGGCCGACGCACGCAACCTCAACATCTATTCCGATGGTTTGGTGGTGCGCACCACGCTGAACGCCAAAATCCAGAAGGCGGCCAACCAGGCGATGGCCCGGCAATTGGGCGTGCTGCAGCCGCAGGCCGACCGCCAGCGCAAACGCGGTGAAGAAAAAGTGCTGCTGCAGGCCGGCTTCATGGCGCTGGACCCGCGCAACGGCCATGTACGGGCCTGGGTGGGCAGCCGCGACTTTGCCACCGAGCAGTTTGACCACGTCAGCCAGGCCCGCCGGCAACCGGGCTCCACCTTCAAGCCCTTTGTCTACGGCGCCGCCTTCGAGATGGGCATGTCGCCCGCCGACACGCTGGTCGACGAGCCGCTGGCCATCCGCATTCCGGGCGGCGGTATCTGGAGCCCGAGCGACGGCAGCACGCCGCCCAGCGGCCTGCCGATGACGCTGCACGACGGGCTGGCGTTCTCCAAAAACACCATCACCGCGCAACTGGTCATGCAGGTCGGCCCGCAGCGGGTGGCGCAACTGGCCCGGGCGCTGGGGGTGCGTGAGAGCACGCTCGATGAAGTGCCCTCGCTTGCGCTGGGCACCAGCTCGGTCACCCTGCGCGAAATGGTTGCCGCCTACGGCGCCATTGCCAACGGCGGGCGTTACACCGCGCCGGTACTGGTGCTGCAGATTGAGGACCGCCAGGGCAATGTGCTGCAGGCTTTCGAGCAGCCGCAGCCCGAGCAGGCCATGGCGCAGCAGCCGGCGCTCGAACTGGTGAACGTGCTGCGCGGCGCGGTGGACGAAGGCACCGGCACCGCCATCCGCAGCCGCTACGGCATCCAGGCGGATGTGGCCGGCAAGACGGGCACCACCCAGGACAACACCGACGGCTGGTTCATCCTGATGCACCCGCAGCT
>JAZKCX010000155.1:0-3956 GCA_040387875.1 Pseudomonadota bacterium | reverse complement strand
GAACAGCTCGGCCATGTAGTCGTGCGGCTCGATCTGGATGCTGTAGGGCTGGAAGTTCAGGCCCAGGCCCAGTGGCTCGGGCGTCTCCACCACCTTCTTGGCAAAGGCTTCCCAGTCAAAGTCGGGCCAGGCCGACAGGTGGGCGTTGTAGTTGCCCACGGCGCCGTTCATCTTGGCCAGAATCTGCACGCCGGTCACCCGCTCGCGCGCGGCGCGCAGGCGCACCACCACGTTGGCCAGCTCCTTGCCCACGGTGGTGGGGCTGGCGGTCTGGCCGTGGGTGCGGCTGAGCATGGGCACGTCGGCATGCGCGTGTGCCATGTCGCGCAGTTTGGTGATCAGGCCATCGAGCGCTGGCAGCACCACCAGATTGCGCGCGGCCTTCAGTTGCAGGCCGTGGCTGGTGTTGTTGATGTCTTCGCTGGTGCAGGCAAAGTGCACAAACTCGGCGGCGGTCTGCAGCTCGGGCCGGGCCTCGAATTTGGACTTGATCCAGTACTCCACCGCCTTCACGTCGTGGTTGGTGACTTTCTCGAAATCCTTGATGGCCTTGGCATCGGCCTCGGTGAAGTTTTTCACCAGGCCCAGCAAGTAAGTGCGCGCTCCGGGTGTGAGTGGCTTGAACTCGGCAAAGCCGGCATCGCTGAGCATGATGAACCAGGCAATTTCCACCTGTACGCGGCGGTGCATAAAGCCCAGTTCGCTGAGCAGCGGGCGCAGGGGCGCCAGTTTTGCGGCGTAGCGCCCGTCGAGTGGCGAAAGCGCCGAAATGCTGGAAAAAGTCATCCTGGCATTGTAGGTTGCGCACCACGGTTTGACGGCCGACCCACAGGCCAGCGGGGCGGTCTATAAAATATGGGAATAAATCCAGTAACTGCCATGAAACTCATCGGATCCCTCGCCAGCCCCTATGTACGCAAAGTGCGCGTCGTGATGGCGGAAAAAAAGCTCGACTACCAGTTTGTGCTGGAGGACGTCTGGGCCGCCAGCACCGGCATAGGCCAGTCCAACCCACTGGGCAAGGTGCCCTGTCTGGTGATGGAGGGCGGCGAGGCAGTGTTTGATTCGCGCGTGATCGTCGAGTATCTGGATGCCCTCTCGCCGGTCGGCAAGCTGATTCCGCCGTCCGGCCGCGAGCGCGCCGAGGTCAAAACCTGGGAAGCGCTGGCCGACGGCGTAATGGACGCCGGCATTCTGGCGCGTCTTGAGGCCACCTGGCCTGGCCGCACCGATGGCCAGCGCAGCCAGGTCTGGATAGACCGGCAGCTTGGCAAGATCGACGCCTCGCTGCTGTCCATGGCCCAGGGCCTGGGCGAAAAGCCGTTTTGCAGCGGCATCCACCTGAGCCTGTCCGACATTGCCGTGGGCTGTGCTTTGGGCTGGCTCGAGTTCAGATTCCCGCAAATCGCTTGGCGTACCCGCCACCCGAATCTGGCCAAACTGCAGGACAAGCTGAGTTTGCGCCAGAGCTTTATGGATACCAGGCCTGCCTGAGCTTTGCACCGGGCTTGACCAGGCCCAGCCCGAAGGGGGTGAGGCCTTTCCGGACAGCCGCGGGAGCCCCCAAAAAAACAGCCCCGCAGGGCTGTTTTTTACTTTTCAGTAGCCTGGTCGGGCAGTATCTGCGCCAGCCCGGCCTTCTTGCGGGCCCGGATGTTGAGCATCTCTACACCCAGCGAGAAAGCCATCGCGAAATACACAAAGCCTTTGGGTACGTGGTAGCCAAAACCTTCGGCCACCAGCACCACGCCCACCACCAGCAAAAACGCCATAGCCAGCATCTTGATGGTGGGGTGGTCGGACACAAAACGGCCAATGCTGGCGGCAAACAGCATCATCATCGCCACTGACACCACCACAGCGGCAATCATCACCTCAATCTGCTCGACCATGCCCACCGCGGTAATGATGGAGTCGAGCGAGAACACCAGGTCGATCAACATGATCTGCACGATGGCTGCTGCAAAGGTGGTGGTGACCACTTTTTTGGTGCCGCCTTCGTGGCCCTGCATGGTCTCGTGAATTTCGCCGGCGCTTTTCCACAGCAGGAACAGGCCGCCCAGAATCAGCACCAGGTCGCGCCCGGAAATCTCCTGTGTCCACACGGTGAACAGCGGCGCTGTCAGGCCAACAATGAAGGACAACACCAGCAACAGGCCAATGCGCATGAACATGGCCATGAACAGGCCCAGCCGCCGCGCCAGCGCCTGCTGGTGTTTGGGCAGCTTGTCGACCAGGATGGAGATAAAGATGATGTTGTCGATGCCCAGCACCAGCTCCAGCGCGGTGAGCGTGGCAAAGGCAATCCATACCTGGGGGTCTGTCAGCAGTTCCATCATTTTTCTATCTCTCGCACAAGGTGACGGCTACCGCACTTGCGTGCGGTAGCCGGGGGAAGCCTGTCGCCGATTGGGCGCAGGCTGGATGTCAAAAGCAGTTTAGCGCTGCAGGCCCAGCGCAAAAACCGAGTTCGGCGCGGTCGTGAGCGGCGGCTTGGCCTGGGGGCGCACAAAAATCGAGCGCTTGGGCTGCACCACGGTTTCTACGCTCACGCCCTTGGCCAGCTGCTCGGTGACCAGGTCGCGCAGCGAGATCGACTGCATGTAGTCCACCATGTTGGTAGACAGCCGGTCCCACAGCTCGCGGGTCAGGTTCTGGTCGCGCGGGCGCTGGCTGGTCTGGGCGCTTTCGTCAATCTGGTCTACCGCCAGAATGATGTCGGCGACCGAAATCGCGTCCATCTTGCGGCCCAGCGAATAGCCACCGCCCGGCCCGCGGGTGCTCTCCACCAGCCCGGCGCGGCGCAGCCGGGAAAAGAGCTGCTCCAGGTAGGACAGCGAGATCTGCTGGCGCGCGCTGATGGCGGCCAGGGTGACAGCGCCGCGCTGCTCGCGCAACGCGAGGTCAATCATCGCGGTGACTGCAAAACGGCCTTTGGTGGTTAAACGCATGAGGTGCTCCTTTGCTTATGGCAAACCGGGCTGTCCGCCGGAAGGCGGGCAGTTTTTTCAAGCACAAGGTGGTTTGCCATGGGGTCTACTTTAGGGGCTTGAACACTTCGCGTATATTCGTATTTTTAGATTTTTTACTTCGTATAAACCGAAGTGTTTGGCAGCCGGAAAAGGAAATAAACCGATGAATTTCAAGCACTTGCGCTATTTCTGGGTGGTGGCCCGTGCCGGCGGCATCATGCGCGCCAGTGAGCAGCTTCACACCACGCCACAAACCCTTTCCGGCCAGATCAAGCTGCTCGAAGACTGGCTGGGCCATGCGCTGTTCCGCAAGACGGGCCGCCGGCTGGAGCTCACCGAGGAAGGCCGGGTGGCGCTGGCCTATGCCGACGATATTTTTGCACTGGGCGCCGAGCTGGAAGATGCGGTCAAGCAGTCGCGCAGCGGCCCGCGCAGCCTGGAGTTCCGGGTGGGCGTGGCCGACTCGGTGGCCAAGTCGGTGGCCTACAACCTGCTGGAGCCGGCGCTGGCCCTGCCCCAGCAGGTGCGCATGATCTGCCACGAAGGCAAGTTTGGCGACCTGATGGCCCAGCTTGCGCTGCACCGGCTCGACCTGGTGATTGCCGACGAGCCGGTCTCGCGCAAGATCAGCGTGAAGGCCTTCAACCACCCGCTGGGCACCAGCGCCATGAGTTTTTTGTGTGCGCCCTCGCTGCGGCCGCAGCTCCAGGGCAAATTCCCGCAGTGCCTGAACGACATGCCCATGCTGGTGCAGGGCCCGTCTTCGTCGGTACGCCAGCGGCTCGACCAGTGGCTGACCAAACACCAGCTGCGCCCGCGTATCGTGGGCGAATTTGACGACAGCGCGTTGATGAACGCTTTCGGCCGCGAAGGCCGCGGTGTTTTCATGTCGCCCACCGTGCTGGAAGCCGAAACCCGGGCCCAGTTTGGGGTGGAGGTGGTGGGCCAGACCGACGAGCTGGTGGAGGAGTTTTTTGCCATCTC
>JAZKCX010000154.1:0-3054 GCA_040387875.1 Pseudomonadota bacterium | reverse complement strand
TCCCATTCCCAGCAGAAGTTTTCCATGAACTGGCTCGGCAGCTCCACCGCGTCCCACTCCACACCGCTGATGCCGGAGACATCGCGCTCGTTCACCTGCGTCAGCATGTGGTGCAGGCCGTGGCCGAATTCGTGGAACAGGGTGGTCACGTCGTCGTGCGTGAGCAGCGCTGGCTTGCCATCCACGCCATCGGCAAAGTTGCAGACCAGTTGCGCCACCGGCGTTTGCAGCGTGCCGTCGTCCGGCCGCAGCCAGCGGGCGCGTGCGTCGTCCATCCAGGCGCCGCCGCGCTTGCCGGTGCGGGCGGTGGGATCAAGGTAGAACTGGCCCACCAACTGGCCGGCGCGCTCGATGCGGTAGAACGAAACGGAAGGGTTCCAGACGGGCGCGTCGTCCTTGCGAATGGCCACCTCGAACAGCGTTTCGATGATCTTGAACAGGCCGCCGAGCACCTTGGGCGCGGTGAAGTACTGCTTGACCTCCTGCTCGCTGAAGGCGTAGCGCGCCTCTTTCAGCTTCTCGCCGATGTAGGGCCAGTCCCAGGCCTGCGGGTCGGCCAGACCCAGCTCTTTGGCGGCAAAGGCGCGCATATCGGCCAGGTCTTTTTCAGCATAGGGCCGGGCGCGCTTGCCCAGGTCGCGCAGAAAGGTGATGACCTGTTCTGGCGAATCAGCCATCTTGGGCACCACCGACAGGGTGCCGAAATCTCGGTAGCCCAGGAGCTGCGCTTCTTCCTTGCGCAGCGCCAGAATTTCGCGGATGAGCGCGGTGTTGTCCAGCGCCGGGTCGCCCAGCTCGCTGGCGCGGGTGACATAGGCCTGGTAGAGCTTTTCGCGCAGCACGCTGCTGTGGGCGAACTGCATTACCGGCAGGTAGCACGGCATTTTCAGCGTGAGTTTGTAGCCGTCCTTGCCTTCGGCTTTGGCGGCCGCAGCGGCAGCCTGCTGCACATCGGGTGGCACACCGGCCAGCTCGTCGGCAGTGGCGTAGTAGGCATAACGGTCGGTGGCGTCCAGCGCATGTTCGCTGAACTGCTGGGACATATCGGCCTGGCGTTCCTGGATGGCGGCAAAACGCTTTTTGGCCTCGCCCTGCAGCTCGGCGCCGCTCAGCACAAAGTTGCGCACGGCCAGCAGGTGGGCCTGCTTTTGCTCGGCATTCAGGGTGGACGGATCAATCGCCTTGTACTTGGCGTACAGCCGCTCGTCGGAGCCGAGGCGGGTCCAGAACTCGGTGACGATGGGCAGGGCGGCAGTGTAGGCGGCGCGCAGCTCGGGCGTGTCGGCCACACCATTGAGGTGGCTTACGCTGCCCCAGGCCCGGCCGAGCTTTTCGGTGGCGACATCGAGCACCTTGGCGATGCCGGTCCAGCTGGCGGGAAAATCGGGCTGGGTAACGGTCTCCAGCGCGGCGTTGGCGTCTTTCAGCAGCACCTCGATGGCGGGTGCCACATGCTCGGGGCGAATCTGGTCAAACAGTGCGAGGTCGTCAGGGGCGAGCAGGGGATTGGTCATACCCCTGATTTTGCCCTTTTCTGCGCTATTTCAAGTGACAGCGGGATTGCGGCTGGCTATGGCGCCAATTAAGTCGCGTTGGCGCGCTCGGCGGCTTCCAGGGTGTTGACCAGGAGCATCGTGATTGTCATCGGGATTGTCGAAGCGAAGGGCGAGGGCCCCCGCAGGGGATCGACCCGCGCAGGCAATCGGCCGATGACCTACTTCTTCAGGGTGCGCGCTCTGCCGCTTCCAGCGTATTGACGAGGAGCATCGTGATCGTCATCGGCCCGACGCCGCCCGGTACGGGCGTGATGTAGCTTGCCACCTGCGATACCCCGGCAAAATCCACATCCCCGCAAAGCTTGCCTTCGTCGTTGCGGTTCATGCCCACATCCAGCACCACCGCGCCGGGTTTCACCATGTCGGCGGTCAGCACGTTGCGCTTGCCCACCGCGGCCACCACCACGTCGGCCTGCAGTGTCAGCGCCTTCAGGTCCTTGGTTCCGCTGTGGCAGATGGTCACCGTGGCGTTTTGCTGCAGCAGCATCAGCGCCATGGGTTTGCCGACGATGTTGCTGCGGCCAATTACCACCGCGTGTTTGCCTTTCAGGTCATAGCCGATGCTTTCCAGCATCTTCATGCAGCCGTAGGGCGTGCAGGGCCAGAAACCGGGCATGCCGGTCATCAACGCGCCGGCACTGGCGATGTGAAAACCGTCCACGTCTTTCGCCGGCGAAATCGCCTCGATGACCTTTTGCGCATCGATGTGCGCCGGCAGCGGCAGCTGCACCAGAATGCCCTGGATGGACGGGTCGTTGTTCAGCGCATCGACCCGGGCCAGCAGCGCGGCCTCACTCAAGTTCGCATCGTGCTTTTCCAGTACCGAATGCAGGCCGGCATCGGCACAGGCCTTGACCTTGTTGCGCACATAGACCTGGCTGGCCGGGTTGTCGCCCACCAGCACCACCGCCAGACCGGGGACAGTGCCTTTGGCGCGCAGCGCGGCGGCACGCTGGGCCACCTGGGTGCGCAGTTGTTTGGACAGGGCGTTGCCATCGATCAGTTGGGCAGTCATAAACAGTTTCTGGAATGAAAAACGCCCGTGGCCAGCGGACGACGGGCGTTTATTGCTATGAAAAAGTGAGTTCCGTGGGTCAGGTCGTTTTGGGCGCGCTGGAGCCCAGTGCAATTTTCAGCAAATCGGCCACGGTGTTGGCATTGAGCTTTTCCATGATGTTGGCGCGGTGCGCTTCCACCGTCTTGATGCTGATGCCCAGATCGTCGGCAATTTGCTTGTTGAGGCGGCCAGCAACAATGCGCTCCAGCACCTGGGCCTCGCGGCTGGTCAGCTTGCCCAGAAGCGCGTCGCGGCTGGCGGAATGCTGGAAGTCGCTGAAAGCGCTTTTGGCGTGTTCCAGCATGCGCTCGACCAGGTTCACCAGGTCGTCTTCGTTGAAGGGCTTCTGGATGAAATCCATCGCGCCTTTTTTCATGGTGTTCACCGCCATGGGCACGTCGCCGTGGCCGGTGATAAAAACAATGGGCAGCGGCGAGCGGC
>JAZKCX010000153.1:0-2720 GCA_040387875.1 Pseudomonadota bacterium | reverse complement strand
GGATAAAGCAGCGTCACGGCCAGCGCGCCGAACGAGCAGAGGATGGTGGGCAGGTTGGTGGTGAGCACCAGCGCAAACGCGCACAGTGCCAGCGCTGCGCCCAGCAGCAGCGCCTCTTTCACCGACACCGCGCCGCGGGTGACAGGTCGCTGCGCGGTACGCTTGACGTGGCGGTCGAAGTCGCGGTCGGCCACGTCGTTGATACAGCAGCCAGCGCTGCGCATCAGGATGGTGCCCAGCACAAACACGGCCAGCAGATGCCAGCCCGGAAAGCCGCCCGCTGCAAACCACAGCGCACCCAGCGTGGGCCACAGCAGCAGCAGCCAGCCAGCCGGGCGGTCCCAGCGGATCAGGTCGAAATAGAGCGAGAGGCGCGAGGACATGTGGATGGTCAGGAGTGACTTATTCAAAGACACCGCGGATCCGGCTCTGCCGGCCCGCCAGTGTCGCCCCCTTGAGGGGGTGGCGCGAAGCGCCGCAGGGGTGGGCTAATCCTCTAACAATGACCGCAACATCCAGGCCGTCTGCTCGTGCACCGTCAGGCGCTGCGTCAGAAGGTCTGCGGTGGGCTCGTCGCTGGCTTTGTCGGCCAGCGGAAACAGCGCCCGCGCGGTGCGTGCCACCGCCTCGTGGCCCTGCACCAGAATGCGCACCATCTCCAGGGCCTTGGGCGGCTCGACTGGCGCGTCGGGCACCGAGGCCAGCTTGGCAAACTGCGCATAGGAGCCGGGCGCGGCATGGCCGAGCGAGCGGATGCGTTCGGCCACCGGGTCAACCGCGTTCCACAGCTCGGTGTACTGCGCCATGAACATGGTGTGCAGCGTATTGAACATCGGGCCAGTGACGTTCCAGTGGAAATTGTGGGTGGTGAGGTACAGCGTGTAGGTGTCGGCCAGCAAATGGCTCAGGCCCTTGGCGATAGCGGCGCGGTCCTTTTCGCTGATGCCGATGTTGATGGGCGGTGCGGCCACCGGCGCAGAAATTTTGGGTGATGTTTTTGCCATGGATTCTCCAAGTGAAACAGTGTGGGGGAAGGCGTAAAACTTTAGCGCAGGGCTATCGGGCGTGCAGCCGTCCGCTGGCTTTTCCTGCCGTCAGCCAGGGCCTACGACAGGCGCTTTACGCCCGGCAGTTCGCAGGCATAAATCGCGTTGCGCAGCGCCGCAATCGCCTCGTAGCGGGTAAAGCTGCGGCGCCACACCAGCACCACGCGGCGCATTGGCGGGTTGCCGTCAAAGGGCAAATACTTCACATACAGGTCGTCGCTTTTGCGGCGCTTGCCTTTGCCCGGCAAGGCACCGGGCGGCACCCCCAGACGCGGCACCAGCGTCACGCCCATTCCAGCCGCCACCATGTGTTTGATGGTCTCCAGCGACGAGCCCTCAAAACTCTTGCGAATGCCTTCGGCGTCGCTGGAAAAACGCGCGAACTCGGGGCAGACTTCCAGCACATGGTCGCGGAAACAGTGGCCATTGCCCAGCAGCAGCATGGTCTCGCGTTTCAGTTCATCGGCCGTGATCGTGTCCTTGGCGGCCAGCGCGTGGGCTACCGGCACCGCCGCCAGAAACGGCTCGTCGTACAGCGGCGCAGTGGCCAGCCCGGTATCAGGAAAAGGTTCGGCCATGATGGCCGCGTCAATCTCGCCCATGCGCAACATTTCCAGCAGCTTGACGGTGAAGTTCTCCTGCAGCATCAGCGGCATCTGCGGCGTGCGCTCTATGGTCTGGCGCACCAGATCCGGCAATAGATACGGCGCGATGGTGTAAATCACGCCCAGTCGCAGCGGGCCGGCCAGCGGGTCCTTGCCGCGTTTTGCGATTTCCTTGATGTTCGAAGCCTGCTCCAGCACGCTTTGCGCCTGCCGCACAATTTCTTCGCCCAGCGGCGTCACGGTGACTTCGTTGGCACTGCGCTCGAACAGCTTCACGTCCAGCTCGTCTTCCAGCTTCTTGATCGCTACCGACAGGGTGGGCTGCGAAACATAGCAAGCTTCCGCAGCCTTACCGAAGTGCCGTTCGCGGGCAACGGCGACGATGTATTTGAGTTCGGTCAGGGTCATGAACAGTCAGGCTTTCAGGTACTCCGATTTTCCACCCAACCAGCGGTCCACGTGTTTCTGGGCCAATTCGGGATGGCGGTCCAGCATCACCGGGGCCAGTTCGCGCGCCCAGGCCAGCCAGTCGGCATCGAGCGCCAAATCCGCAAAACGCAGCAGCGGCGCACCGGACTGGCGGGCACCCAGAAATTCACCGGGGCCGCGAATTTCCAGGTCGCGCCGGGCAATCTCGAAGCCGTCGCCAGTCTCTGCCATGGCCTTCAGCCTTGCCCGCGCCAGCTCGCCCAGACGCGGTGCGTCGCCGGTAGAGTACAGCAGCACGCAGGCCGAAGCCGCTGCACCGCGCCCTACCCTTCCCCGCAACTGGTGCAACTGCGACAAGCCAAAACGCTCGGCGTGCTCTATCACCATCAGCGAAGCATTCGGCACATCCACGCCGACCTCGATGACGGTGGTGCTCACCAGCACGCCCATGGCGCCACTGGTGAACAGCGCCATCACCGCCTTCTTTTCCACTGGCGGCATGCGGGAATGCAGCAGACCGACCAGCACGCCGGGCAAGGCGTCGCTTAACTCGGCGTGGGTTTGCGTGGCGTTGGTCAAATCCAGCGCCTCGCTTTCCTCGATCAGCGGGCAGACCCAGTAGACCTGCCGGCCCTGCGCC
>JAZKCX010000152.1:0-1952 GCA_040387875.1 Pseudomonadota bacterium | reverse complement strand
CTACACCAGCGGCACCACCGGCAACCCCAAGGCCGCGCTGTACAGCCACCGCTCGTCCATCCTGCACGCCTTTGCCGCCAGCCTGCCCGATGTGATGTGCCTGAGCGCGCGCGACTCGGTGCTGCCGGTGGTGCCCATGTTCCACGTCAACGCCTGGGGCCTGCCCTATGCGGCGCTGATGGTGGGCTGCAAGCTGGTCTTCCCCGGCGCGGCGATGGATGGCAAATCGGTCTACGAGCTGATGGAAGCCGAAAAAGTGACCTTTGCTGCTGGCGTACCCACCGTCTGGCAGATGCTGCTGGGGCACCTCAAGCCCAACAACCTGAAGTTCAGCACGCTCACCCGCACCGTGATTGGCGGCTCGGCCTGTCCGCCGGCCATGATCAACTCTTTCCGCGACGACTACGGCGTGGACGTGCTGCACGCCTGGGGCATGACCGAAATGAGCCCCCTGGGCACCCTGTGCACGCTGAAAAACAAGCACCTGGGCCTGCCCGCAGAAGAGCAGATGAAGATTCGTCTGAAGCAGGGCCGCGCCATCTATGGCGTCGACATGAAAATTGTCGGCGAGGACGGCAACGAGCTGCCCTGGGACGGCAAGGCCTACGGCGACCTGCTGGTGAAAGGCCCGTGGATCGTGGCCGAATACTTCAAGGGCGAGGGCGGCAACCCGCTGGTGAAAGACGCCGCCGGCACCGACTGGTTTCCCACCGGCGACGTCGCCACGATTGATGCCGACGGCTTCATGCAGATCACCGACCGCAGCAAAGACGTGATCAAGTCCGGCGGCGAGTGGATCAGTTCGATCGACATCGAGAACATCGCCGTGGCGCACCCGGCGGTGGCCATGGCGGCCTGCATCGGCATTCGCCACCCCAAGTGGGACGAGCGGCCCATTATTGCGGTGGTGAAAAAGCCCGGCGCCGAAGTCTCGCGCGACGAACTCATCGCCTTCTACGAGGGCAAAACTGCCAAGTGGCAGATCCCCGACGACGTGGTTTTTGTTGATGCGATTCCGCTCGGCGCTACCGGCAAGATGCTGAAAACCCGGCTGCGCGAACAGCTCAAGGACTACAAGCTGCCGTCGGCCTGATGTACGGCGGCCCCGCACTCTGCTGCTTTGTCCCGGTTGGGACAAAACAGCGTTGCCCGGCCTGGCCCAGACCCTACAATCCGAAATAGAACGACCGTTCTTTTTCGGATTTTTTCTTGGGCCCGAGCTTTGGGCCACCTTCCCCCACTGAGGAGTTAGCGCATGACGGCTGAATACAAGGTCCACGGCAACGTGGCGGTGATCACACTCAACAACCCTCCGGTGAACGGCCTGGGTTTTGCCACCCGGCAGGCCGTGGCCCAGGGCCTGGAAGCCGCGTGGGCCGATGCCGCTGTCACGGCCATCGTCATCACCGGCGCCGGCAAGGCCTTCTCCGGCGGTGCCGACATCCGCGAATTCAACTCGCCCAAGATGATGGCCGAGCCTTCGCTGCACAGCCTGGTGCGCATGCTTGAAGCATCGCCCAAACCCGTCGTTGCTGCCATCCACTCCGTGGTGATGGGCGGCGGGCTGGAACTGGCGCTGGGTTGCCACTACCGCGTGGCCGCGCCCGGCACGCAGGTGGCGCTGCCCGAAGTGAAGCTGGGCCTGCTGCCCGGTGGTGGTGGTACCCAGCGGCTGCCACGGGTACTTGGCGTGGAAACCGCGCTGAACATGATTGTTACCGGCGAGCCTGTGAAGAGCGAGCTGCTGGCATCGCTGCCGGGCCAGTTGCTGTTTGCCAAGATCATTGAAGGCGACTTCATTGCCGGTGTGCTGGAATACACCAAAAGCATTGCCTCCGCCCGACCGCTGCCGCTGGTGCGCGACCTGCCATGCAAACACCCGAACGGCGACGCGTATTTCCAGTTTGCCCGCAACATGGTCAAGGGCATGGCCAAGAACTTCCCTGCGCCGG
>JAZKCX010000151.1:8112-15305 GCA_040387875.1 Pseudomonadota bacterium | reverse complement strand
GAAAAGTTCGTTGCACTGGTCGGCCTGAGCCCCGCCATCGACAAGAAGCCTTCGCAGCTTTCGGGCGGCATGAAGCAGCGGGTCGGCATTGCCCGCGCGTTTGCCATCCAGCCCAAGATGCTGCTGCTCGACGAGCCCTTTGGCGCACTCGACGCGCTGACCCGCGGCACCATCCAGGACGAATTGATGACCATCGTGCGGCAGACGCAGCAGACGGTGTTCATGATCACCCACGATGTGGACGAAGCCATTCTGCTGGCTGACCGCATTCTGCTGATGAGCAATGGCAGCGAGACCGACGCCGGCTACGTACCCGGTGGCATTGCCGAGGTGGTGCACAACACGCTGCCGCGTGAACGCACCCGCGCCGGCCTGCACCACCTGCCCGGCTACTACGAGCTGCGCAACCACATTGTTGATTTTCTGGTGCTGCGCGCCAAGGCGCACTGAACCCCTTCACCCCCTCTTTTTGCAAAGGAATTGCATCCATGAACCGTCTCGAAGTCACCGAAAAAATCATCACCGCCAAGGTTGCCAAAGGCATCCAGTGGGCCGACGTAGCCAAGAAGGTGGGCCACTCCAAGGAATGGACCACTGCGCTGTGCCTGGGCCAGATGACCGCCACCCCCGAGCAGGCCAAGATTCTGGGCAAGATCTTCGGCCTGAGCGCCGAAGAGCAGAAGTGGCTGCAGGTCGTGCCGTACAAGGGCTCGCTGCCCACGCCGGTGCCGACCGACCCGCTGATCTACCGCTGGTACGAAATCGTCAGTGTCTATGGCACCACCATCAAGGAACTGATCCACGAGGAGTTTGGCGACGGCATCATGAGCGCGATTGATTTCAGCATGGACATCGTGCGCCAGCCCGACCCCAAGGGCGACCGTGTGAATGTGGTGCTGTCGGGCAAGTTTTTGCCGTACAAGACGTACTGAGCGCCTGCGGCGCGCCTGTTGAGCGGTCGCGCGACCTTCCGGGCGCAAAGCTCAAGGTACGAAGGCCAGAAACAAAAAGGCGGCAAACAAAATCAGGTGCACCGCGCCCTGCATGACGTTGGTCCGCCCGGTGCTCAGGGTGATGGCGCTCACCACAAAGGCCAGCATCAGCATCACCATGTCCTTGGCTTCCAGGCCTAGCACCAGCGGCAAATCGAGCAGCACGGCGGCCACCACCACCGCCGGAATGGTCAGCCCGATGCTGGCCAGGGCCGAGCCCAGCGCCAGGTTCATGCTGGTCTGCATGCGGTCGGCCTGGGCGGCCCGTACCGCGGCCCAGGTTTCGGGCAGCAGCACCAGCATGGCAATGGCAATGCCAATCACCGCCTTGGGGGCGCCGGCGGCCGTGACTGCGGCCTCGATGGTGGGCGACAGCTGTTTGGCCAGCCCAACCACGGTCACCAGCGACAGCATCAGCAGCCCAAAGCTGGCCCAGGCCTGGCCGTTGGACGGTGGCGGTGCATGCACATCCTCGTTGGCCACGTTGCTGGGCGGCAGAAAATAGTCGCGGTGGCGCACGGTCTGCACAAACACAAAGGCGGCCCACAGCGACAGTGACGACAGCGCCACAAAGGTGAGCTGCGAGGTGGTGTAGGTGCCGCCCTCCGAGCTGGTGGTGAAGGCCGGCATGACCAGCGACAAGCCCGCCAGCACCACCAGCGCGGCCAGCGCCGAGGTGGCGCCGTCGAGCTGGAAGCGCTGCTCCAGGTGGTGCAGGCCGCCCACCAGCATGCAGATGCCAATCACGCCGGTGGTGATGATCATCACCGCCGCAAAAATCGTGTCACGGGGCAGCGCGGCCTTGTCGGGGCCACCGGCCAGCATCACCGAGATGATCAGCGCCACCTCGATCACCGTGATGGCCACGGCCAGCACCAGCGTACCGAAGGGCTCGCCCACCCGGTGCGCCACCACCTCGGCGTGGTGCACGGCAGCAATCACCGCGCCAATCAGTGCCACTGCGCAGGCGCCCACCAGCAAGGCGTTCAGGGTGCTGAACCATGCGCCGCCCAGTACGGCGGCGGCAATGATGGGCGCAAGCCAGGCCAAACGGGGCATGGGGATTCCTTTTGAATGGGCGAATTATGGGCGAGGCGCCATTCGCGGGCCCTGGGCAGGGCTGTACGGCCGCCAGGAGGGTATTTTTAAAGCCAAATCGGCATCTAGCCGGCGTAAATACTTGCTACCTAGCTATTAATTCAGGAGTATTTTGACGGAAGTCTGCAGTGGATGCAGCAGCCCGTACTCAGGCGTGGGTCACCCAGTCGGGCTGGTTGTCCAGGTGTGGCAGGGTGTTGAAGGTCACCAGCGTGTGGCGCTTGGGATTGAAGGTGAATTCGGTCACTGCCGTATTGCGGATGCGCAGGTTCAGCTCGATGGTGGTCTCGGCGCTGGTGCCCAGCACATGGCCCACCGCGGTGGAAATCGGCCCGCCGCTGGAGACGATCAGCACATTGCCGCTGCACTGCATGCGCACATGGTCCAGCGCGCTCACCACACCGGCGCGAAACTCGGTATAGCTGGGCATGCCTTTGGGTGTGACGACGCCGGCCATCCACTGCGTCAGGCCGTCGCGCAGCAGGCGGAAATAGTGGCGGTAGACCTCGGGCGTGTCGGGTTTGGGCAGCGGCTGGGGATGGATGGCGTGGATCACCGCCTCGCTGTCGTACTCGTTCAGGCCGGGCCAGGCCAGCGCCTTGGCTTCCCAGCCTGCGCCCTTGCAGATACCGGCATGGGTCTCGGCATGGCGGCGCAGCGTGCCGGTCAGCACCGCATCAAAGCGCAAATCTTTCTGTTTGAAGTACTCGCCCAGCCGCAGGCTTTGCTGGTGGCCGCGCGGGCTCAGCATGTCGTAATCGTCGGCGCCGAAAGAGGCTTGGCCGTGGCGCACCAGGTAGAGGTTTCCCATGGGGCGGATTGTGCTGCGGCCCGCGAGGCCACTATGTCGCTGCTGCGACGCTGCCGCAAACTGAGACAGATTTGCGGGGACTGGCTCCGCGTTGCCTTACCGCACGGTGGCGTGCGGGTGCAGCGGGTGCTCCAGCGTGTCGCTGACGAGACGCAGCGCGGCATCACACTCGTCGCGCGAAAGCGGACCGCCCAGGCAAATGCGCACCGCGTCGGGCGGGTTGCCGTCGGTAGAAAACGCGGCGCTGGCCACCACGCCCACACCCCGGGTGCGCAGGTAGCCGGCAAATTCCACCGCGCTCCAGGGCTGCGGAATGGGCAGCCACAAATGAAACCCCTCGGGCGCTGCCAGCAGCGGGTAGGGCGCCAGGTGCCGCGCCGCCAGCGCCTGCCGCGCCATCGATTCGCTGCGCACCGCTTGCACCATGGCGTCGGCCATGCCGTTGTTGATCCAGGTGGTGGACAGCGCGTTGGTGAACGGTGAGGCCATTACGGTGGTGGCCCGCATCGCACCCGCAAGGCGCTGGGCCTGCCGGGTGCTGGGGGCATGCACATAGGCGGTACGCAGGCCGGCGCCTATACATTTGGACAGGCCAGTGACGTAGTAGGTGAGCTCGGGCGCAAGCTGTGTGAGTGGCACCGGCGCATTGCGCGGCAATATGCCGTAGGCATCGTCTTCAATGATGGGCACGGCAAAACGCAGTGCAATGTCGGCCAGGGCCTCGCGCCGGCCTTTGGACACGGTGGCGGTGGTGGGGTTGAGCAGCGTGGGGTTGCAGTACAGGGCCTTGGGGCTCAAGGTCTTGCAGGCATGTTCAAAGGCCTCGGCACTCGGCCCATCGTCGTCCAGCGGCAGTGCATGCAGCTGCACGCCCAGCTGCGCTGCAATGGCTTTGAGGCCGGGATAGGTGAGCGACTCCACGCAGATCAGCTCGCCGGGCCGGGCCAGCAGCGAGAACAGCGCGGTCAGCACACTGTGAATGCCGGGGCAGACCAGGGTTTGCTCCACGGTAGAAACAATTTGTGTGCGGCGCAGCCAGCCCATCGCAGCCGCGCGGTCCTGCGGCGAGCCACCAAAGTCCTGGTAACGCATCAGATCGTGCAGGTCGGCGCTGGCCATCAGCCGGGCCGCGCTGTCGCGCATACCGGCCAGCAGGCTCTCGTCGGCCGGTTCGGGCGGCATGTTCATGGTCATTTCGGCGCCACTGCCGCCGCGCAGCTGGATGGCCGGCGCGCTGCCGCGCACAAAGGTGCCCATGCCGGCGTGCGAGTCGATCAGCCCGCGTTTGCGTGCCTCGGCATAGCCGCGCGCCACCGTCGTGTAGTTCAGGCCCAGGTCCTGCGCCAGCTCGCGCAGCGTGGGCAGGCGGTCGCGCGGCGAAAGCCGGCCCACCCGCATGTCTTCGGCAATCAGGTCGGCCAGCAAAAGGTAGGCCGGCTTGCTGCTGGCCTGCAGACGCTTGTCCCACTGGTGGATGAGCTTGTTCATGGGCAGAGTGATTGCAGGACTTGATTGCATTGCATACGGTGATTGCGTGCATTTAGCGTGCCCGGTTTCAAGTGTGCCCCTGCATCGCCGTGGTGCAGAAGCCCCCATTGATTGGATGCATTGATTGCATCGCTGCTGCCTCATTGCAGTGCAGCGCTTTGCTGCCTTGCACGGGCTGGCGCGTCTTCAGGAGCTTGAAAGATGTGCGTCAAAAATTATTTAAGTGCCGGTGGTGCGCCCTCTCGCTGTTTGATTGCAGCTTGATCGCACGGCGCCCGCCGTCGCACGGCGCAGTCTGGCACGCGCCATGCAGTAAGCGCTGTGTGCAACCGACTTTCCCTGCACCAACGGTCTCCCAACCCAACCAACCCATCGGAGTGAATCCATGCCAAAAGTTACCAAGCCAGCCAATGCCATCGGCGAATTTCTGGTCGACTACGAAGAAAAAGTTTTTGAGGACGTGAAAGCCGATGCCGGCGAAAAAGCGCTGGTGACCTTTCACACCGTGGCTTTCGAAGGCTCGATCGGCCTGGTGAATTTGCTGCAGGCTACCCGCCTGCAGCGCAAGGGTTTCGAGACCTCGGTGCTGCTGTACGGCCCCGGCGTCACGCTGGGTGTGAAGCGCGGCTTTCCCACGCTGGGCGACGAGGCTTTTCCCGGCCACCAGAACTTCAACAACCAGCTCACCAAGATCATGAAAGAGGGCGTGAAGGTCTACGCCTGCCGTTTTGCGCTGCAGGCCCTGTACGGCCACGGCGAAGGCTCGCTGATCGACGGCATCCGCCCGATTGCACCGCAGGATGTGCTCGACATCATCCTGCTGCACCGCAAGGCCAACGCCTTCATCCTGAACACCTGGACGCTGTAAGCGCACCCCGAGGAAGCACCACCATGTCCGCCTACCGCACAGTCCGGGCCGCTGCCGTCCAGATCACGCCCGACTTTGACAGCCACGACGGCACCGTCAACAAGGTGTGCGAGGCGATCGACCGGGCCGCTGCCCAGGGCGTACAGCTCATCGTCTTTCCCGAGACCTTTGTGCCGTACTACCCCTACTTCTCGTTCATCCGCCCGCCGGTGGCGCAGGGCGAGGAGCACATGCAGTTGTACGAAAAAGCGGTGGTGGTGCCCGGCCCGGTAACCGATGCGGTGAGCGCCAGGGCCCGGCAGCACGGCATGGTGGTTGTGCTGGGCGTAAACGAGCGCGACCACGGCAGCCTGTACAACGCCCAGCTCATTTTCGACGCCGACGGCCGCCTGGCCCTCAAGCGCCGCAAGATCACACCCACCTACCACGAGCGCATGGTCTGGGGTATGGGTGATGGCGCCGGCCTGAAGGTGGTGGATACCGCTGCGGGCCGCGTTGGCGCACTGGCCTGCTGGGAACACTACAACCCGCTGGCCCGCTACAGCCTGATGACGCAACATGAAGAGATCCACTGTGCGCAGTTTCCCGGCTCGCTGGTCGGCCCCATTTTTGCCGAGCAGATGGAAGTCACCATTCGCCACCATGCGCTGGAGTCGGGCTGCTTTGTAGTCAACTCCACTGGCTGGCTGACGGATGCGCAGATCAACGCCCTGACCACCGACCCCGCGCTGCAGAAAGCCCTGCGCGGTGGCTGCCACACCGCCATCATTTCGCCCGAAGGCAAACACCTTGCGCCGCCGATTACCGAAGGCGAAGGCATGCTGGTGGCCGACCTCGACATGCGCCTGATCACCAAGCGCAAACGCATGATGGATTCGGTCGGCCACTACGCCCGCCCCGAGCTGCTGAGCCTGGCCCTCAACGACCAGCCAGCCCGCACGGTGCACCCCATGCATGCAGCCGTGGCCGCTGCCGGCAGCGCCTCGTCTTTTTCGTCATCCATCACTCCCAGGAGCCCCGACCATGACCACCTCCCCACAGCTGTCCAGCCGGCAATTGATGACCGAGTTGCAGTCCTCCGGGTTGCGGCTTCTTGATCCTTCGGCCGGTGTCGCCAGCCGCCGCGGCGGCGCGGGCCCGTCGGACCACAAGGCCGTCACGGTAGACGGCCACACCATCATGGTGCCGGTGCACACCGGTACCGCCTTCAATTCGCCTTACATGGCGATGCCGCCCGATGCGCAGGGCAACAGCACGGTCATGCGTGGCACGATTCCGATTGCCAGCATCAGCTTTCCCAAAACGCCGCGCTTTTATGCTTTGCAAACACTTGATGGCGTGCCCTATTCGCACATCGCCACGCTGCACGGCGCCGACGTGCTCGCCACCACGGTGCTGCAGACCTGCATACGCTACGAGAGCCGGCGCAAGACCTGCAAGTTCTGCTCCATCGGCCAGTCGCTGGCGGCCGGCCGCACCATTGCCCACAAGACGCCCGAGCAACTGGCCGAGGTGGCCCGCGCTGCCGTGCTGCTGGACGGTGTAAAACACATGGTGATGACCACCGGCACACCCAACAGCACCGACCGGGGCGCCAAAATTCTGTGCGACAGCGCGTTTGCCATCAAGGCGGCGGTGGACATTCCCATCCAGGCCCAGTGCGAGCCGCCCGACCACGATCACTGGTTCGACCGCATGAAAGCTGCCGGCATCGACACCCTGGGCATGCACCTCGAAGCCGTCACGCCTGCCGTGCGCGAACGCATCATGCCAGGCAAGGCCAGTGTGCCGATTGAGCGCTACATGTCGGCCTTCGAGGCGGCTATAAAGGTGTTTGGCAAAGGCCAGGTCAGCAGCTACATCCTGGCCGGGCTGGGCGACACGCAAGAGGCGATTCTGGACATGTGTGAACGCCTGCTGGCGCTGGGCGTTTACC
>JAZKCX010000151.1:5962-8012 GCA_040387875.1 Pseudomonadota bacterium | reverse complement strand
TATGCAAGCGCTTGAATACGCCTTCGACGAAGAGCTGAAAGACCTGCCGCGCACCTTCACGCCCTGCGAGTTCCGCATCAAATGGGCCGACAACGCCTGGGAAAAGGCCGAGGCCCTGCGCTTGCGCCGCGCGGTGTTCTGCATAGAGCAAGGCATCTTCGAGGGCGACGACATCGACGTGATTGACGACGACTGCCAGATGATTGTCGCCATTGCCTGTATTGGCGGCATGAACGACCAGGTGGTGGGTTGTGTGCGCATTCACCAGGCCGACGATGGCCTGTGGTGGGGCTCGCGGCTGGCGGTGCACATGGCCTACCGGCAGTACAGCGGGCTGGCCTGCGCCCTCATCAAGCTGGCGGTGTCCAGCGCCCATGCGCGCAGCTGCAAAATTTTTCTGGCCCATGTGCAAAGCCAGAACCTGCCCCTGTTTGAAAAGCTGCACTGGCGCACCCTCCGGCAGACCACGCTGCATGGCCGCTCGCACCATCTGATGCAGGCCGACCTGGCCGCCTATCCGCCCTGCTACGACCCGTACACCGGTTTCGTCACCCAGCCCCGTACGAGGGCGCGCGCACCGGTATGACTGCGAACGAGCTGGCCATCGCCCTGCGCCAGAGCCGCGGCTTTGCGCACAAAACCGACATCAGCGATGTCATCACCGCACTGGCCCGCAGCCACAGCGGTGGGGTGGA
The DNA here is from genome assembly GCA_040387875.1 of Pseudomonadota bacterium. Classification (GTDB taxonomy): domain Bacteria; phylum Pseudomonadota; class Gammaproteobacteria; order Burkholderiales; family Burkholderiaceae_C; genus PCRC01. Next base: position 7,317 of record JAZKCX010000151.1, on the reverse strand, counting down.
TGCGATGGCGCAGGCGGTGGCCGTGGGCGACGACTGCGCCGCCATTGCGCTGCCCGGCGGCGGCTATTCGCTGCTGGCGATTGAAGGTTTGGTGGAAGACTTCATTGAGCACATGCCCTGGTTCGCCGGCTACTGCAGCGTGATGGTCAACGTGAGCGATGTGTATGCCATGGGTGGCCGGCCGGTGGCGGTGGTTGATGCACTGTGGAGCGACGGCATGGCCCAGGCCAGCGACATGCTGGCCGGCATGGCCACCGCTGCGCAGCGCTACGGCGTGCCGATTGTGGGTGGCCACAGCAACAACCGGGCAAAACGCGGCCAGCTCGCGGTGGCTATTCTGGGCCACGCCAAAAGCCTTCTGACCAGCTTCAACGCCCGCCCTGGCGACCAGCTGGTCATGGCCATGGACCTCCGTGGCGCCTGGCACGACCCCTATCCCTATTGGGACGCCTCCAGCAAGGCACCGCCCGAACGCCTGCGTGCCGATCTGGCGCTGCTGCCCGAGATCGCCGAGACCGGCTTGTGCGACGCTGCCAAAGACATCAGCATGGCCGGCGCGGTGGGCACCGCGCTGATGCTGCTGGAATGTTCGCGTGTGGGTGCCCGCATCGACGTAGACGCCATCCCCCGCCCGCCCGGCACGGCCGACGGCCCCGCGCTGTTCCGCTGGCTCACCGCTTTTCCCAGCTACGGTTTTGTGCTGAGCCTGCGGCCCGAGCAGGTGGCGCCGGTAATTGCCAAATTCCGCGCCCGCGATCTGGCCTGCGCAGTGGTGGGCGAAGTCACCGCAGCGCCCGAAGTGCTGCTGGCGCGCGGCAGCGACAGCGCGCTGCTGTGGGACACCAGCGAGCGCCCTTTTATTACCGCCGCGCTGGGCGCCGCCGCTACCGCAGAAACCTTGTAATTCACCACACCCGCCCATGCCCGCCATCCACTACCGCCTGCGCTGGCCCGACCAGACCGAGACCTGCTGCTACTCGCCGTCCACCACCATCCGCGAGTTTTTTCAGCCGGGCCAGGCCTATCCGCTCAGCGAGTTTCTCGACCGCATTCGTGCGGCCACCCAGCACAGCTCCGACCGGGTTGCCGCGCGCTACGGTTTTGCCTGCTCGGCAGCGGCCGACCAGCTCGCCACCATAGAAGCGCGTGCCCGTCTGTTTGCCGCGCAGGCCGATGCCTCGGTGGCGCTGGTGGCTTTTGAATAAACGCGTTTTTTGAGTTCCGGAGACTTTCATGCCACCACCCCGCATTCCCCACCACAGCGTAGCCATCGTCGGCGGCGGCCAGGCCGGCCTGTCGCTGAGCTATTTTCTGAAACAACGCAGCATTGACCATGTGGTGTTTGAAAAACACAA
>JAZKCX010000151.1:0-5862 GCA_040387875.1 Pseudomonadota bacterium | reverse complement strand
TACACACCTCCGAAGGCATCTGCACTGCCGACCAGGTGGTTGCCGCATCCGGTGGCTACCACACACCCATCATTCCGCGCCTGGCCGAGCGGCTACCGGCCGCTGTGGTGCAGATGCATTCCGAGCAGTACCGCAACGCGGCAGCCTTGCCCGAAGGCGCGGTGCTGGTGGTGGGCTCGGGCCAGTCGGGCACGCAGATCGCCGAAGACCTGCATCTGGCCGGCCGCAAGGTCTGGCTGGCGGTGGGTGACGCGCCGCGCTGCGCCCGTTTTTACCGCGGTAAGGACGTGGTGGACTGGCTGGCCGACATGCGCTACTACGACCTCGGTGTACACGAACACCCCTTGCGCGAAGGCGTGCGCGACAACACCAACCACTACGTTACCGGCCGCGACGGCGGCCGCGATATTGACCTGCGCAAATTCGCACTCGAGGGCATGGAGCTGGTCGGCTTGATGCACGGGCTGGAAGGCGACAGCCTGCAGTTCGCGCCCGACCTCACGGCGAATCTGGACGCCGCCGACGCGGTCTACAACCGCATCAACGCCAGTATCGACGCCTACATCGCGAAGAACGGTATCGCCACCGAAGAGGGGCCGTCGGTCTACACCCCGGTATGGCAGCCCGGCACCGAGCGCACTTCGGTGAGCCTGTCCGAGCACGGCATCACCTCCATCATCTGGTGTATTGGTTTTACGCCCGATTTCGCCTGGGTCGAGGCGCCGGTGTTCAACGGCCGGGGCCAGCCCGGCCACCAGCGCGGCGTTACCAACCACCCCGGCCTGTATTTTCTGGGCCTGCCCTGGCTCTACACCTGGGGTTCGGGCCGGTTCTCGGGTGTGGCGCGCGACGCGCTGTTTCTGGCCGAGCGCATTGACGCGCTGCATGTGCGCTCGTCGCCCGTAGTGGTAGACCGTGCCGAGGCTTTCAGTTAAAACCCATCCTCTCAGGAGCTTTGATGATCGATACCACCGAAACCCCGCGCCCGCCGTTCCCCCCCTTCACGCTGGAGACCGCACAACAAAAAGCCCGCGCCGCCGAAGACGGCTGGAACAACCGCAACCCCGAAAAAGTGGCGATGGCTTATACCGCGCAAACCCGCTGGCGCAACCGCGCCGAGTTTCCAGTGGGGCGCGATGCGGTGGCGGCGTTTCTCAAGGGCAAGTGGGAGCGCGAGCTGGACTACCGCCTCATCAAGGAAGTCTGGGCGTTCACCGGCAACCGCATTGCTGTGCGGTTTGCCTACGAGTGGCACGACGCCGCCGGCAACTGGTTCCGCTCCTACGGCAACGAGAACTGGGAGTTTGCCGAAAACGGCCTGATGGCGGTGCGCCATGCCAGCATCAACGACCTGGCCATCAAAGAATCCGAGCGCAAGTTTCACTGGCCGCTGGGCCGCCGGCCCGACGACCATCCCGGCCTGTCCGACCTCGGTCTTTAGCGCAGCCCCGCCTTCAGCAGCCGGTACGAAAACTGCCGCGCTGTCAGCCCCAGCGCCTGCGCTGCCCGCGACTGGTTGCCATGGTGCTGCTGCAGCGCCGCCATCAGCACCTCGGGGCTGTGCGACTGGGCGTTGCTGTATTCGCGCACCAGCGGCGCGGCCGGCAGCGGCCGCTGCACAAAGTCGGACGATGGCTGGGCTCGGGCCGGTGCCGCCGGCCCCAGGGCGCCGCCGCCGCGTGGCAGAAAACGCTCAATTTCGGCGGCCGAGACCACGGTGCTGTCGGTCAGCAGCACCAGCCGCTCGATCACATTGCCCAGCTCACGAATATTGCCGGGCCAGGGGTGGTTTTCCAGCCGCTCCACCGCCTGCGGCGACAGGTTGATGTTGCGCTGGTTGGCCAGATTGGCGCGGTTGGCAAAGTGCACGGCCAGCGTGCGGATGTCCTCGCGGCGCTCGCGCAGCGACGGCAAATGGATGGGAATGACGTTGAGGCGGTAGAACAGGTCGCGCCGGAAGGTGCCGCGCTCCACGGCGGTTTCCAGGTCGCGGTTGGTGGCCGCCACCACCCGCACATCGACATTGATTTCGCGCTTGCCGCCCAGCCGCACCACCGTGCCCTCCTGCAGCGTGCGCAGCAGCTTGGTTTGCATGGCCAGCGGCATTTCGCCGATTTCGTCCAGAAAAATCGTGCCGCGGTCGGCCTGCTCGAACCAGCCGTGGCGGGCGCCGGTGGCGCCGGTAAAGGCGCCGCGTTCGTAGCCAAACAGTTCCGACTCGAACAGCGTGTCGGGAATCGCCGCGCAATTGACCTTGATGAAGGGCGCGTCGCGCCGCTGGCTGGCCAGGTGCAGGGCCCGCGCAAACAGCTCCTTGCCGGTGCCCGATTCGCCCAGCAGCAGCACGCTGGCCTGCGCTTGTGACACCCGCTCCAGCTCGCCCAGCGCCTGCAGCAGCGCCGGCGAGTTGCCGATGATGCCGTAGCGCACGGCGGCCGCGTCGAGTGCGCGGTTGAGCATGGCGTTGCGGTCTTCCAGCGCACGGGTTTTTTCCTGCATCAGTGCCTGCAACTGCAAAATTTGGCCCACCAGCGTGGCCAGAATCTTGAGCAGCGCCACGTCGTCGTTGAACCGCCGGCGCCGGCTGCGCACCCGGTGGCAGGCCAGCACGCCCACCGTCTGGTGGTTGACCTCAATTGGCAGCGCAATAAAGGTGGCGCCGTCCTGCTGCAGTTGCTCGCGCGGCACCGAGCGGCCCAGAAACTGGCCCTCGGAGTGGATGTCCTGCACCAGAATGGGCTGGCCGGTGGCCAGTACGCGGCCGGTAATGCCTTCGCCAGGGCTGTAAAAGCCGCGTGCCACTTCTTCCTTGCTCATGCCGTACGAGTAGTGAATGCGGGCGCTGGTGCGCGGCGGCTCGCGCCGGCCCCGGCGCGGCGGCAGCGGGCTGGTGTCGGTGTCGGCCAGCACAATGCGGCCCCGGTTCAGGCCCAGCAGCTCCGACATCAGGTGCAGCATCTCGCGCATCACCACCTCGGGCCCCAGGCTGTTGCCAATCAGCCGCATGACCTCGCGCATCAGCAGCAGCTCCTGGGCCCGCCACTGCGGGTCGGGCTGGCTCAGGCTGCTGGTGGCGCGCAACGGGCTGCCGTGAAAAACAAAGGATTTGCTGGAAGCTGACATTGCATGCCAGCAAGCAAGAAGTCCGCCCGCTGGTGCGGCGCAGCATTTGCTACTTAAAATAGAGCAAACTAGTGATTCGGAGTGCCGGCTACAGGCACTTTTTGTGCTTGATTTGGCTGAAAAAGGCGGTTTGGAGCCCTGGCGGCGCTTAGCGCGGCTGGTCGAGCTGCTGGGCCAGTTGCATCAGCGCGGCAATCGAGTGCACCCGCATTTTTTCCATCATCAGGCCGCGGTGCACCTTGACGGTGATCTCGCTCAGGCCCAGCTCGGCGGCAATTTCGCGGTTCAGCTTGCCGGCAATCACCCCGGCCATGACTTCCTTCTGGCGCGGCGACAGGGCGTCAAAACGCTGCTGTACCGACTGGTGGGCCTGGCGCTCGGCCCGCCAGATGCGGTCTTGCGCCAGCCCACGCCCTACCGCGTCCAGCAGTTGCTGGTCGTCAAAGGGTTTGGTGAGGAATTCCAGCGCGCCGCCTTTCATGGCCTGCACCGACATGGGTATGTCGCCGTGGCCGGTGATAAAAACAATCGGCACCGGGTGGCTGCTGCCGGTCAGCATGCTCTGCAGGTCCAGGCCGCTGACCAGCGGCATGCGCACGTCCAGCACCATGCAGGCCGGGCCGGGCTCGCGCTCGTAGTACAGAAATTCCTGGGCGCTGGCAAAAGCCACGGTGCGCATGCCGGACGACTCGAACAGGCTCTCGAGTGCCTCGCGCACGGCAGGGTCATCGTCAACGATGTAGACAACGGGGGGTGTTTCGGCAATGTCGCTCATGAGTTTTTATTGTGCCCCGCCTCCCGGCGGCCAGGCTCCTCCAGCGGCAACCATACATGAAAACTGGCGCCACCGTAGCTGTTGCGGGTGGCCCAGATGCGCCCGCCATGCGCTTCGACAATGCCGCGGCTGATGGCCAGGCCCATGCCCATGCCCTGGGACTTGGTGGTCTGAAAGGCCTCAAAAATCGAGTCGGTATCGCCTTCGGCCAGGCCGCAGCCGGTGTCGCTCACGGTAATTTTCACGCCGGCCGCGCGGGAATCGAGCAGCGTGGTGACCTGCAGCACCCGGTCGGCAATGGGCACACCGTCCATGGCCTCCAGGCCATTGATGAGGAGGTTCAGCAGCACCTGCTGCATTTCGGCGGCCACCCCGTTCACCATCGGCGGTGTGGCCGACAGCGTGCTCAGCAGCGGCACATCGTGGGCCAGCGCCTCGCTGCGGGCCAGCGCAATGGTGTCGCCCACCAGCGCATTGATGTTGATACGGCTTTTGCCGCCGCTGCCCTTTTTCACAAAGCCGCGCACCCGGTGAATGATTTCGCCGGCGCGGGCGGCATCGCGCACCACCCGGGTGAGCGATTCTTTCACCCGCTCCAGATTGGGGGGGCTGGCGGCAAACCAGCGCAGGCCGGCCTGGCTGTTGGTCATGATGGCGGCCAGCGGCTGGTTGATTTCGTGCGATATCGACGCCGCCAGCTCGCCCAGGCTGCGCAGCCGCGTCACATGGGCCAGCTCGCTCTGGGTGCGCGACAGCGCCTGCTCGGTTTGTTTGCGCTCGGTCAGGTCCAGCGCCGTGCCCGTAACGAACACGGGGACGCGGGCAGCACCTTCGCCTTCAAAACGGCTCTGGCCATTGGCCGTGATCCAGCGCAGGCTGCCGTCGGGCCGCACCACGCGGTGGTCCACCATGTAGTAGCCATCCGTTGCGGGGTCCAGCGCGCTGAGCAAGGCGTGCATTACCCGGGCCTGGTCCTCGCGGTGCACCAGGTCCAGCGTTTCCGCCAACGACAGCGTGTCCACACCGGGCCGCAGGCCCCACATCTCGCACATGCGGTCGTCCAGCCGGATGACGCCGGCCTCGGGGTCGATCTGCCAGGTACCCAGGCCCGACATCTGCAGCGCCAGCCGGGCCCGCTCCTCGCTGCGCTGCAGCGCTTCTTCGGCGGCTTTGCGGGCACTGATGTCGCGGCTGATGGTGGCCAGCGCAAGCGGCTCGCCCGTTGCTTCGTTGCGCACCATGAACATCTGGTGCAGCACCGGCACCGCTTCGCCGGTCCGGAAATTCCGGAAACGTATTTCGCCCTCCCACTGGCCGGTCTGCAGGGTGGCCGGAATCACTTCCTGCTGCACCTTGTCCAGCTCTTCCGGCAGGAAAAACTCCGAAGCGTGGCGTTGGCTTTCGTCCGACTGGATTTCCAGCCCGACCATCTGTTTGCCGCCCGGGTTCAGGAAAAGAAGCTGGCCCTGCAGGTCGGTAAAGGCAATGAAGTCGGCACTGTAGCGCGCCAGCGCAGACAGCCGCTGCAGGTCGGCCTCGGCCTTTTTCTTGGCCCGGATATCGCGGGCAATCACGCCCAGGCCGACCGGCTGGCCGGTGCGCGGGTCTTTGATGGCAAACGCATGTTGCTGTACCGGAATGATTTCCCCGGTACCGAAGTGGCGCAGCCGCCCCTCGCCCTCCCACTGCCCCTGGGTGAACACCGCCTTGGTCACCTCACGCGGCACGCCGTCCAGGTCTTCCGGGGGCAAAAAATCGCGCATGTACACCTGCGGCAGACCCTGCGGGCTTTCCAGCCCCACCAGCTGGCGCCCTGCCGGGTTGAGCAGCAGGGTGCGTTTGTCCAGATCGGCATAACCAATGAAGTCGCTGCTGTACTCCACCAGCGCAGCCATGCGGCGCAGGTCGGTCTCGGCCCGGTTGCGCTCGGCGATACGCTGCTGTAATTCCAGGTTCAGTGCGGC
>JAZKCX010000150.1:0-4291 GCA_040387875.1 Pseudomonadota bacterium | reverse complement strand
GGCTACGAGATCATCAACGGCGAATTCCACGCCACCAGCTGGTGGGACGTGGTGTTCAACCCGTCCTTCCCCTACCGGCTGGGGCACAAATTGCTGGCTTCGGCGCTCACCGCGTCGTTCCTGATGGCGGGGGTGAGCGCCTGGCAGATTCTGCGCAAGACCGATACCGCCGGCACCCACAAGGCGCTGCGCACTGCAGTCATCGCTGCGGCGGTGGCGATACCGCTGCAGATCTTCATGGGCGACCTGCACGGTCTGAACACGCTCAAGCACCAGCCCGCCAAAATTGCCGCGATTGAAGGCATCTGGCACACCGAAAAAGGCGCGCCGCTGACGCTGTTTGGCTTTCCCAGTGAAAAGGAAGGCCGCACGCTGTACGCGATCCAGATTCCTAAAGCGGCTAGCCTGGTGCTGGCGCACGACATGGATGCCGAACTGAAAGGCCTGAACGAATTTCCTGGTGCCCACCCGCCGGTAGCGCCGGTGTTCTGGGGTTTTCGCATCATGGTGGGCATCGGCATGCTGATGCTGGCGGTGGCCTGGTTCACCGCGTGGAAGTTGTGGCGGAATCGGTCTGTAAAAGTGGCGCTGCCGAACTGGTTGCTCTACACGCTGGCAGGCATGAGTTTCTCGGGCTGGGTGGCCACGCTGGCAGGCTGGTATGTGACCGAAATTGGCCGCCAGCCCTGGATTGTGTACGGCATGCTGAAAACCGCCGACGTGGTGGCTCCGCACCCACCGCCCATGGTGCTGGGCACGTTGATCGCCTACCTGTTGCTGTATGCGCTGCTGCTGGTGTCCTACATCGGCGTGGTGAAGTACATGGCCGAGCATCCGGAGAAGCCGGCGCCCGAAGCGCCGCTGCCCGTAGGCACGACCGCACCCACCGGAGCAGGCGCGTGAGCTGGCAGGAGTTTCTGCCGCTGCTGTTCATGGGCATCATGGGCCTGGCGCTGATGGTGTATGTGGTGCTGGACGGCTACGACCTGGGGGTTGGCATTCTGCTGCCGCTGGCCACCGATGCCGAGAAGGACATCATGGTCTCGAGCATCGGCCCGTTCTGGGACGCGAATGAAACCTGGCTGGTGCTGGGCATCGGCGTGCTGCTGGTGGCCTTTCCCAAGGCGCACGGCGTGGTGCTGAGCGCGCTGTACCTGCCGGTGGCGGTGATGCTGATTGGCCTGACGCTGCGCGGCGTGTCGTTCGACTTCAGGGTAAAAGCACGCGACGCGCACAAGGCCTTCTGGAACTGGCTGTTTGCCATTGGCTCGCTGCTGGCCACCATGGCGCAGGGCTGGATGCTGGGAAGCTACCTGACGGGGTTTGACTACGGCCTTTGGTCGCTGCTGTTTACCGTGGGCATTGCGCTCACGCTGCCCACCGCCTACGCCATGCTGGGCGCCGGCTGGCTGATCATGAAAACCTGGGACGAGTTGCAACTCAAAGCCGTCAAGTGGGCGCGCGCGGTGATCTGGCCCATGGGCCTGGCGCTGGTCGGCATTTCGATGGCCACGCCGCTGGTGAGCCAGACGGTGTTCGACAAATGGTTTGCGCTGCCGCAGATCATCGGCCTGCTGCCGATTCCGCTGGCCTGCGCTGCCGCCTTTTATGCCGCGCTGCATGTGCTGCTGCAACCCAAGGTGGTAGCTGCCGGCTACGGCTGGGTGGTGTTTGCCAGCACCGTGCTGATCTTTCTGCTGGCCTTTCTGGGGCTGGCCTACAGCATCTACCCCTATATCGTGATCAACAAGCTGACGGTGTGGCAGGCCGCCAGCTCCACCAATGCCCTGGTCGTGATTTTGATTGGCACGGCCATCAGCCTGCCCGCCATCATTGCCTACACCATCTTCATGTACAAGGTGTTCTGGGGGCGGGCAGAAACCCTGAGTTATGCGGCGGCGATCAAACCCCACTGAGCCGATGAACACACCATGAAAAAAGCGCGCTGAAAGGCGCGCTTTTTTTCGTGTGCAGGAACTGGGTCAGACCGTCGCGGGCGCCAGCAAAGCGGCTTTCGCAGCCTCGTATTCGCGCCGTAGACGCGCCACCAGATCGGCCGCCCCGACCACTTCTTTCACCGCACCAATGCCCTGACCGCAACCCCAGATTTCTTTCCAGGCTTTGGGCTTGTCGCCGCCAAAATTCATGGCGCTGGGGTCGCTCACCGGCAGGTTGTCGGGGTCCATGCCCGCGGCGCGGATGCTGGGCGCCAGGTAGTTGCCGTGCACGCCGGTGAACAGGTTGCTGTAGACGATGTCATCGCTGTTGCCGGCCACAATCGCCTGTTTGTAATCGTCGGCCGCGCGGGCCTCGGTGGTGGCAATGAAGGCCGAGCCGATGTAGGCAAAGTCGGCGCCCATGGCCTGGGCCGCCAGCACCGCGCCGCCGGTGGCAATCGCGCCGCTCAGTGCAATGGGGCCGTCGAACCACTCACGGATTTCCTGGATCAGCGCAAACGGGCTTTTCACGCCTGCGTGTCCTCCCGCTCCTGCAGCCACCGCGATCAGGCCGTCAGCGCCCTTTTCAATCGCCTTGCGGGCAAACTTGTTGTTGATGATGTCGTGCAACACCACTGCGCCGGTGCTGTGTGCGGCGGCGTTGATGTCTTCCCGCGCGCCCAGCGAGGTGATGTACACCGGCACCTTGAATTTCACGCACATTTCCATGTCGTGCTCCAGCCGGTCGTTGGACTTGTGCACGATCTGGTTGATGGCAAACGGCGCGGCGGGTTTATCGGGGTTGGCCTTGTTGTAGGCCGCCAGCGTTTCGGTGATCTCTGCCAGCCAGTCTTCCAGCTGCGACGCCGGCCGCGCATTGAGGGCCGGCATGCAGCCAATGATGCCGGCCTGGCACTGGGCAATCACCAGCTTGGGGTTGCTGATGATGAACAGCGGAGAGCCGATTACCGGCAGGGACAGGTTGCGCAACGCGGCGGGCAGTTTGGACATGGGGAAGGCTTCCAGAAGGGAAAAGAGTCGAGATTTTGAGCCAAACAAGGCCCAGGCCGGCGTCAAATATGCGACAGCAGCTATTTATTCAATAGCATAGCTGCTGCCGCAACCAGGGCTTAGAAAGCTTCCAGCGCCATCTCGGTCACGCTGTCGGCACCTTCCACAATGCTGTCGCGGATGCCAGGCACCTTGCTCAAAATGTGGTCGGCATAGAAACGCGCAGTGGTGATCTTGGCCTGCATGAAGGCCACGTCTTCTCCAGCCGCCAGCAGGTCTTCCGCCACCAGCAGCGCGCGGCCCATCTGCCAGCCGGCCACCAGGTTGCCGGTGAGCATCAGGTAGGGCACGCTGCCTGCAAAAACGGCGTTGGGGCTGGCCTTGGTGTTGCCAGCGACGAAGTTCACCACATCGATGAAGGCCTCGCGCGCGGCCTTCAGCCGCTTGGCCATGGTCAGCGCTGCCGTACTGCCGCGCTGGGTCAGTTCGGCCTCGGTCTTCTCGATCTGCGCGGCAATTGCTTTGGCAGTGGTGCCACCGTCCCGCGCCGTTTTGCGGCCCACCAGATCGTTGGCCTGAATGGCGGTAGTGCCTTCGTAGATAGTCAGGATCTTGGCATCGCGGTAGTGCTGGGCCGCACCGGTTTCCTCGATGAAGCCCATGCCGCCGTGCACCTGCACGCCCAGGCTGGTGACTTCCAGGCTCATCTCGGTGGAGAAACCCTTGATCAGCGGCACCAGGAATTCGTAGAACGATTGGTTCTGCTTGCGCACATCGGCATCGGGGTGAGCATGGGCCGCGTCGTAGGCGGCAGCGGCGGTGATCGCCATTGCGCGGCAGCCTTCGGTGTAGGCGCGCATGGTCATCAGCATGCGGCGCACGTCCGGATGGTGAATGATGGGGCCGGCGCCGGGGAGTGAACCGTCGACCGGGCGGCTCTGCACGCGGTCGCGGGCAAAGGCGGCGGCCTGCTGGTAGGAGCGCTCGGCAATCGCAATGCCCTGCACACCCACGGCGTAGCGGGCGGCATTCATCATGATGAACATGTATTCCAGGCCGCGGTTTTCCTGGCCCACCAGATAGCCAACAGCGCCGCCGTTGTCACCGTACTGCAGCACGGCAGTGGGGCTGGCCTTGATGCCCAGCTTGTGTTCGATGCTGACGCAATGCACATCGTTGCGCGCACCCAGCGAGCCGTCGCCATTGACCATGAATTTAGGCACCACAAACAGGCTGATGCCCTTCACGCCTTCAGGCGCGCCGGTCACGCGGGCCAGCACCAGATGGACGATGTTCTCGGCCATGTCGTGTTCACCGTAGGTGATGTAAATCTTGGTGCCAAA
>JAZKCX010000149.1:0-10804 GCA_040387875.1 Pseudomonadota bacterium | reverse complement strand
AGCGCCGGACTGTTAATCCGTAGGTCCCTGGTTCGAGCCCAGGTCGAGGAGCCACTACAAGCCTCACGGCAAAAAGAAAGCCCGCTATCCAAAAGATAGCGGGCTTTTTCACTTTCTGGGCAAAAGTTCGCGCAACACGGTCTCTCAGCGCAGAAACTGCCCCTCGCGTCCAATCAGCGTCAGGTCGGTAAAGCGTGAGCCTTCGTGACTGCGCGGGCTGTAATTGATCACGAACCCTCCCAGATTGAAGTCGCGCAGGGACTCCAGTCCCGCGACCAGGCCTTCGCGACTCAGGTTACGGCCAGCGCGGCGCAGGCCTTCCACCATTACACGTGCGGCCAGAAAGCCCTCCATGCTGGAGAAGTCGTAGTCGGTCACGCCGATACCGCGCATGTGCTGCTGGTATTCGCGCACCACAGGCAACGAAGGGGTGTAGGGGAAGGGCACCACCTGCGAGATGGTCACGCCCAGTCCGGCAGCGCCGAGTTCTTCCGAGAGGGCTCGTGAGCCGACAAAGCTGACATTGAAGAACTGCCCACGGTAGCTTTTGGAACGCGCGAGCTTGATGAAAGCCGCGCTGGATTTGTAGGCGCTGATCTGCACCACGGCTTCCGGTGCGGCCTTGACCAGCGCATCAACGGCACTGACCACATCCACGCTGTTGCGTTCCACCGTGACGTTCACCACCGAGCTAAGCTTGCGCTGCGCCAGCGCCCGGGTTACGCCTTCCAGACCGGCCTTGCCGTAGGAGTCGTTCTGGTAAAAAACCGCAATCTTGCTCAGGCCCAGCGTGGTGAGGTGCTGCACGATGCGTTCGGTCTCGTCAAAGTAGCTGGCGCGCACGTGGAACAGGTTGCGGTTGAAGGGTTCACGCAGCGCCTGCGCACCGGTAAAAGGGCCAACCAGCGAGATTTTCTCGGCATCTATTGCGGGCAATGCCGCCAAGGTGGTGGGAGTCCCTACCGACCCGATCAGTGCAAATACTTTGTCCTGGGAGATCAGCGCTTTCACTGCCTCCAGCGATCGTACAGGCTCGTAGCCATCGTCCCGCGAAACCAGCTGCAGGCTGCGGCCGTTCACGCCGCCCGCTGCATTCACCGCCTTGAAATAGGCCTGTATGCCAAGCTGCATGCGCTTGCCCAGTTCAGCCGCAGGGCCGGTCTGGGCGGCGAACTGGCCGATGGTGATTTCGCGATCGGTCACGCCGGTCTGGGCCAGGGCGGGCAGCCAGCACAGACTGAGCAGCAACAGCCCCCAGCGCCGGAACAATGGAGTGGGTCTCACAGATGCCTTTCTTGCGCCGAATTTCAGTGCTGCAAGTATGCCGCAACGCCGCTTTGCGGGTGGGTCGGGAGCGTATCGGTACACGCTCGGTGCTGCCCCGACAGCCGCCGGTAACGCGCGGCCGCTGGAGGCAGATCAGGCAGCGGTAGCCAGCCTGAGCATGGCTGCATAGCCGGGCTGTATCTCCATCCTGGCCGTTGCACCCCGGCTGTGCAGCAGGCGGTGCGCCGCCGGCAGGTTCCAGCACGGCAATATGGTGAACATGTGGTGTTCGCAGTGGTAATTCACCCAGTAGGGCGCCACCAGCAGGCGCTCCAGCGGGTTGGCGTGGGTGGTGCGGGCCTGGCGCAGCGGGTCGGGCTGGTTGTTGCCTACCAGCGCGTGTTCGGCAATGTTGCGGATGCGGGCCACCAAGGGCAGCCAGGTGGCCATGGGCAGCAGCCACAGCGCCAGCCAGACCCACCACCAGCCGGCAGCGGCAAACAATGCAAAACCGACAGTGTTACCCACCAGAAACCGGCGCTCGCGGGCCAGACCAGGCTTGAGCGCAGCCCATGCCGACTGGCCTGCGGGCCGCGTTTTGACGCTTTCAACAAGATGGCCGAAGTGCTGTTTGATAAAGGTCTGCCCCGTCAGGTCGCGCACGATCTTGCGCTTGAGCGATGCCGGGCTCACCGGGAACGGTGCCGACAGCACCAGGTCAGGGTCTTCGGTCTGCTGCACAAAACGGTGGTGCTGCAAATGGTAGGGCCGGTAGTCCTTGATGCCGCCGGCACACAGCCAGGTGCCCACCCAATCGTTGACCTTGCGCGACGGGTGCAGCGCCGCATGGGCGGCATCGTGCATCAGCACAAACAGGCCGAGCTGGCGTGTGCCCACCACCATCACCATCAGCGGAATGGTGATGGGCCACAGGGCGCCCACCAGCATTGCGCCGCCAATCGTTGCCCAGCAATGCGCCACCAGCCACAGGCCGCGCCAGGATGAGCGCTTGGTCAGCGCGGCCCATTCGTCGGGGCTGAAAAAATCTTCGGATCGGGCGCGGGGAGCAACTGCCATGGGTGTCTCCGGGAAATCAGGTCGGCACAGCCTGCAGGTGCGGGCGGGGTGGGGCATCGGGCTGCAGCAGCCATTCGGTGCGCAGCAGTTCCAGAATCTCGGTGGTGGACTCGGCCGGCGCAGTACCGGTAGCGGCATCGCGCAGCACCACTCCGAGCACCAGCGCCCAGAAGCGGCGGGCGCGCACGGCAGGGTCGTCGGATAGCGGCCAGCCGCGCCGGGTGCGGATACCGGCGTAGGCGCGGGCGCCCTCGGTGTGCAGCCGCTCCACGGTGCGCGCGATCAGCGGTGCCAGATCCTGCCGGCGGCGTGCCAGCGTCAGGGCTTCGATAAACATTGGGAGCCCTTCGGCCTGGACGGCAGCCACCACCAGCGCCTCGACATAGGCGTCCAGCGAGGACGCGCAGGCAGCGGCCGCCTCGGCCTGCTCGGCGGCGTACAGCACTTCGCGGCAGGCGGCCTCGACAAACAGCGCCTCCTTCGTGCGGAAGTAATAAGTAATCTGGCTGGGAAAAGCGCCAGCCGCCTCGGCAATGTCCGACACCGAGGTACCCGCAATGCCGTGGGCCTTGAACAAGGCTGCTGCAGCATCCAGCAGGTGCGATCGCATGCGCTGGCCGGGCTCGCGGACGGCGCGCGGGTTGGGCAGGCAGACTTGGACAACAGCTTTGGGCATTCCTTAATTGTATGCCGTACAACTTTTTTTACAAGACAAACCCATTTTTCGGTTGATTTAGATATAAAAATGGCAAGGAGCCGTCGTCATATATCAATTTATTGCTATTGATAAAATAGCAATCTGACAGGCAATGGCTCTAGCCCCTGGCGCCTGGCTGCCCGCGCCGCAGCTCGCGCAGCATGAACAGGTACAGCCCCTCCACTTTCTCGCGCGCCCAGGGCGTTTTGCGCAGGAACTTCAGGCTGGACGCAATGCTGGGGTCGGCGGTAAAGCAGCGCACCGGTATGCGCTGGCCCAGGCCGTCCCAGCCGTAGTGCGCCACCAACGCTGTAACGATGGCTTCCAGCGTTAGCCCGTGCAGTGGGTTGCGCGGTTGGGCGGGTGGTAAAGCAGGCTCATTCATGCTCCGGTTTTACCACCAAGATGCCAGCGCGCCGGCTTTTGGCCGATACTTCTGCATCCTCTTTTGCCCGCCCCGGCACACGCACTTTCATGGCCCATCCACAGGCACCGCTTCCCTGGCTTGATGCCGGCGACGCCTTTCCCGACGTGACCGAGGCCTGGCGTGCCCACAGCCCTGCCCCCGGCCTGCTGGCGGCCGGTGGTGCGCTGGATGTGGCCACCTTGGTGCGGGCCTACTCCAACGGCATCTTTCCCTGGTACTCAGCCGGTCAGCCGGTGCTGTGGTGGAGCCCCGACCCGCGCATGGTGCTGCCGGTGGCTGACTTCAAGCTGCACCGCTCGCTGCGCAAAACGATTGCACGTTTTCGCGCCGATGCGCGCTGCGAGGTGCGTTTTGACTCCGACTTCGCCGCCGTCATTGCCGCCTGTTCCGGCGCACCGCGCGAAGGGCAAGACGGCACCTGGATCGTGCCGGACATCATTGCGGCCTACACCGCGCTGCACCAGGCCGGCCATGCGCACAGCGTGGAAACCTGGATCGACGGTGCGCTGGCCGGCGGCCTGTACTGCGTGAACCTGGGCCGGGCAGTTTTTGGCGAATCGATGTTCAGCCACCAAACCGATGCATCCAAGATCGCGCTGGCGGCGCTGGTGGCGTTTTGCCGGGTGCACGGCATCGCGCTGATTGACTGCCAACAGAACACCGGGCATCTGGCGTCGTTGGGCGCCCGCGAAATCGAGCGGGCCCGCTTTGTGCATCATCTGCGCAAGGCCCGCGCTGAACCCCGGCCAGCCTGGCATTTCGAGCCTATATACTGGAATCAACTCCTCCCGGCACAGGCGTGACGCACCTCAAGGACTTACCGCTCCAGGCCCTGCAGTTTTATGCAACGGCGCCCTACCCGTGCAGCTACCTTGCAGGCCGGCAGGCGCGCTCGCAGGTGGCCACGCCCAGCCACCTCATTAACAACGACGCCTATTCCTCGCTGCTGACCAGCGGTTTCCGGCGCAGCGGCATGTTCACCTACCGGCCCTATTGCGATGGCTGCCAGGCCTGTGTGCCGCTGCGGGTGCCGGTGGCCAGCTTTGTGCCCGACCGCAGCCAGCGCCGCTGCTGGAACAAGCACCACACGCTGCAGGCGCGGGCGCTGCGGCTGTGTTTTGTGCCCGAGCACTACCAGCTGTACCTGCGCTACCAGAATGGCCGCCATGCCGGCGGCGGCATGGACCACGACAGCATTGACCAGTACACCCAGTTTCTGCTGCAAAGCCGGGTCAATTCGCGGCTGGTGGAGTTCCGCGAGACCTTGGCCGACGGCAGCGCTGGGGCGCTACGCATGGTTTCCATTGTGGATGTGCTGAACGAGGGCATCTCGGCCGTCTACACCTTCTACGAACCCGACACCAGTGCCAGCTACGGCACCTACAGCGTGTTGTGGCTGATTGAGCAGGCGCGCCGCCTGTCGCTGCCCCATGTCTACTTGGGCTACTGGATCGCCGAAAGCCAGAAAATGGCCTACAAGGCGCGTTTTCTGCCGCACGAAGTGCTGCGCGATGGCATCTGGAGGCCCGCCGAGAATATTCGGCCAGGCAGCGACATGCCACCTTCGAAATAGAATTTCACAAGATAAAATCATGCGCAGTACACGCACCAGGTTCCGCGCATGACAAAAAAAGACGGCTCACAGCCGGCCAGCCCCGCCATTCAGGTCATCGAGCGGATGTTCTCGCTGATGGACATCCTGGCCTCGCGCGAGGAGCCGATCTCGCTGAAGGAAATCAGCGAAAAATCCGGGCTCCACCCCTCCACCGCCCACCGCATCCTGAACGACCTCACGCTGGGCCGCTATGTCGACCGGCCCGAGGCAGGCAGCTACCGCCTGGGCATGCGGCTTTTGGAGCTGGGCAATCTGGTGAAGGCGCGGCTGAATGTGCGCGACGCGGCGCTGGGGCCGATGCGCAACCTGCACAAGCTGATCCAGCAACCGGTCAACCTCAGCATGCGCCAGGGCGACGAGATTGTGTACATCGAGCGCGCCTACAGCGAACGTTCCGGCATGCAGGTGGTGCGCGCCATCGGCGGGCGGGCACCGCTGCATTTGACATCGGTGGGCAAACTGTTTCTGGCGGTGGACGACCCGCAGCGGGTGCGCGCCTACGCCACCCGCACCGGTTTGAGTGGCCATACCAAAAACAGCATTACGCAGCTGCCCATTCTGGAGCGGGAGCTGGCCAAGGCGCGGCAGTACGGCATGGCGCGCGACAACGAGGAGCTGGAGCTGGGTGTGCGCTGCATGGCCGCCGGCATCTACGACGACCACGGCAAGCTGGTAGCGGGTTTGTCTATTTCGGCGCCTGCCGACCGGCTTGACGAAAGCTGGCAGGCCAAGCTGCAAATCACCGCCGCCGAAATATCTTCGGCGCTGGGCTACAAGACCGGCAAAGACGAATAGCAGCGCGGGCCTAGCCAGTCACCTTGAGCACGGGCTTGGCCGTATCGGCGTCCAGTCGGTGGGTTTCGATCCAGCGGCGAACCCGCTCGGCATCGCCCAGGCGGCTGTATTTGCCGATGGAATCAAGGAACACCATGATGAGCTTGCGGCCAGAAACCTTGGCCTGCATCACCAGGCATTGTCCGGCTTCGGAGATGTAGCCCGTTTTCTGCAGGCCAATATCCCACTGCGGGCTGTTTACCAGCCGATTGGTGTTGTTGAACTGCAGCGTGCGCCGCCCCACTTCCACCTGGTGGCCGGGCGAGGTAGACAATTCACGCAGCACCGGATCACGCGAAGTCACGCCGACCAGCACCGCCAGATCCTGCGCGCTCGACTGGTTTCCGCTGGACAGGCCGGTAGGCTCCACGTAGCGGGTGTCTTTCATCTTGAGCAAAGCCGCCTTGGCGTTCATCAAGTCAGTGAACTTGGGCAGGCCCCCAGGGTAGGTGCGGCCCAGCGCGTGGGCTGCACGATTCTCGCTGCTCATCAAAGCCAGGTGCAGCAACTCGCCCCGGCTCAGGCTGGCCCCCACACGCAGGCGCGAACGGCTCCCTTTTTCTGTATCCACATCGTCCTGGGTGATGGTGATCATCTCGTCCATCGGGAGCTTGCTTTCGCTGATGATGAGGCCAGTCATCAGCTTGGTGAGCGAGGCAATCGGCAGCACGGCCGAATCGTTTTTGCTGAACAGCACCTCGTTGGTGTCCTGGTCAATCACCAGTACGGCGCTAGAGCGCAAATCAAGTTCGTCGTGGGTGCCATGCAGACCGGCCAGTTGGCCGAACGAGGGCCGCGGCGGTGCCGAAACGCGAAGGACCGATACGCGACGGCCGCCGGCCACAAAACGGGCCTTGGCGCTTTTGCTGGCTTTGGCGGTGCGGGTTGCCTTGACCGCCTTGGTGCGGGCCAGCGCAGGCTTTTTGCTAGCAGTGCGGCTTTGGGCAGCCTGCGCGGGTTTTTTGACAACCGTGCGTTTGGCTTCCCGGCCGTGGGCAGGTGCCAGCACCATGGATGCCAGCAGCACGAGCATTCCCAAGGGTCCGACCAGTCTCTTCACAACACCTTGCATAGGGGTCTCCGTTTCAGCCGCATTGCCACGCCAGTAACGGAGTGTATCGAAACAAAAAATGTCACGCAAGATCAAAGACTTGCGTGACATAGCTAAAGTTGCGGTCTTTACATACTGACCGCCGGGTAAATCAACCTTGTGCAGCGACCCTGTCTGCCTTGCTGTGCAGCTTGTTCAGCGCGCTCAGGTAGGCTTTGGCCGACGCCACAATGATGTCGGGGTCCGCGCCCACGCCATTGACCACCCGGCCACTGTTTTGCAGGCGCACAGTGACCTCCCCCTGACTTTCGGTGGAACCGCTGATGGCGTTCACCGAATAAAGCACCATTTCCGCCCCGCTTTTTACATGACTCTCGATGGCTTTGAGCGAAGCGTCGACCGGACCGTTACCGTCCGATGCGCTGCGCACCTCCTTGCCATCGACCGTAAACACCACGGTGGCTTCGGGCCGCTCGCCGGTTTCGCTGTGCTGGGACAGCGAGACAAAGCCGTACTGCTCCTTGTCCACCGTGACACTTTCGTCGCTAACCAGGGCCAGAATATCTTCGTCAAAAATCTCGCTCTTGCGGTCAGCCAGTTCCTTGAAGCGCGAGAAGGCATTGTTGACTTCAGCTTCGCTTTCGAGCTGGATACCCAGGTCCTGCAACCGCTGCTTGAAGGCGTTGCGGCCGCTGAGCTTGCCCAGCACGATCTTGTTGGCGCTCCAGCCCACGTCTTCGGCGCGCATGATCTCGTAGGTGTCACGTGCCTTGAGCACGCCGTCCTGGTGGATGCCCGAAGCATGGGCGAAGGCATTGGCGCCCACCACGGCCTTGTTAGGCTGCACCACAAAACCGGTGGTCTGGCTGACCATGCGGCTGGCGGCCACGATGTGCTGGGTGTCAATGTTCAGATCAAGACCAAAATAGTCGCGCCGGGTTTTCACCGCCATCACGACTTCTTCAAGCGAGCAATTGCCAGCGCGCTCGCCCAAGCCGTTGATGGTGCATTCGATTTGCCGCGCGCCGCCGATCTTGACGCCGGCCAGCGAGTTGGCCACCGCCATGCCCAGATCGTTGTGGCAATGCACCGACCAGACTGCCTTGTCGGAGTTGGGAATGCGCTCGCGCAAGGTCTTAATGAAGTTGCCATACAGCTCGGGCACGGCGTAGCCCACGGTGTCGGGCACGTTGATGGTGGTCGCTCCCTCGGCAATCACAGCCTCTAACACGCGGCAGAGATAGTCCACATCGCTGCGGTAGCCGTCTTCGGGGCTGAACTCCACATCGCCCACCAGGTTGCGGGCAAAACGTACCGCCAACTTGGCCTGCTCAAACACCTGGTCGGGCGTCATGCGCAGCTTCTTTTCCATGTGCAGCGCCGAGGTGGCGATGAAGGTGTGGATACGGGCGCTGGCCGCGCCCTTCAGCGCCTCGGCGGCGCGCGCAATGTCACGGTCGTTGGCACGAGACAGCGAGCAGATGGTGGAGTCCTTGATGTTGTTGGCAATCAGCTGCACCGCATCAAAATCGCCGTTGGAGCTGGCGGCAAAACCGGCCTCGATCACGTCGACTTTCAGGCGCTCAAGCTGGCGCGCAATGCGCAGTTTTTCGTCCTTGGTCATGGACGCGCCGGGCGACTGCTCGCCATCGCGCAAGGTGGTGTCAAAAATGATCAGTTTGTCAGCCATGTCGTACTCCCATCGATTTCAAAACCATCCACAACCTGAAAACAAAGCCCACAAAGCAAAAGGCCCGCTGCGGATGCATACGGGCCTTGTGGAAAATGTGCGCGTGCGCTACCGATTCCGCCCGTTGTGGCGTAGCAGCAGTAGTGCCAACGAAATGTTTTTCATGCAGTCACTGTAGCACAAGACAAGCGAGCCCGCATCCGTTGCAACGTGAAGGGTTTCACGGCAGCCGCGTTCAGTGCAGCCCCCGTTCGTCGGGCTCGTCTTTGGAGGTGCTGATCACGCTGGTCTGCTGGCCTTTGAATTTGCGCCAGCCGTAGACGACGTAGCCACTCAGGCCATAGAGCACAAAAAGCGCAAACAAAACCGTGGGCGGATGGATGTTGATGACGGCAATGCCCAGGGCAATGGCAACGATCACCACAAAGGGCACGCTCTTTTTCATCTGCACGTCCTTGAAGCTGTAGAACGGCACATTGGTCACCATGGTCAGCCCGGCAAACAGCGCCATTGCAAACATCGGCCAGGCCACCGTGGCGCCCCGGATGTCGGCCTCGGTCATGAGCCAGATGAAGCCCGCCACCAGCGCCGCCGCAGCCGGCGAGGGCAGCCCCTGAAAGTAGCGCTTGTCCACCACGGTGGTGTTGACGTTGAAGCGGGCCAGCCGCAGCGCCGCGCAGGCGCAGTAGATGAAGGCAGCCATCCAGCCCCAGCGCCCCAGGCCTTTCAGGCCCCACTCGTAGGCGATCAGCGCGGGCGCGGCGCCGAACGACACCATGTCGGACAGCGAATCCATCTGCTCGCCGAATGCGCTCTGGGTGTTGGTCATGCGGGCCACACGGCCGTCCAGACTGTCCAGCACCATGGCGCAGAAAATGCCCACTGCGGCCAGATCAAAGCGACCGTTCATGGCCATTACCACCGAATAAAAGCCACCAAACAGCGCCGCCAGGGTGAACAGGTTAGGCAGGATGTAAATGCCCTTGCGGCGCTTGCGCACCACAACGCCTTCTTCGGCCTGCGGGGTCGAATCAGGAGGGTGTTGCATAGGTCAAAGCTTTAGCCATGGTGGTGGAAATCATTGGTGATAGTACACGCAGGCTAATTCCGCACTGCGGGCGGGCATAAAGGGCCCGAACAAATACCAAAGGCCACCGGAGTGGCCTTTGGCAAGGTGCTGGAGAGCTTTAGTTGCGGGTCTGGTCGACCAGCTTGTTCTTGGCGATCCAGGGCATCATGGCGCGCAGCTTGCCACCCACCACTTCGATGCTGTGGTCGGCGGTGTTGCGGCGGCGGGCCGTCATGCTTGGGTAGTTCAGGCGGCCTTCCTGGATGAACATCTTGGCGTACTCGCCGCTCTGGATGCGCTTCAAGGCATTGCGCATGGCAACGCGCGACTGCTCGTTGATGACTTCGGGGCCGGTCACGTACTCGCCGTACTCGGCGTTGTTCGAGATCGAGTAGTTCATGTTGGCGATGCCGCCTTCATAAATCAGGTCGACGATCAGCTTGAGTTCGTGCAGGCACTCGAAATAGGCCATCTCGGGGGCGTAGCCGGCTTCCACCAGGGTCTCGTAGCCCATCTTGATGAGTTCCACCGCGCCGCCGCACAACACGGCCTGCTCGCCGAACAAATCGGTCTCGGTTTCTTCTTTGAAGTTGGTCTCGATGATGCCGGCCTTGCCGCCACCGTTGGCCATGGCGTAGCTCAGCGCCAGGTCACGGGCCTTGCCGGTCTTGTCCTGGTGCACCGCCACCAAGTGGGGCACGCCGCCACCCTGGGTGTAGGTGTTGCGCACGGTGTGGCCGGGGGCCTTGGGGGCGACCATCCACACGTCCAGATCAGCACGCGGCACGACCTGGTTGTAGTGCACGTTGAAGCCGTGGGCGAAGGCCAGCGACGCGCCCTGCTTGATGTTGGGTTCGATGTTGTTTTTGTAAACGCCGGCGATGTCTTCGTCGGGCAACAGAATCATGACCACGTCGGCGGCCTTGACCGCGTCGTTGACTTCCAGCACGTTCAGGCCAGCCTTGCCAACCTTGTCCCACGAGGCGCCGCCTTTGCGCAGACCGACCACGACCTTGACGCCGCTGTCGTTCAGGTTCTGCGCGTGCGCATGGCCCTGCGAGCCGTAGCCGATGATGGC
>JAZKCX010000148.1:2677-3770 GCA_040387875.1 Pseudomonadota bacterium | reverse complement strand
GCGCTCACCCAGTTCCCTGAACAACACCTCCTGTGGGCCGGGCGTGCCATTCGTCATCGGTACCCGGCGCACGCTGCGCTCGGCCAGCGCGGCCACCAGCAGGCTGCCGCGCCAGGCGGGAAACAGCGCGCCGTCGTACCACGCCAGCCCGGCCGGCGCGATGGAGGGGGTCCACTCCGTCAGCGGCGGGGTGATGCCTGGGAGGCTGCGGTAGGGGGTGATGCGGGCATAGGTGTAGTCCACGCCGCCCGTGGTGATGGGCCAGCCGAAGTTGGCTCCGGGCACAAGGCGGTTGAGCTCGTCGCCGCCGCGCGAGCCGTGTTCGTGCGCATAGGGCACACCGTTGACCACCACCACGCCCTGCGGGTTGCGGTGGCCGGTGCTGTAGATCTCGGAAAGCGCGCCATCTCGGCGCACAAACGGATTGTTGGCGGGCACGCTGCCGTCGGGGTGGATGCGCAGGAACTTGCCCAGGTGGGTGTGCAGGCGCTGCGCATCGGTGCGCTCCAGGTTGCCGTCGCCCATGCCAAACAGCAGGCTGCGGTCGGGCAACCAGGCCATGCGGCCACCGAAGTGTTGGGTGTCGGATTTGGCGGGCTTTGAGGTGAAGACGGGCCGCAGGTCTTGCAACTGTTGTCCGTCGAACCGGGCGCTGACCACGCGGAGGTGGTTTGCCTCGCGTGTGCCATGGGCGAACGAGAGCATCAGCCGCTGGTTGGTGCCGAAGTCGGGGTCCAGCAAGATGTCGAACAGACCGGCCTGACCCACCGCCAGCACTGGCGGCACCCCTGCCACGGGCTCGGTACGCAGCTTCAGTCGCCCATCGGTGCCAGGTTCGATCAATCGCAGCCGGCCAGCACGCTCCGTCACCAGCAAGCCACCATCCGGCAGAAACGCCAGCGACCACGGGTGCACCAGGCCGGTCGCCACCGTCTCGACGCGGTAGGCCGCTGTCTGGGCCGCTGTCTGGGTCGACATCGCCATGGCCAGCGCGGCCAGGAGCAGAGAGGACAGGTATTTCATAATGACGCGGATGAAAGCCAATGCCGGTCATGATGCCCCAACGCCCCGCTGGCCTCGGCGGGCAGGGGTG
>JAZKCX010000148.1:0-2577 GCA_040387875.1 Pseudomonadota bacterium | reverse complement strand
GCTGTATGCCCGCTTGTCAGCCCGCTGAACGCGACCTTCTTCCTCAAAACCTGCCAAGTTGGCCACTCAGGCCAACACCACGTCACTTCACCGGAATCACCAGCCCCGCCGGCACCGGCACCGCCGTCACGCTGTTCTTCGGGCTGCCTTCGATGATCTTGTCGGAGTACACCAGATACACCAGCGTGTTGCGTTTGGCGTCCACCATGCGCACCACGCGGACGCGCTTGAACAAGAAGGACGAGCGGGCGTTGAAGACTTCTTCCTGCACCGGAATCTTGTTTTTGAAGCTGATGGTGCCCACCTGGCGGCAGGCCACGGCCGCGTCGGATGTGTCTTCGGCCAGACCCAGCGCGCCCTTGTAGCCACCGGTTTGCGCGTGCGACAGATAGCAGGCCACGCCGCCCACATCGGGGTCGTCGAACACATCGACCACCACCTTGTCGTTGGGGCTGAGCAGCTTGAAGGTGGTGCTGACTTCGCCGACCGTCTCGGCAAGAACACTGAGCGAGAGGGTCAGCGCGGCAGCGAGCACAAACAGTTTTTTCATGGTGATGCTTTCAGGAATTCGGCGTGATGAGGAATTTTGCGCCGGTGGCCCGCCGGGCATAGCGGGCGATGCTGTCCAGCGACAGCGCCTCGGCCAGCCCCACGCTGCCGGCGTAATGGCTCTGGAAGGTGGTGGTGAGTTCACGCGCCACGCGCGCTTTCAGCGCTGCCACGGCAGCCGGGCCAATTTGTTGCAGGTAGGGAAACAGCAGCCAGCCGCCCATGCCCCAGGTCATGCCGAAATTGCGGTTGACCAGCGTGGGCGAGGTGTCCAGTCCGCCGTAGATGTACACCTGCTTGGGCACCGAGGTGCCGTAGCGGCTGTACTCGGTGAGCTTGGTGCTGAGTGCCGCTTCCATGCACGACAGAATTTGCCCTGCCAGCGTGCCGCCGCCAATCGCGTCAAAGGCCACGGTGGCGCCGGTGGCTGAGAGCGCGGCGGTGAGGTCCGACACAAACGTGGAGGCGCTGGTGTCGCACACGTGCACCGCGCCCTGCGCGCGCAGCAGCTCGGCCTGCTGCGGCGAGCGCACGATGTTGACCAAACCAATGCCGTCTTGCAGACAAATGCGGTTGAGCATTTGGCCCAGGTTGGACGCCGCCGCCGTGTGCGCCAGGGCGGTGTGCCCCTGCCGGCGCATGGTTTCCACCATGCCCAGCGCGGTGAGCGGGTTGACGAAACACGACGCGCCTTGGGCTGCGGTGGCGCCATCGGGCAAGACCAGGCACTGCTCCACCGCCAGCGCGCGGTGCTGGCTGTACATGGCACCACCAATGGCCGCCACGCGTTTGCCCAGCAACGCCTGTGCGGGGGGCGCGCTGCCGGCGGCCACCACGGTGCCGGCGCCTTCGTTGCCCACCGGCATGGACTGGCCCACGCGGGCTGCCACACCGGCCATGGCCTGGGGTGGCACCTGCGCGGTGAGCACCGGCCGCTCGGGCGTACCACCAGACTTTGCTGTTTTGAGGTCGGCCGGGCCGAACAGCAGGCCCTGGTCCGACGGATTGAGCGGCGCGGCCTCAACCTGTACCAGCACCTCGTTGTCGCGTAACGTGGGAAGTGGCACGTCAACCAGCGAGATTTCCAGTTCGCCGCTGGGTTTGATCAGCGAGCGGAGTTGCAGCGAGTGGGTGGGCAGGGTGGCGGGCATCAAAACTTTCGGTGTTGCAGGGCTGTCCCATTCTAGGGAGCCGGGCTATTCCCTGCACTGCCCCCGCGTGCCACCCCGGCATATCAAACCGGCTTGTGCCAGCCGCTTTCCACCCACGCGGTGGCGCTGGTGGTGGTGAGTTTGAAATCGGCACGCACCTTGACCCGCTCCACCTCGCTGCCCAGCGCGTCGATGGCTTTGAGCAGCGCATAAGGCTCAAACTCGTCAGGCACGATTTCCAGCGCCACCGTCCATTTGTCGCCCGCCACCGTGACCGACACGTTCTTGTTGAGCTGCGCATACGCCTGCTGCTCGTGCCTGCGCACCACCTCGGCGGCGGTTTTTACCAGCGTGTTGAAGGCCCCCGTATCCAGCGGCTTGGGGTTCTTTTTGTCGCGGCCCATGGTCCAGGGGCCGACCAGCGCGGGCTCGGCCTCGCCGTCGCGGGTCATGGCCACGGCCCAGCCGTCGTCGTCTTCGTTTTTGATGACGCGGGCGGTCCAGCCGTTGTCCATCCACAGGCGATCTTGTTTGATGGGTTCTATATCGTCAGTGAGGTTCATGGCGTTCAGGAAGGGGTTTGCATGCGCAGGCGGCGGGCGGCCTCTTCGTCGCGGGCGTCGCCAATTTCGCGCAGTACGCCGCCCAAGTCCACCGGGCCGGCCGCGCGGGTATGTTGGCCGGTGAGCGCGGTGTCGGGTTGCAGCAGGCCGCGTTCAAACAGCGCCCACATCTCAGAGCCGTAGTCGGTGGCCAGCAATTCGGGCGCGGTGGCGCCAAAAAAGGCGCGCAGGTTGGCCACATCGCGCAGCAGCATGCGCTGGGCGTGGTTGTTGCCGGCGGCGTCCACCGCCTGCGGCAAATCGATGATGACCGG
>JAZKCX010000147.1:2258-3600 GCA_040387875.1 Pseudomonadota bacterium | reverse complement strand
GCGATGCCGGCTACAGGCCAATTTGGCTATAAATTAGCCCCTCAAACAGCCTGAGCGCCGCTCAGGCGCAAACACCCAACCGTGTTGTGGCCACTGCAGTGCGCCCCAGGGTGTTGATGTTGATGGTGCGCTCCTGGCCTCCGGGCGAGGGCTGGGCCCGGCACAGGATGAGGTTTGCCGAACTGGCGCCGCCACCCAGCGCGTCAAACATCACGGTGTACGACGTGCCGGTGAGCTGGTAGCCACTGGCAAATGCCTCCTGCCGCTGCAGCACGGTGCTGCCGCTCAGAATGACCCAGCCTTGCTGCCAGCCGCCGCTGGTGGCGCAGGTAGCGCCGTTGGCGGAGCGGCACATGGTGACTGCGCCGTTGCGTTTGATGGCCTCGCTGCGCGCAAGCTGGATGCTGGACACAAAGGCGTTGGCGTAGCTGGTCAGCCGGGTAGAAACAATGGTGCCGGTGAACGACGGCACGGCAATCGACAGCAGCACCGCCATCACGGCCACGGTCACCAGCAGCTCGATCAGCGTAAAGCCGCTGTGCCGGTTGGCCCAGCGTTTATGGCGCAGCCTAGCGTTCACCCTGGCGCCCTATTTCTGGATGTACCAGAAGATGCGCCGTTTTGGCGGGGAGTCTATGGTCTGGGGTTGGGGGTCGGTGGGCCGCAGCGGCGAGTCTTTGCTGCAGCCAATGCAGAACGGCACGGTCTCGCCGCTGTCCAGCGCAACCCGGCCGGCCACCGGGGAGGGTGGAAGTCCGTCGCCGGCCAGGTCTTCAAAACGCACATCCGAACCGTTGCCGCTGGCCGCGTTTTCGTAATTGACGTTGTAGACCAGCGTGGTGCCCAGATTGGAGGTGCAGGCGCCGGCCACGGGTATGGCGGGCTGCTGCGTGCTGAACGACACCACGCCAAAAATCGTCACCGCCGAGGTCACCACTTGCTCGCTGGATGCCAGCCGCAGGTACCAGCCTTTTTTGGCTGCCAGTGCGCTGGCCGAGGGCGTGCTGTTGTCGGGTATCTCCAGCAGCGAGGCGCGGCAGATGATGTTGGCACCACATTCGGCGTTGCCGGGGTAGGTGCTGGCTGCGGTGGTGGGTTTGTCGATGAACATGAAAAAGTTGTTGCTCACCGCGGTGGCTGCGGCGAAATAACGCAGCGGCTTTTCCCGGTCGCCCGAACCCAGCAATATGGCGTAACCACCGTCCACCGCCACCACGCTGGGCGCAAACATGAACTTGCGGTTGGCGGTGCAGGTGGCCGTGGTGTCGCAGCCCAGCGACGCAATTTTGGTCATGGTCCAGTCGGCAGGGGTCACGCCGGCAAAACTGATGCGGTAGACATC
>JAZKCX010000147.1:0-2158 GCA_040387875.1 Pseudomonadota bacterium | reverse complement strand
CCGCCACCAAAAATCTGCAGCGACTTGGCGCCGCTGCCGTAGTTGCTGGCCATCATGGGTTTCAGGGCCGACCAGGTTTGGCCCAGCCCGCTCAAGCCTGCGGTGCAGCCGGTGTCGTCGGCTGCGTTGGGGCAGCCAATGCGCCACTTCAGTACGGGCGTGGTGGGAGCGGTCAGCGAGGTGGTCGCGTCAAAGGCGTAGATCGAGCGGCCGCCACGGCGCATGGTGCCGTACACAAAGGCCTTGCTGACACCGCTGACCAGGCCCTGGAATGCGGTGATGGGGCCGTCCATGCCATAGGGCTTGGGCTGGCCACCGGGCGGTGTGTAGGGGTAGGAGACACCCACCGTGTTGTCGCGGATACGTTTGATCTTGCCGTGAAACTCGGGCGGCATGAAGGCCCACATCTCATTGCCCGCAGGAATGCTGCCAATGGCGGCCGAGCGGTTGCCGTTGATGGCGCGCAGCCAGCCGTCGTTGCCACCGTAGAAAGCCACCACCTGGGGCGCAGCGTCGGTGCCCAGGTTGATGGCCACCGGCCGCGAGTGCACCACATCGCCGTGGGCCGACAAACGGCGGTCGGCGGTGGTGGCGGCGTCTACGTCTTCGTCGTCCACATCCTTGCCAACGGACCAGTTGATGAGGGCATCGCGTTCGGTGGTTGAGGCCGCACCCAGTGCCGTCTGCGTCACGCTGGTGCTGTCAAAGTTCTGCAGCGCTGTGCAGGCGCTTGCGCTGCAGGTCTTGGTGTTGCGGGTGCTGGTCATGCGCAGGCGGTAGGCCTGTGCGCCCTTCTCCACAATGTTGCCGTCGGGGTAGTTGGAGACCTGCGAATCGGCCACCCGCAGGCAGCCGCCCTGGGGCCGGAAAGTCCATTCGGTGTCCACAATGGTCGGTGTCCAGAAGCTGCGCGCGCATTCGGTCACAAAGCCGGTCTGGCTGTTGATGGCCGAGGCGTTGTCGGCATCGAGCAGGTCCAGGCTGTTGTTGACGCGGCCAATCTTGTACTGCTTGAGGTTGCCGGCCCAGCGGGGTGCGGCATCGGCGTCGGGGCGGAACATGCCGACAAACACCTGGTTCAAATAAGTGCCCTGGGTATTGACGCTCAGCGGCAGGCTGACCGATGCAAACACGCTGTTGACCGCCTGGATTTCCGAGAACACCTCGTTCAGCGTATCGACGATCTGCGTGCCTTCACTGGCGATATCGAAGTACTTGCCGGTAGACACCGCCGCCACACTTTTGAGCAATGCAGTCCATCCGGGGCCTTGGCCGCTGGTAGTTTTGTTGATGTCGATGGTGTAGACGGTGGTGGCCAGCGAACTTTTTTTCAAAAAACGCGCCCACTCGTCGGCCACGTTGTCCTGCGAGCCGCTGGGGTTGATAGGGATGGGGGCAGTGCTGCCGCCAGCGGCGCTGAGCGCGTTGGTGGCCTGCGTAATGTCGGCGCTGCTGTCCTGCGCCGGCCCGTTGCTGATGTAGATGATGTAGTTGCGCACACAGGTGCCCGACACCTGGGGGTTGTTGTAGGCCGTGGCGGACTTGGAAGCCATTGCGTTGCCGGGCAGTGCGTAGACCGCGTTGTCCAGCGCGGAACCGCTGGTATTGTTTAGGTAGTCAGTTTTCCCTTTTTGATTACCAGCGTAGGGCCGCCCGGCCGAGAAATACAGGAAAGCCTCTTCCATGGCTTTGCTGATCTTGCCGCTGTTGGACTTGTCCGCAAGAATGTCTAGGCCCGCGATCATCGCGGCGTACTTGGTCTTGTTGGCCGTAGTCATCTGGCGAATGGCTGCGCGAACATATGCGCCATCGTCACCGGAATTTGTGCCGCCGCTTTCGGTGAACATCATCAGGCCGACGCGAAACTTGTCCGCAGGCAATCCGTTGAAAACCGATACCAGCCCGGCTTTCTCGTTGACGAAGGCGGAATTCCAGTTGGCGGTGTTGTCCAGGATGATGAGCACACTGGGCAACTCCGTAACCACCGGCGCCGATCCGGCAAACAGATCGATGTCTTCCGCCTGGGTGCTCAGGGAAGTGCACAGCACGAAGGCCAGTACCAGACGCTTGAATAAGAAGTGCATGTTTTTCCCCTTTACGGGCTTTTTTATTCACGGACACACGGTTGTTTTTTGCGCCGCAGACAGCAGAATGCGCA
>JAZKCX010000146.1:0-16807 GCA_040387875.1 Pseudomonadota bacterium | reverse complement strand
TTCAGCTACATGGGCGTGAGCAAGTTCTTCACGGTGGACGCGCGGGTGCGCTGGCAGATCAACAAGCAGACCAGCGCCGCCTTTGGCATCGACAACCTCAACAACTACAAGTTCTGGAACTTCCATCCCTACCCGCAGCGCAGCTACTCGGCGGAACTTAAATTCGACCTGTGACCCTGAAAGACAGCATGCAAAAATTCAACGCTATAAAAAAAGTAGCATTTATCGCAGCAATGGCGGCGGCCTCCAGTGCATTTGGCCATATTGTGCTGGAGCAGGGCAGTGCCGCAGCAGGCAGCAGCTACCGCGCCGTGCTGCGCGTGGGCCACGGCTGCGGCACCGAGGCCACGCAGGCCATCCGCGTGCTGCTGCCGGCTGGATTCCGCGGCGCCAAGCCCATGCCCAAGCCGGGCTGGACGCTGGCCACCCGCAGCGAAAAACTGGCCCAGCCCTATACCAGCCATGGCAAGGAAGTCACGCAGGATGTCGTCGAGATCAGCTGGGGCGCCAACAGCGCTGCCGATGCCCTGCCCGACGCCCACTACGACGAGTTCATACTGCGCGGCACGCTGCCTGCGCAGCCGGGGCCGCTGTGGTTCAAGGTGTTGCAGCGCTGCGCCAGCGCGCAAAATGACTGGGCCGATTTGCCCGCCACCGGCACCCAGACTAAGGGCATGAAAACCCCTGCCGTCCTGCTGACGGTCACGCCGGCAGCGGCCGGCCATTCCCACTGATTTTTCACGGAGAAACCTGTATGTCCTACCCCCACCATTTCCTGGCGGCGCTGCTGGCGCTGGCCGGCGGCGCCACGTTTGCCCAGACCGTTGACGTGAAAGACGCCTGGGTTCGCGCAGCGGTGCCCGGACAGAAAGCCACTGGCGGCTTCATGAAAATCACCGCCCGCGAAAACCTCACGCTGGTGGGCGTGCGCAGCCCGGTGGCCGGCATCACCGAGGTGCATGAAATGAAAATGGACGGCGACGTGATGCGCATGCGCGCCTTGCCTGCCGGGCTGGCGCTGCCGGCCGGCAAAACGGTGGAGCTGAAACCCGGCGGCTACCACCTCATGCTGCTGGACCTGAAACAGCCGCTGGCCAGGGGCGCCACGGTGCCGCTGACGCTGGTGCTGAAAAACGCCAAAGGCGCCGAAAGCCTGCAAGCGCTGAAAGTGCCGGTGGGCACCAGCCCGACCGCCACGCCGGCGGCCGATGCGCACAAACACTGAGGCCGGAGCGTCGCCAGCAGCCTTGCGTTGGGGTAAGCTGTAACAGTGCCACCACAAGGAGACAGACATGAGCGATGCAGGCTTTGGCAAATTCGTACCCGGTTTTGATTTTCTGCAGGGCCTGGCCAAGCAGGCCGGCGCCGGCGTGTCCAGCGCGGTGCCGCAAATGCCCAATCTTTCGAGCTGGGTTGCGCCCACGCTGAGCGTGGAAGAAATCGAAAAACGCATCGAGGAACTCAAGGCCGTGCATTTCTGGCTCGACCAGAATTCCAAGGCCCTGGGCGCCACCATCCAGGCGCTGGAGGTGCAGAAAATGACGCTGGCCACGCTCAAGGGCATGAACTTCAACTTCGCTGATGTGGCCAACGCCTTCAAGCTCAAGGCCGGTGAAAGCCTGGCCGGCGGGCTGTTTGGCGGTGCCACCAAGGCGGCCGAGAAAGCGGTGGAAAAAACCGCCGACACCGCCAAGGCCGCCTATGGTGTGGCGTCGGGCGTGGCCTCGGGTGCCGCCAATGCGGTGAAAGCGGCGCGGCCATCGGCTAAAAAAGCCAAGGCCACCCCCATGGCGGCCGGCGTGGTCGACCCCATGCAATGGTGGGGCGCGCTGACGCAGCAGTTCCAGGGCATTGCCGCCAGCGCGATGAAAGACGCCGCCCGCCAGACGGCGGTGGACACCACCCGCAATCTGGCCACCGGTTTTGCCAAGGAAGCCATCAAGGGCGCCACCAGCATGGCCAAAGCGGCTGGCAAATCCGTAGCGGCCAGTGCGGGCGGGGCACGGGCTAAACCTGCGGCCAAAAAGGCCGCCCGCAAGACGCCGCGCAAGACCGGCCGCTAGGCTGCGCCAGGGGCCCGGATTGGCCCCATGCGCTGTGCCGGTTTTGGCATTTCCTGCAGCCGGCGCTTGCTCTATCATGGAGCCATCCCCTCCCAAAGGCATGGCTTGAAACTCTTTCCCTACGGCCACGCAACGCATCCGCAATGGCGCATGGCCGCCGGTCTGGTACTGGCGCAACTGCGCGCCCACATGACGCTGCGCGACTACACCGCGACCCCCACACTGGGCCTGCTCTACATCACCGACCATTACGCGAGTGAGGCGCAGGACATCCTCGACCATCTGGGCGCCGAGCTGCCCGAAATCACCGACTGGTCGGGTACCGTGGGGGTGGGAATTGCCGCCAACAACGTGGAGTATTTCGACGAGCCGGCCATGGCGGTGATGCTCTGCGAATTGCCCACCGACCAGTACCGGGTGTTCTCGGGCGTAGCGCCGCTGGGCCTGGGTTTTGAGGCGCACACCGCGCTGGTCCATGCCGACGGCAGCATGCCCGAGCTGGGCGAGCTGATTGAAGAAATGGCGGCGCGCACCAGCACCGGTTATGTGTTTGGTGGGTTGTCGTCGAGCCGCAGCAACGTGGTGCAGTTTGCGCTGGGCGGCAACGGCAACATCAAGGGCCATGGCGCGGCGCGGGGTGTTTTCAGCGGCGGCATGTGCGGCGTGGCTTTTGGCGAAGGTGTGGGGCTGGTTTCGCGCGTCACGCAAGGCTGCCAGCCGATCACGCCCATGCGCGAAATCACCACTGTGCAGGGCAACGTCATCCTCAGCCTGAACGCCGAACCCGCACTGGATGTGTTGTTGCGCGACCTCGACATCACCCTCGAAGAACCCGAAGCCGCCATTGCGCGCCTGCGCGGCACGCTGGCCGGCCTGATTTCACGTGCCGACGCGGTGGGCGACGGCTCGCTGGGCCGCAGCGGCAACTTTGGCGCCGACGTGGTGGTGCGCCACATCATCGGACTGGACCCCGGCCGCCGGGGCATTGCGGTTTCGGAGCAGCTGGAGCCCGGCATGCGGGTGGCCTTTTGCCAGCGCAACCCGGCGGCGGCCAAGGCCGACCTGGTGCGCATCTGCGCCGAAATCCGCGAGGAGCTGGAGCCCGAAGACATGCCGCTGGCCACCGCCACCGCGCTGGCCGTGCCCGAGGCCGAATCCACCCCGCACCCGGCCCGCCGCATGGCCGGTGCCATCTATGTGAGCTGCGCGGGTCGTGGCGGCCCGCACTTTGGTTCGGCCAGCGCCGAACTGCAGATCGTGCGCCGGGCCTTGGGCGATGTGCCGCTGGTCGGGTTTTTTGCAGGCGGCGAGATTGCGCGCAACCATCTGTATGGGTACACGGGTGTGCTGACGGTTTTTACCGCCGACTAGCCGAAAAAGGCCGCCGCAGCGCCGGGCCGCCCCAGGCAAGGCACGGCCCCACGTACAAGCAAAGCGCAGGACATGCCAGCGCTGGGGGCAGAGAGCTACACGCAAGTGAGCGAACGTGGGGGCTAACGCCTTAATTTAGTAAACGCCTCAAACTCCCAGCTCCGCATCGCCAATAGCAGCGTGTAGCCCGCCCGGTCTGCCTCGGCCATCTTTTGGTCGGCCTGGTGCTGCTGGGCAAAATCCTGGGCCACCCGCTGCATGCGTTCCAGAAAGGACGGCGCCAGGCCCCGGCTGATGGAGCCGTGCACCATCAGCAGCCCCTCACCGGGGCCGTCAAATCCGCCGGCGTAATAGTCGAGCAGCGCGTTCTCGCGAAAGTAGTCCATCACCGGGCCGTGCGGCCGCCAGCGGAAAGTCTTGGCCAGCTTGAGCCGGTAGCGGTTGAGCGGTTTCAGCTCGATGATGCCAATGCGGTCGAGCTGCACCAGGTATTTGGTGGCCTCGGCCTCAGTCAGCCGGTAGTTGGTGGTGATCTGCTCCAGCGTCCACTGGCTCAGCACGCAAATGGCCGCCAGCAGCAGCTTTTTGTCGGCTACCACCGCGCGCTCCTGCTCCTGCGTCATCTCGGCCAGCAGGGGCTGGGCATCGGCCACGCGTCGCGCCAGATCGGCAAAGTCGAGCCGTAGCGCGCGGCAGATGGCGTCTATGCGCGATAGCGGCATCTCGCCTTTAGCCAGCATGCGCTTGACGCTGGACTCGGCCATGCCCAGTGCCAGTGCCAGGTCGGCATAGGTCATGCGCGCGGCTTTCAGCTCTTGTTTGAGCGCGGTAACGAGGTCGGCGGTGGTGCTCATAAACGGTTTCCTGGTATCAATTTTCGATACTGACGGTGACTTTACGGCATTCGATAAACAAATGGCGCGTCTTTTTCAGATGCTGTCCTGCACAGTCCAGCCATCTTCACCTCCTGGATGTCCGCCATGCACTTTTCACTCTCCCGCCCCGAGAAAATCCTGCTGGCGTTCTGCGCCGCGCTGATCGTCGCAGCCGTGTTCGGCCCGCACGTCGCCCAGCCGGCCCACTACCACGCGTTTGCCGACCAGCGCACTCTTATCGGTATTCCCTGCGCGCTCGACGTGCTCAGCAACCTGCCGTTTGCGCTGTTCGGGCTGCTGGGTTTTGCATGGCTGCGCCGGCTGCCCGCTGCGGCGATTGGAAGCAGCCAGCGCACAATGGCCGCCTTGTTTTTCGCCGGTCTGCTGGTAACCGCAGCCGCGTCGAGCTATTACCACTGGCAGCCCGACAACGCCGGCCTCACTATCGACCGCGCCGGCATGCTGGTGGCCTTTGCTGGCTTGCTGGGGCTGGGCGCGGGCGGGCGCATCAGCGAACGTGCGGGTAACGCGCTGGCCGCCGCCATTCTGTTGCTGGGTGCCGTCAGCGTGGTGTTGTGGTCCATCAGCGGCAACCTGCTGCCGTGGGCGCTGCTGCAGGGCGGCGGCATGGTGCTGGTGCTGGGCTTTGCCGCCATCAAGCCACGCGATGGCGCTCTGGCCGTGCGCTGGGCGGCGGTGATCGGTGTCTACGCTTTGGCCAAGCTGATGGAGCTGGGCGATGCACAGGCGTTTGCCGCCAGCGGCGAATGGGTTTCGGGCCACACGCTCAAACACCTGGCTGCGAGCCTGGCCGCCTGGCCGGTGCTGCGGGCGCTGAAAAGCGCCGCAATTTCAGGGCAGAATCGGTCAACGACCGGTGCGGGTTCTGCGGGCCGCCCTGGCGGTTTGCCCTCCCGGTTCATTACCCACAAGGCTTTTTCATGAGCGCTGAAACCCCCTCCGCCGCCGCACCGCAGGCTGGCCACAGCAACCAGTTTGCGCTGCTCACCCAGCGCCGCTTTGGCCCCTTCTTCTGGACCCAGTTTTCCGGCGCCGCTAACGACAACCTGTTCAAGTTTGCTTTCACCGTGATGGTGACCTACCAGCTCAGCGTGGGCTGGATGCCGCCTGCCCTGGCGGGGCTGGTGATTGGCGCGCTGTTCATCCTGCCGTTTCTGCTGTTCTCGGCCACCAGCGGCCAGCTCACCGACAAGTTCGACAAGACGCGAATGATCCGCTTCGTGAAGAACCTCGAGATCGCCATCATGGCGCTGGCCGCCTGGGGTTTTCTGCAGGACAACGTGGTCATTCTTTTGGCCTGCACCTTTTTGATGGGCCTGCATTCCACGCTGTTTGGCCCGGTGAAGTTTGCCTACCTGCCGCAGGTGCTGAACAACCGCGAACTCACCGGCGGCAACGGCATGGTGGAGATGGGCACCTTTGTGGCCATCTTGCTCGGCAACGTCGCTGGCGGCCTGCTGGTGGCCATACCCGAAACTGGCCACCGCGACGTGGCCGTGGCCTGCGTGTTGCTGGCACTGCTGGGCCGTGCGGTGGCGCAGTTCATTCCCAGCGCACCGGCCACCGACCCGGGCCTGAAGATCAACTGGAACCCGGTGACCGAAACCTGGCGCAACCTCAAGCTGGCGCACGGCAACATCGTGGTCTTTCGTTCGCTGCTGGGCATCAGCTGGATGTGGTTTTTTGGCGCGGTGTTTCTGAGCCAGTTCCCCAGCTTTGCCAAGGAAGTGCTGTATGGCAACGAACAGGTGGCGTCGCTGCTGCTGGTGGTGTTTTCCATCGGTATTGGCATAGGCTCGCTGCTGTGCGAGGTGCTGGGCCGCCGTCAGGTGGAAATTGGCCTGGTGCCGCTGGGTGCTATCGGCATGAGCGTGTTTTCCATCGACCTGTATTTCGCCTGCCGCGGCCTGCCGCCCGCAGAAATCATGAGCGCCGCCACCTTTATCGGGCAGCCCGCGCACTGGCGCGTGATGGCCGACCTGTTGCTGCTGAGCCTGTTTGCCGGTCTGTACAGCGTGCCGATGTATGCGCTGATCCAGTTGCGCAGCGCCGCCACCCACCGCGCCCGCATCATTGCGGCCAACAACATTCTGAACGCGCTGTTTCTTATCGCCAGTTCGGTGATTGCCGGCGCGCTGCTCAAGTTCAATTTCACCATCCCGCAGATTTTCCTGTTCACTGGCATCGCCAATGCGGTGGTGGCGACCTATATCTTTCTGCTGGTGCCCGAATACTTTCTGCGCTTTGTAGCCTGGGTGGTGTCGCACTTTGTCTACCGCTTCAAGGTGCGCGATGACGAACACATTCCTATCGAGGGCGCTGCCATTCTGGTCTGCAACCACGTGAGCTTTGTCGACGCCGTGCTGCTGATGGCCGCCAGCCCACGCCCCATTCGATTTGTAATGGACCACCGCATTTTTGCCACGCCGGTACTGGGCCGCTTGTTCAAGCTCGCCAAGGCCATCCCCATCGCGCCACAAAAGGAAGACCCGGCCGCCTATGCCGCCGCTTTTGAGGCCGCAGCCCAGGTGCTGCGCGAAGGCGATCTGCTTGCCATCTTCCCCGAAGGCGGGCTCACCAAAAACGGCGAGCTGCAGGAGTTCAAAGGCGGCATCATGAAGATTCTGGAACGCGCCAAGGCCGACGGCATCAGCCCGCCCGTGGTGCCGATGGCGCTGACGAATCTGTGGGGTTCGTATTTCAGCCGTGTTGAAAAAGGTACGGCCATGACCAAGCCATTCCGGCGCGGTTTTTACAGCCGGGTGGGGTTGAATGTGGGAGCGCCGGTGGAGGCAGGGGATGTGACGCCGCAGGGGCTCAGGGAGCGGGTGGCTGGGTTGTTGGTCTAATGAAATCGAAACCAAGTGATACAAGAAAATCGTGTGGTTATCGCTAACTTATTTTTGCAGCATTTAAAAATGCTTTTGCCAGTGATGATTTTCTGTCTTAACGATTTACCGTTCAGAGACTTCTCTAAGAAATGGGTGCGCTGATGGATTGGAATGCACTTTCGGCTATCGCCAACCTAGTAACGGCCGCTGGAGTTTTTGCTGCGATCTGGCAACTGCGCATAACTAAGGTCATCGCGCAGCTGCAGTTCGAGGATTCGCTGGAAAAAGAATATCGCGACCTTGCCGCTCGAATCCCAACGAAGGTGTTCTTCGGTGCTGAACTCAATGACTCGGAATATGAAAGCGCTCGTGATGAGTTTTATCGCTACGTTGATCTGAGTAATGTTCAAGTCTCACTTCGCATTCGAGGCCGAATTAGTGAGATGACATGGGAGAGTTGGTGTGAAGGTATTGAGTTCAATCTCAGGTTGCCCGCTTTCGAAAAAGCTTGGATAGAAATTAAAGAGCAAACTACAACTTTTCAGGAATTGCGCACTCTCGAAAAATCGGGTTTCTCGCCAAACCCTCGAAATTGGCGATAACGGTTATTCGT
The DNA here is from genome assembly GCA_040387875.1 of Pseudomonadota bacterium. Taxonomy (GTDB): domain Bacteria; phylum Pseudomonadota; class Gammaproteobacteria; order Burkholderiales; family Burkholderiaceae_C; genus PCRC01. The sequence continues at coordinate 9,033 of JAZKCX010000146.1, read as the reverse complement.
ACAACATCGAAAAAATACTTTCCAGGGATTACCGATGAATCGTTTCGCTAAGGCTTTTTTGCTCGCTCTGTTGTTAGGAGGTTTGGTGGCATGCTCTGTACGGTATGGCCCGCGTATACCTGGCGTACAGCCGGGATACGTGGAACAGCGTTTGGGAGAGCAAACCTACCAGGTAAAAATCGGTGAGGCTTGGCCGAAAGACTTTCCGGATTTAGAGAAATTTGCGATCTACAGAGCGGCTGAAATTACTCGGGGTAGAGGGCAGCGATTCTTTGCGGTCCTTAATGCAACTACGCAAGTGCAAACGTACGAGATCGTCAGTCCCGCCGTAGCTAACACCTCAGCGACCGCAAACTCATTCGGAGGTACAACCTTTATTTCTGCGACTACCGCCACGACTCCAGCGCGAGTATCCACAATTAGCGGTGGCTGGTACACGTTGGATTTTCGAGTTCTAACGCAAAGTGACCTTACTAGCCATCCAAAGGTAATTGATAGCGAACAGGTCATGAATGACCTCCGTTACTTTATCGATGGAAGGCGCTGAATGTCCAGCCTGTTAGCGTTTAGCCGATCACTTTAGTTCACTCAACTTGGCAATTTAAGCGCTTTCTCCACGTCTTGTAGCAAAACGGTCATTCGGTTCTTGCGCGCTCGGGCTTCGGCCAGGTCATGGTCTTCTAGGTCGTTGATGTATTGCAGAATCCCCTCGCGCGCCAGCGCGGTTCTGGTGCGGCCAGTCTTGGCAGCCAGGGATGCAAGCCGGCGTTCCATAACGTCGGGGAGTCGGATGGAAAGCATTTATAGATCCTTTGCGTAGAAATATAACGAGTGCGTCCGTCCATCGCCATCGCCATCGGTATTGGCCAGCGGAAGGTCTCGCAATTTCAAGGAGCGCCCATGTGCCGCAGCATCAAAACCCTGTTCAATTTCGAGCCGCCCGCCACCGAGCTGGAAATCCGTGATGCGTCGCTGCAGTTTGTCCGCAAGCTGAGCGGCTTCAACGTGCCGTCCAAAGCCAACGAAGCGGCGTTTGACCGCGCGGTACAAGAGGTTGCCGAAGCCGCCCGCAACCTGATCGGCGCGCTGGTCACCCGGGCCGAGCCACGCGACCGCGAGGTGGAGGCGGCGCGCGCTCGGGCCCGGTTTCTGGCGAAGTAACTACCATTGGGGGATGCATACCACCCGCTCCACTTCCAACAGCCTGCTCGGCCTTGCCGGCTGGCTGGCCATCAGCTTTGTCACGGCGGCCATTGGCAGCTATGCGTCGATCAACGCAGCCGGTTTTTACCAGTCGCTGGTTCAGCCCGCCTGGGCGCCGCCGGGCTGGCTGTTTGGCCCGGTGTGGAGCGTGCTGTACGTGCTGATGGGCGTAGCGGCCTGGCTGGTTTGGCGTGCCCACGGTTTTGCGGGCGCCCGGCGCGCGCTGGTGCTGTTCATCGTGCAACTGGTGGCCAATGCGCTGTGGACCTGGCTGTTTTTTGTCTGGCATATGGGCGCGGTGGCGCTGGTGGAGGTGGCGCTGCTGTGGCTGCTGATTGCGGCGACTGCGCTGGCATTCTGGCCGCTGAACCGGCTGGCGGCGGTGTTGCTGCTGCCCTACCTGGCCTGGGTGGGGTTTGCCACGGCGCTGACCTACGCGCTCTGGCAGCGCAACCCGCAGGTTCTGGGCTGATACCCGCCCGCTCAGGGTAAAAAGTATCGAATATCAGTACTTCGGGTGGATTGCAGCCAAACTTCGCTGCAATCCAGCCCCTTTCTGCGCTGCGGCCGCAGACACTGCAGACCTCTTAACCAACACAGAGGTTTTATGCAAGTTCTCATCCACCGTGACAGCCCCGCCTGGCAAGCCCAGGTCTGGATTTCGTTTGTGCTCGCCGCTTTTTTGTGCGGCGTGGGGCTGTCGTACCTGCCGGGCCGTGACCTGGACCGGGCCTTCATGGTGATGGGCTACTTCTTCTGCCTCTCGGCCGCCTTTGTGCTGGCCAAGTTTGTGCGCGACAGCGAAAAGGCCCGCACCAGCAGCCGCGCACGTGCCGACACGCCCATGTTCAAGTGGGTGGTCTGGGGTGGTTTTTTTGTGGCCATGGGCCTGACCGGCTGGGGCCTGTGGCAGATGGAGATCAACCAGACCTACAAGGCCTTCCTCGCCGTGGGCTGGCTGTATCTGATTACCACCACCTTCACGCTGGCCAAGACCCTGCGCGACCGGCACGAGGCCGATCTGGCCCAGGCCCACGCAGATGGCCGTCTGGTCCAGACCGAACAACCGCAGTAAGCTTTTTCATCCCTCAGGAGATTTTCATGAAACGCACCATTACTTCATATTTAATAGCAATATTCGCAGCACTCACGCTGGCTACTGCCCCTTTTTATGCAAAAGCACAAAGCGAGGCAAGCGCGCTGTCGGCGCTGCCGGTGGCCTCGGTCGTGGTGGCAGGCAGCGCTGCGTCGACCGCCGTGGTGGCCTTGCCGGTGGCGCTGTCGATTACTGGCGCAGTGCTCACGGTGCGGGTGGTCGAAGCCTCGGCGCGCGGCACGGTCTATGTGCTGGAGCGCGCATCCGACGGCGCCCGCGCCAGCATCGAGATTGCCGGGCGCGGCGTGGGCACGGTGTCGCTGGCCACCGGTACGCTGGTGACGGTGAGCGTGGTGGGTGCGGGCGTGGTGCTGTCGGCTGCGGGCGAGGCAATTGCCTTTATCCCCAACCAGTTGGGCCGCGCCCTGCTGCACAACGAGCGCATCACTTATTGAGCCGGCCATGAAGAAATTCACCGCACATTTGTCTGCGCTGCTGCTGCTCTGCGGGCTGCTGCTGGCGCCCACCGCGCAGGCCGGCCGTTCGTGCGAGGCCAAACGGCCGACCACGGCTTCCATCACCCAGGGCCTGCTGCTGGCCGAGCGCACCCAGGCTGCGCTGAATGCCAGCGGCGCCGATGTGGTGGTGCTGGCCCGCGCCGGGCAAGACCTGGGCAAATACGGTCTGCGCTATTCGCATCTGGGTTTTGCCTACCGCCAGCCGGATGGCGCGGGTGGCCAGGTCTGGCGCGTGCTGCACAAGCTCAACGAATGTGGCAGCGCCGTGGCCAGCCTGTACCGGCAAGGCCTGGGCGACTTCTTTCTGGACGACCTGTGGCGCTACGAGGCCGCCTGGGTCGTGCCCAGCCCCGAAGCGCAGGTCAAGCTGCGCGCGCTTCTGGCCGATTCGGCGCGCAGCGTGGCCCTGCACCACCGGCCCTACAACCTGGTGAGTTACCCGTGGAGCCAGCAGTACCAGCAGTCCAACCAGTGGGCCATTGAAACGTTGGCCGCAGCCATGGAGCCCGGCGTGGCCAACCGGCAGTCGGCCCAGGCCTGGCTGCAGTTCAAGGGCTACACGCCCAGCGTGTTGACGATTCGCCCCTTGACGCGGCTGGGGGGCAGGGTGAGTGCGGCCAATGTGGCGTTTGACGACCACCCCAACGAAAAGCGTTTTGCCGACCGCATAGAAACCGTCACGGTCGATTCGGTTTTTGCCTGGCTGGAGCGCAGCGGGCTGGGCGGCGCGCCAGTACTGCTGCGGCTGTGAAAAGTCCGCAGCAACCCGGCGGGCACGCTTTTTACAGCGTGGGCAATGCGCCCAGCAGGCTGGTGGGCGACAGGCCTGCCACGCCAGACAAGGGGCCGCCCAGGCTGGAGATGCTGGGAATGGTGTCCAGCGCGGGTGCGGCCACCGCCTGCGCAGTGTCGGCCAGGCCCAGCAGGCCGCTGGCGTCCAGCTCCGCCGACCCCGTTGGCAGCGGCAACAGGGTGGCAAATGCTGCAGGCAATGCCAGCGCCGGCGCAAACGTGCCAGTGCTGTCGAGCTGGCCCGCCAACAGCAGCACGCTGTCCAGCGGCGCAGCCAGGCCGGCGGTGCCCACATCGACCACACCGGTGGAGGCGCTTTCCTGCGCCGTGCCCAGCAGCCCTGCGAGCAGTGCACTCACGGGCGCCAGCAAGCCTGCGGCATCGGGGGCCGCCAGCACGGGCGCCATGCCCAGCAGCGCGCCGGTCAGCGCGCCTGCCGTAGCGGTGGCAGTGGACAGCGGCGCCGCTACTGCGCTGGTGTCACCGTTCAGGCTGGCGCCGGTGGTCTCGTCGCCGGCGTTGGCCGAAAAACCAATGCTGCCCAAAAGGGCCACGGCGTCGTCCACCCTGCCACTGGCGGGCGCCAGCGCACTGCCCAGCAGCGGCCCGGTGGCCACACCGCCGCCGCCCAGGCTGGCCAGCAGCTCGGTCACGGGGGCGCCCAGCGTGCTGCCCAGCGCCAGCGCCTCGGCTTCCAGCGGGCCGGCCACGGTGGCGACCGGCGACAAAAAGCCGTCTACCGCCCCCAGCGAGGCAGTAACTCCGTCCAGGCCCAGCGCGTGGGCCTCGGCGTCCAGCACGTCGGTCAGGTAGTCGGCCTGCAGGCCTAAGGGCTCCAGCAGGTGGGCAGTACTGTCGGCGCCCAACAGCGCATCAATGTCAGCGCCTACAGCGGCCTTGGCGGTTGTTGCCACATTGGTGAGCAAAGTGTCGACAGGATCGAAGTTGTTGGGGTGGTCGGCGGCAAAACCGGCGCCGACCAGCGGCTCCAGCGCGGTGTTGGCTACCGCCACCAGGTCGGCGGCGCTGTCGTCCGCTGGCGACAGCAGGCCTGCCAGCCCGGAACCCGCGAGCGGGCCGCTGTCGAGGCCGTCGGTGAGCAGGTCCAGGGCGGCCAGGCTGGGGTCGAGCAGGCGCGGTGTGGTGGATGGCGTGGCGCCAAGCAGCGAAGAAAGTGTGGGAAGGGCCATGGAAAGATTTCCTTTTACGAATTAAGGGTTAACACCTAAGGGTTAACCGCAATTCTCATGCCGCTTTGTGATGACTTTTGTGAAAAATCGAGGAAATTCCGATTTGCGTGAAATAAATCACGAATGAACGCCATGAACTTATTCATAGCAAAAGAAAAAGGGCTGGCGGGGCATGCAGCCCCACCAGCCCTTGCAATGGGTGTCAGTCCGGTAGCCGGATCAGATTTGCGGCAGGTTGCTCAGCAGCGAGCCCAGCGGCGAGCCGCCCAGTCCCGATGCTGCAGGGTCGGAGACGCTGGAAATGCCAGGAATCTGGCCCAGCATGCTTTCGCCGCTGCCTTGCAGGCCCGACAGGTCGGCCAGCAGGCCGCTGGCATCGTAGTGCACCTCGGCGCTGGGGCTGGGCGCGTCGCCAAGCAGGCCACCCAGCTGGCCGCCGAGCAGACCGCCCGTGGGGTCGGCGCCGTTCAGGGCCGCCAGAATGCCATCGGCCGAGAGCGGCAGGTTGTTGGTGCCCAGCGAGAACTCGCCGGTCGAAGCGCTGTGCCCCAGTGCGTCGAGCAGACCGCTGAGCAGGTCGGTGCCGGGCAGGGTGGCCGGGTCGAGCGCCGGCAGGCCGCCGCCCGATGGCAATCCAGGCAGACCAGGAAGGCTGGGCACGCCACCACCACCCGAAGGCAGGCCGCCGAGCATGCCGGTGGCCGTGTCAAGAATACTGTCGGTGCCCGGCATATCGAACACGGGTACGTTTCCCAGCAGGTCACCTGCAATGCCAATGGCGTTGCCCAGCAAGCCGCCGCCCAGCGAGCCGGCATTGCTGCCCAGGCCCAGGTCGAGGCTGCCCAGCGGGGTGTTGATGGTGCCGCCGCCGTCGACATCGCCCAGCGCGCCGGTGAGCTCGCCCAGCAAACCGGTCACGGGCGTCAGGGCGCCGCCGAGCAGGCCGCCTGCATCCACTGCGCCGCCACCGGTGATGCCGCCGAGCAGGTCGGGCAGGCCAGGAATAGCGGGCAGGCCCGGGGCGCCGCCACCGCCGGTCAGGCCACCCAGCAAATCAGGCAATGCGGGCAAACCGGGAAGGCTCGGCAGGCCAGGAACTGCTGGCAAACCGGGGGTGCCGCCACCGCCCGCGCCGCCGAGCAAGCCGGTGATGGGCGCAAACACGTCGCCCAGCGAACCCAGCAGGCTGCCGGTGACGGTGTTGACCACGCCGTTGACCTGGGCCAGCGGACCTTCGGCAAGGTACAGGCCGTTGGCCACAGGGGCCAGTCCGGCGCTGTTGACGATGGTGCTCAGGGCGTCGGTCACAAAATCCACCTGGGTGGCCACCGGGGCCACGATGGACTCGGCCGCGCCGGCGCCCAGCAAACCGTCCACCAGCGGGGTTGCTACCGGCGTCAGGGCGTCGGTTGCGGTGCCCACAGCACTGTCGACGGGATCGAAGTTGTTGGGGCTGTTGGGGGTGAAGGAGTCGCCTACCAGCGGGGTCAATGCCTCGTTCACCGCATTCGTGACCTGGGTCACGGCATCGACCACCGGCTTGGTGGCCATGGGCAGACCGGAGCCTGCCAATACGCCGCCGCCCAGGGCCGCCGTGGTGTTGCCCACTGCCGTGGCTGCCGGAGCCAGCAGGCCGGTGCCCACGGGGGGCGTGGTGCCGCCACCATTGTTACCGCCGCCGCCACCGCCACCGCCGTTGTTGGGGTCGGTGCCGGAGCCGCCGGTACCGCTGCCGGGAGGCGGCATCATGGTGGCCACGCTGGTGCCGCTGTTGATGCCGGAATCCGAGCTGCCGCCGCCCGAGGACAGTGCGGCCAGACCACCCAGGCCCAGCGCTGCCAGCCCCAGGCTGTCAAAAATCGAGCCAGCCGATGCAGCGGCCTTTTTGCGCACCGCTACCGAAGCCGCGTCGGCCAGTTCGTCGGGCAGGGCCATGAACAGGTCGCCAGCAGCCAGGTCCACCACCACCTGCTCCACGCCGGGGGTGAGTTGTTTGACGCCAATCAGGGCGTCGGCGCCGCCCGACAGCACGCCGTTCATCGGCGCCTTGTTGGGGGTGGGGCCGGGGAAAGTAACGTTGGCGCTGCCGCCCTGCGGCACCAGCACGCGGTCGCCGGCCATCAGGTTGGCGCTGCCGTCCACCGGAATGCGGGCATCGCCGCGAATGATCTGGGTGCCTGCCGTGGCGCCCGACAGCGTCCCCAGGCTGGCCGGTGCGGCAACTGCTTCGGGTGCCGCTATGGCGGCTGCTGCCACGGGGACAGCGGAGTTTTGTGCAACGATGGGTGCGTCAATGCCGGTGACGGTGGTGACGCGGGGGGAGGCGAGTTCGGTAGTGGTCATGGCAATTCTCGAAAAGGGGTTGGCAGGTACTGTCTTGACTATCGAACTTTTGAGATGGGACTGAAGCATTTGTGAACTTCGGTATGCATGCTTTCCGTGATTTTTTTCATCAGAATCCGAACTGCGTGATGCTGCTATCTATTTATGAGTCCGCAGGGCGGAGACCGTCGGGCGTGCAATAAGCCCGAGGTGGCGCGGCAAAGCGGCTGCGCTAGAACGATTGCGTTATTGCAATGCGAAAAACTGAAAGGACCCACCATGGGCAAGGCTTTGCGACTTTCGGAGAAATGGTTCCACCGCGGCCTCTGGCTGGTGGCCCTGGTGTTTGCCGGTTTTCTCATCGGCCTGGGGGGCACCATCGTGGGCGATTTGCCGCAGGTGGAGCAGCGCGCCACGCTGGAGGACTTCATGGACCGGCCGCAGGCCGAGGCTGCCCGCAGCGCCATCAAAGCGGCTCAGCGCAGCGAAAAAGACGCCGAAGAAGCGCTCGACCAGGCCCAGCTCAAACTCAAGAGCGCGCAGGCCGACAACGCTGCCGCCCGCGAGACCTTCAACAACTGGCTGGCCACCCGCCGCGCTACCGAGCGGCCCGAGCAGGACAACGAGCTGGTGGCCCGCACCGCCGCGCTCGACAAGCTGCGCGCCACCGAACGCAGCGCGCTGGAGCAGGTGGAGGCGCAGGAGCAAATAGCGCTGGATGCCCGGCAGGCCGCAAGCCGGTCCAGGGAACGGCTGGAGGCGCTGCAGCAGGCCGGTCAAGCCGGTTTGCAGACTGCCCAGCGCAGCCAGGAATTACGGGTTTTTCTGTACCGGCTGGCGCTCACGCTGCCACTTTTGGGCGTGGCCGGCTGGCTGTTTGCGAAGAAGCGCAAAACCACCTACTGGCCCTTTGTCTGGGGCTTCATTTTGTTTGCGCTGTTCGCATTTTTCGTTGAACTGGTGCCGTATCTGCCCAGCTACGGCGGTTACGTGCGCTACGCAGTCGGCATTGTGGTCACAGTGCTGGTGGGGCGCCAGGCCATTGTTGCGCTGAACCGCTACCTGGAGCGGCAAAAGCTGGCCGAGGCCTTGCCCGATGCCAAGCGGCGCGAAGAGCTGAGCTACGACACCGCGCTGGCCCGGCTGGCCAAAAGCATGTGCCCCGGCTGCGAAAGGCCGGTAGACCTGAAAAACACCGCGATTGATTTTTGCCCCCACTGCGGCATTGGTCTGCACAACCACTGCGGCACCTGCCAGACCCGCAAGAGCACCTTCTCGAAGTTCTGCCACAGCTGCGGCACGGCAGCGGCGTGATGTAGGAGGATTTGCACACAACCGTTCTTTACGGTTTCTTGATATCCGGCGGCGCACTCTGTGCGCCGTTTTTACGTGCGCCCCGCCAGACTTCCTGCATCGATCTGAACAGGGAAGTAACGCCATGGATTTTCTCTATCTTGCGCTGGCCTTGGGGCTCTGGGGGCTGACGGTGGGGCTGGTAGCGGCCCTGGCCCGGATGGCCCATACGGGTGGAGGCCGGTCATGATTTCGCTGCAAACCCTGTACGGCTTTGCCGGCTTCTGTGCGCTGGCGCTGCTGTGCTATCTGGTCTACGCGCTGGTGTGCGCAGAGGAGTTTTGATGCGCGCCGCGACGAACCGCTTCGAGCAAGCGAGCGCCCCCTTGGGGGGCAACGCAGCGGCCATGGCCGCCAGCGTGGGGGCCTTATGACCTCTGAGGCATGGAGTTTGTTAGGACTTTATCTTGCGGTGCTGTTGGCCTGCGCCTGGCCGCTGGGCATCTGGCTGGCGCGGCTGAATGCGGGTGAATTGCCGAGCTGGATGTGCAAGATCGAAGCGCCGCTGTACCGCCTTGCCGGCACCTCGCCAGACCAGTCCATGCACTGGAAACAGTAC
>JAZKCX010000145.1:0-2176 GCA_040387875.1 Pseudomonadota bacterium | reverse complement strand
CTGCCCTGCTCTTTGGCGCTGACGTTCAGCAGGCCGTCGGCATCGACGGTGAAGACCACGCGGATACGCGCCGCACCGGCCACCATGGGCGGAATGCCGCGCAGCTCGAAGCGGGCCAGGCTGCGGCAGTCGGCCACCAGGTCGCGCTCGCCCTGCACCACATGCAGCGCCAGCGCGGTCTGGCCGTCCTGGTAGGTAGTGAAATCCTGCGCCATCGCGGTAGGAATGGTCTGGTTGCGCGGCACGATGCGCTCGACCAGGCCGCCCATGGTCTCGATGCCGAGCGACAGCGGAATCACGTCGAGCAGCAGCAGATCGTCGCCACCGCTCTTGTTGCCGGCGAGCTGGTTGGCCTGAATGGCGGCGCCCAGCGCGACCACTTCGTCGGGGTTGAGGTTGTTCAGCGGCGGCTTGCCAAAGAACTCGGCCACAGCCTGTTGAATTTGCGGCATGCGGGTGGAGCCGCCCACCATCACCACGCCCTGCACCTCGTCCTTGGACAGTTTGGCGTCGCGCAGCGCCTTGCGCACTGCCGCCATGGTGCGGGCCGTCAAATGGGCTGTAGCCGCCTCAAAATCGACTTTTTTAACGTCAAATCGTATGGGAGTCGGCGCCGTATCTGCCTGGAATGCTACTAAATCAGTAGCGGTGAGCGCCTCTTTGCAGCGCCGGGCGGCGATTTTCAGCGCGGCCTTGTCGCTGGCGTTGCTGGCCTGCGCGCCGGTCTGCTGCAGTACCCAATCGGCCAGCGCGCGGTCGTAGTCGTCACCACCCAGGGCCGAGTCGCCGCCGGTGGCGATGACTTCAAACACACCGCGGGCCAGCCGCAAAATCGATATGTCGAAGGTGCCACCGCCCAGGTCGTAGACGGCGTAAATGCCTTCGCTGCCGTTGTCCAGCCCGTAGGCAATGGCCGCAGCGGTGGGCTCGTTGATCAGGCGCAGCACATTCAGGCCCGCCAGTTGCGCCGCATCTTTGGTGGCCTGGCGCTGCGCGTCGTCGAAGTACGCCGGCACGGTGATCACGGCGCCGACGATGTCGTCCATAAACGTGTCTTCGGCGCGAAAGCGCAGCGTGGCCAGAATTTCGGCACTGACTTCCACCGGCGACTTTTCGCCAGCGCGGGTCATCAGGCCCACCATGCCGGGCTTGTCGACAAAGGCATACGGCAGCTTGTCGCGGTTGGCAATGTCGGCCAAGCCGCGGCCCATGAAACGCTTGACCGAGGCAACGGTGTTCTCGGGGTCGCTGGCCAGCGCCGCCTGCGCATCAAAACCGATCTGCCGGCCGTTGTTCTCCAGGTAGCGCACGACCGATGGCAAGATCACGCGACCATCACCGTCGGGCAGGCATTCGGCCACGCCGCTGCGCACTGCGGCCACTAACGAATGGGTGGTGCCCAGGTCAATGCCCAGCGCGATGCGCCGCTGGTGCGGGTCGGGCGACTGGCCGGGTTCGGAAATCTGCAGCAATGCCATGGTGTCTTATTGTCGTTGTTCCACACTGTCCATCCCGTCGAGACGGGCTTCGATGTCCTGCGCGAAACGCTCGATGAACATCAGCGCCCGCACCTGGTGGGCCGCGGCGGCGTAGTCGCCTTTTTCGTCGATCAGCCAGTCGAGCGACGACAGCGCGGCGCGGCGGGCCGTGCGCACCGCATCGCCGAGCTTTTCCAGCGTGTCGGCCGAATCAGCGTCGTCGAGCGCCTCGCGCCATTCCATCTGCTGCATCAGAAAGGTGCCTGGCATGGCGGTGTTGTTCTCGGCGTTGATGGGCGCGCCGTGCAGCTCGCACAGATAGGCAGCGCGCTTCAGCGGGTCTTTCAGCCTCTGGTAAGCCTCGTTGATGCGTACCGACCACTGCATCGCCAGCCGCTTGGCGGCATCACCCTGCGCCGCAAACCGGTCAGGATGGGCTTCGCGCTGCAGGTCTTTCCAGCGCGCGTCGAGCACGGCGCTTTCCTGTGCAAACTGCACCGGTAAGCCAAACAGCTCGAAGTCGGAGGATTGGAGGTTCATCTAGGGCGGGCATTTCCAAGGCCGCCGCGGAACCGGCTTCGCCGGGCCGCTGGAGGCGCCCCCTCCAGGGGGAGGCGCGCAGCGCTTCGGGGGTGGTCGTTAAATCCTGAAACTTTCTCCGCAGCCGCAACGGTCGCGTTCGTTCGGGTTGTTGAACT
>JAZKCX010000144.1:25404-27049 GCA_040387875.1 Pseudomonadota bacterium | reverse complement strand
GGTTTTCTCACCGCGCTGGAGCGCTGCGAAACGCCCTACCTTGTCACCGTGCCCTGCGACTCGCCGCTGTTCCCGGTCGACATGGTGTCGCGCCTGGCCGAAGCGCTGGAACGCGAGGATGCCGAAATTGCCATGGTGTCTGCGCGTGAAGAAGACGGCCAGTTGCGCGCACAGCCGGTGTTCTGCCTGCTGCAGATCAGCCTGCTGGAAAGCCTGGTGCGCTACACCCAGACCGGCGGCCGCAAGATCGACGCCTGGACTGGCCAGCAGCGCCAGGTACTGGTGCCCTTTGATACACCCGCCGACGACCCACGCGCTTTTTTCAACGCCAACACCCTGGCCGAACTGCACCAGTTGGAACGTCCGTAGCCGCGCAGGGCGCAGGCCTGTTCGCCCTTGCCCTAAACTGCGTATCGAATGAAAACGATTGCGCAAATTGCCGCCGAACTGCAGGGCTACGACCCGCAGGCCCTCGCCGCCGGCGACGTCAACAAATTTCTCGCCAAGCTGGTGGAACCGGTCACGGAAACCGAAACGGTAGGCATTTTCGACGCGCTGGGCCGGGTGCTGGCGGCCGACGTGGTGTCGCCCCTCAACGTTCCGCCGCACGACAACTCGGCCATGGACGGCTACGCCTTCGACGGCGCGCTGCTGGCCGGCAAACCCCTGCTGCTCCAACTCGCTGGCACCGCGTTTGCGGGTACGGCCTGGCAGGGCACGGCCGGGCCGGGCCAGTGCGTGAAAGTGATGACCGGCGCCATCATGCCGGCAGGCATGGACACGGTGGTGCCGCTGGAAATGGCGCTGCCCTCCGGCGACCAGATCAGCATTCCCGCTGGCACCGTGCAACGCGGCGACAACCGGCGCCTGTGCGGCGAAGACATTGCCCAGGGCCAGACCGCCCTGCGCCAGGGCGACCGTATCACGCCCGCCGCGCTGGGTTTGGCGGCGAGCCTGGGCATTTCCACCCTGCCGGTGGTGCGCAAGCTGCGGGTGGCCTATTTCTCTACCGGCGACGAGATTCTGAGTGTGGGCGAAGCGCCGCGCGAAGGCGCGGTTTACGACAGCAACCGCTATACCGTGTTCGGCCTGCTGACGCGGCTGGGCGTGGAGGTGATTGACCTGGGCGTGGTGCGCGACGACCCGGCCCTGCTGGAGGCGACTTTTGTGCGCGCAGCGGCTGAGGCCGACGCCATCATCACCAGCGGTGGCGTGAGTGTGGGCGAGGCCGACTACACCAAGGCCATGATGAAAAAGCTGGCGGGCGATGTCGGCGGCGTGGCCTTCTGGCGCATTGCCATGCGGCCGGGTCGGCCGATGGCGGTGGGGCGCATTGCCAAGCCCGCCATCGCCGGTTTTTCTGCGGAAAATCAAGCCAAAAGCTCCTCTGGCCGGCACGCAATAAACCCTGATAGCTATGAAAAACGTAGCGCCGTGCTGTTTGGCCTGCCTGGCAATCCGGTGGCGGTGATGGTGACATTTCTGGCCTTTGTACGCCCCGCACTGCTGCAAATGATGGGCAGCAAAGCCACCACCGTGCCGCTGCTGCGCGCCCGCAGCCTGGAGCCCCTGCGCAAAAAACATGGCCGCACCGAGTACCAGCGCGGCACCGTCAGCACCGCTGCCGACGGCACGCTGCAGGTGG
>JAZKCX010000144.1:22030-25304 GCA_040387875.1 Pseudomonadota bacterium | reverse complement strand
CCCGGCGCATGTTTGCGGGCCAGCAGTGTGTACATGGTGGGCACCACAAAAATGGTCAGCAGTGTGCCCAGGCTCATGCCACCCACAATCACCCAGCCGATCTGCTGCCGGCTTTCGGCGCCGGCGCCGGTGGCAATGGCCAGCGGCAGCGCGCCCAGCACCATGGCGCCGGTGGTCATCAGAATCGGGCGCAGGCGCTGCGCGGCCGACTGCCGGATCGCATCCGCCATCGCCATGCCACCCTCGCGCAACTGGTTGGCAAACTCCACAATCAGAATGCCGTGTTTGGTGATCAGGCCCACCAGCGTGATCAGGCCAATCTGGCTGAACACATTGAGCGTGCCGCCGGTCAGCCGCAACGCCAGCAACGCGCCGGCCATCGACAGCGGCACGCTCAGCAAAATGATGAAGGGGTCAATAAAGCTTTCAAACTGCGCAGCCAGCACCAGAAAAATGAACAGCAACGCCAGCACAAACACAATGGCCAGCGAGCCCGACGAATTGCGGAACTCGCGGCTGATGCCGTTCAGGTCGGTGGCGTAGCCAGTCTTCAGCACTTTCTGTGCGGTGGTGTCCATGAATGTCAGCGCCTCGCCCAGCGCATAGTCGGGTGCCAGGTTGGCGGTGATGGACGCCGAGCGGCGTTGGCCAAAGTGGTTCAGCTCACGCGGCACCACCACCTCATTGAGCTTGACCAGGGCCGACAGCGGCGTGATGGACTCCACCCCGCCCTTGCTGCCGCGCACAAAAATCTGCTCAATCGCATCGGGTGTAGCTCGGCTGCTGGCATTGGTCTGCACCACCACGTCGTACTGCTCACCTTCGCGTTTGTAGCGGGTCACCAGCCGGCCGCCCAGCGTGGTTTCTACCGCGCGCGCCACGGCCTCAACGCTCACACCCAGGTCGGCGGCGCGCTCGCGGTCCACCGCCATGCTGATCTCGGGTTTGTTCAGGCGCAGGTCGGTGTCGACCTGCAGAAAGCCGGGGTTTTTGGCCATTTCGGCCTGCATCTCGCGCACCGCTTTGGCCAGGTTCTGGTAGCTGTCGGACGTGACGATGACAAAGTTGACGGGCCGCTCGCGAAAGCCCTGGCCCAGCGACGGCGGCGTGACCGGAAAGGCCGAGATACCCGGCAAGCCCGAAACACGCGGTGCCATGTCGCGCGCCATGTCCAGCGTACTGCGGCTACGCTCTTCCCAGGGCTTGGTACGCATGATCACGCGGCCCTGCGCCACCGTGGGGTCGCCCACCACCGAGAAGACCCGGTCAAACTCGGGATAGTCGCGGGCAATGGCCTCAATCTCGTTCACATAGCGGTTGGTGTAGTCCAGCGTGGCGCCATCGGGGCCGTTGATGACGTTCAGCACCACACCCCGGTCTTCCAGCGGTGCGAGTTCGCTTTTGATGTTGGCCAGCAGCAGCGCGGTACCGGCGCCGCTGGCCACCATGACCGCCACCACCAGCCAGCGGTGCCGCAGGGTCCAGCCCAGCAGGCGGCTGTAGGCATTGGTCAGTGCCACCAGCCGGCCCTCCATCCAGCGGTCAAAGCGGCCGGGCTGCGGGTTGTGACGCAGCAGCTTGGAGCACATCATGGGCGACAGCGTCAGCGCAATAAAGCCCGAGACCACCACCGATCCCGCCAGCGCCAGCGCAAACTCGGTGAACAGCCGGCCGGTGCGGCCGGGGGCAAACGCCAGCGGCGCATACACCGCGGCCAGCGTGAGCGTCATGGCCACCACTGCAAAGCCCACCTCGCGGGCACCGGTAATGGCGGCCTGGAACGGCGGTAGCCCTTCCTCGATGTGGCGGTAGATGTTTTCCAGTACCACAATCGCGTCGTCCACCACCAGACCAATCGCCAGCACCAGCGCCAAAAGCGTGAGGGTGTTGATGGAAAAACCAAACAGCGCCATCAGCGCAAAAGTGCCAATCAGGCTGACTGGAATGGTCACCAGCGGAATGATGGACGCGCGGAAGGTGCGCAAAAACACAAAGATCACCAGGGCCACCAGCACCACCGCTTCGGCAATGGTCTGGTACACCGCCTTGATGGAACGGTCGATGAAAACCGAGTTGTCGTTGGCCACTTCAATCTGCACGCCCGGCGGCAGGTCTTGTTTGACCCGGTCGAGCAATTTGCGCACACCCACCGAGAGTTCCAGCGGGTTGGAGGTGGCCTGCGCAATCACGCCCAGCGCAATGGCGTCGCGCCCGTTCAGCCGCACGGTGGAGCGTTCGTCCAGCGGCCCCTGCTCCACCGTGGCTACATCGGCAATGCGGATGGACTGGCCATTGACGGTACGAATCACCACCTGGGCAAACTGCGCCGGTGTCTGCAGGTCGGTGGCCGCCGTCACGTTGAATTCGCGCTGCCGGCTTTCAATGCGACCCGCTGGCACTTCCAGGTTGCTACGGCGCAGGGCGTCTTCCACATCCTGCGTGGTCAGCCGGTAGGCGGCCAGGCGGCCCACGTCGATGGAAATGCGCATCGCATAACGGCGCTCGCCGCGCACCAGCACATCCGAGGCCCCCGGCGCCGTCTGCAGTATCGGCTTGACCAGCCGGTTGGCAAAATCAGAAAGCTGCAGCGCGGTATGGGTATCCGAGCTCATTGCCAGCCAGACCACCGGGTTGGCATCGGCCTCGACCTTGGCGATCACCGGCTCGTCAATGTCCTGGGGCAGCCGCTGGCGCACGCGCGAGACCTTGTCACGCACATCGGCCGCAGCCGAATCGGCGTCGCGGCTGAGCGCAAAACGAATCGAAATCTGGCTCTGCTCCTGCCGGCTGATGGAGGTGATCACATCCACCCCCTCAATGCCGGCCAGCGAGTCTTCCAGCACCTTGGTGACCTGCGACTCAATCACCTCGCTGGAGGCACCGGCAAAGCGGGTGGCTACCGTGACCACGGGCTCGTCGATCTTGGGGTACTCGCGTATCGACAGCGACTGGTAGGCCACCAAACCAATCAGCAGCACCAGCAGCGACAGCACCGTGGCAAACACCGGCCGGCGTATCGCTATTTCAGGCAGTTGCATGGGGGCTCCTAGCGCGCTGCCGCACTTGCGGGTGCACTGGCCGATCCTGCAGGCGCGCCCAGCGTGACAATTTTTACCGGCGAGCCGTCGGCCTGCAGCCGCTGCTGGCCCGCCACCACCACGGTGTCGCCCAGGCTCAGGCCTTGTGTGACTTCAACGCGGCCCTCGGACCGGCTGCCCAGCGTAACTTCCTGGCGCTTCGATACACCGCTGGCCGACGCCGCGCCGGCGGGCGC
>JAZKCX010000144.1:9751-21930 GCA_040387875.1 Pseudomonadota bacterium | reverse complement strand
AGCTGCAACTCCACCGGCTGGCCGCGTTGCAGCTTGCCCTGAAAACGCTCAGGCAGCCGGAAGTCAACCAGCAGGGTGCCGGTGTCTTCCAGATTCACCAGGTCGGCCCCGTCTTTCACATAGTCGCCCACATTCACCAGCCGTATGCCCAGCGTGCCGTCAAAGGGTGCCAGCAGCGCCATGCGGCCCAGCCGGGCCTGCGCCAGGGCCACCTGGGCCTGCGCCACCTGCAGGTTGGCGGCGCTTTCGTCCAGTACCCGCTGGGCGACAAAATCTTTGGCCACCAGTTCCTGGTTGCGCCGGTAGTTGGCCTGCGCAATCGACAACTGCGCCTGGGCCTGGCTCAGCTCGGCCCGCTGCAATGCGTTGTCCAGTTGCACCAGTACCTGGCCCCGTTTGACGCGTGCACCATCAACAAAACCCAGCCGCTGGATGCGCCCCGCCACTTCGGGCCGCAGCATCACGCTCTGGCGCGAACGCAGGGTGCCCACGGCCTGTGCATCGTCCTGCAAACGCACCGCCAGCACCTTGGCTACCTCCACCCCGGCAACACGGGCCGAGGCTGCCTGGCCGGGCGCGGTGGCGCGGGCCTGCGCGCCTGCGCCCATTTCCTGCGGCACCCGGGGGCGCGACTGCAGCCACCAGGCTGCGCCCGATGCGGCGGCAATGCCCACTGCGGCCAATACGATGAAAAGGGTTCTGGATGCCATGAAGTTGGTGTCGGTCGGTCAGGTGCCCCGGCACACGCCTGGGGACAAGCGCCAATGTAGCAGCGCAAGCCCTTGTGCGGCCTGGCCAATGTCCCCGAAGAACAGCCCGGAATAGCCCGACGCCCCAAGATTTACCCGCTCTTTACACACCGGGGTTTGCTGCGTATGGTGTCTGGGCTGACAAAAAAAGAGGAGACAACATGACAACCTCCCGGGGCAGCGCTGCCTGCCTGCTTTTGGCTGCACTGGCCGTTCTTGTATTGCCCTTGCCGCTGCGCGCGGCCGATGTGGTGTTTGGCCAGGTGGCCTCGGTCACCAACCCGGCCTCGGCCACCAATGCACGCGGGCTGATTGTGGGCATCAATGCCGGCTTTGAGTCCATCAATGCGCGCGGAGGTGTTAACGGCCACCGGCTCAAGCTGTCCACCCTGGACGACGGCCTGCAGGGGCCCAGGATGGTGGAGTTGACCGGGCAGCTGGTGAAAGACCCGGCCATCGTGGGCCTGCTGGGGTTTCTGAACACGGCGGGCATTACCGCGCTGGCCAAGGACGATGCGTTTGCCAAAGGAGGCGTGGCACTGATTGCGCCGTTGCAGGGGGACAAAGCCATCGTTGGCGCCACCAACATCTTCCCGCTGCGCAGCGGTTATGCCGACGAGATTGACGCGCTGCTGAAGGAAGCCAAGAGCTGGGACAAGGACACGCTGGCCATCGTCAACATGAACATTGCGTTTGGCCCGTCGCTGGCTGAGCTGGCCGCCAAACGCGCCGCCGATGCCGGCATCAAGGTGGTGTCGCGCTCGGTGGTCAGCTTCAATGCCGACGCGATTGCGGCCAGCGTGAAGGCTGCTGTGGAAACGATTTCCGCCCACCGACCCAAAGCGATTTTGCTGCTGGCTGCCGGTGCGCCGGCCACCGAGTTCATCAAGGCGGTGCGGGTCGCCCCGGGCGGGCTGGCGCAGATCTACGGCCTGTCGGTGCTGCTGCACGGCGAGGTGGTCAAGGCCGCAGGTGCCGACAAGGCACGCGGCATTGTGCTGAGCCAGGCCATTCCCTACCCCTTTGTGCCATCAAGGCCGGTCATCACCGAATACCAGCGCGCCATGGCAGCCCATGCGCCGAACGAGCCGCTGTCGTTTGCCAGCCTGGAAGGCTATCTGGGCGCCCGCATTGCAGCCGAGGCGGTGCGCCGCTGTGGTGGCACGGTCACGCGCGCCAGCCTGCTGGCAGCACTGCGCTCCCTGGGTGAATTCAACATGGGTGGCCTGTACGTCAACTACAGCCCGCAGGCGCGCAAGGGTTGGGGTGGCGTGGACCTGACCATCATCAACGCCGGCGGCAACCTGCAGAAGTAGCTGCTGTTTCCTAGCGCTGGCCCAGCGCCACTTCCACGCCACGGTTGGCAAGCGCGTCGGCCCGTTCGTTGCCGGGGTCGCCCGCATGGCCCTTGACCCAGCGCCAGTCGATGCTGTGGCCAGCGCCGGCCACCAGCGCGTCGAGCTTTTGCCAGAGGTCAACGTTCTTCACCGGCTGCTTGGCCGCAGTGCGCCAGCCGCGTGCCTTCCAGCCGTGAATCCATTCGGTAATGCCTTTGCGCACGTATTCGCTGTCCAGGTACAGCGTGACGGCGCAGGGGCGCTTGAGTGCGGCCAGCGCCTCGATCACCGCGGTGAGTTCCATGCGGTTGTTGGTGGTGCCCAGTTCGCCGCCAAACAGTTCTTTTTCGGTACTTCCCGACAGAAGCAGCACGCCCCAGCCGCCGGGGCCGGGGTTGCCCTTGCAGGCGCCGTCGGTGTAGATCTCAATCGCGTTCATCGTGTTGTGTTTTGCCTTGCAGATGGTTGGTTACCGGCACGGGTGCGCCGGCGAGGGGTTTACGGGCTTTCCAGGGGGGGCTGAGCAGCCGCATGCCATGCACCTTTTTGACAGCCACCACAAAAGTGGCTGCGCCAAAGATGGGCCACCAACGCGCGCCTGCGCTGTCCATCCAGGCAAAGCGCTCCAGCCAGGCTTCGGTGCGCAGCGCGGGGCGGTAGCAACCAAAACGGGCCGACTCCACTTCAAAGCCCAGGAGCCGGAGCCAGTCGCGCAGCCGCCAGTAGCCTATGAATTCGCCATGGCTGGGCAGGAACAATTCGCCAAAACCCATGCGCCGGTACAGATGCGCGCGGCGCTGCTTGAAGCCCCACAGGCTGCCGGGGTTCAGGCAGCAGACCACAATGCGCCCTTCCGGTACCAGCACGCGGTGCACTTCGCGCAAGGTGGCATGGGGATCGAAGCTCAGCTCCAGCGTATGCGGCAGCAGCACCAGGTCGAGGCTGTTCTCGGGGAACGGCAAGGCGGTAGAGTCGGTAACGATGGCACCGCGGCTGCCCTCGGGCCGCTCCAGCTCTGCCACTTCAGTGGCCAGCCATTGGTGGGGCATGCGGTTGGCCTGAAGCCCCGCGAGTTCAGGCAAGCCGATCTGCAGTGCGTGGTAACCAAACATGTCGGCCACCGCCTGGTCGCACTGGGCCTGCTCCCAGGCCAGAAGATAACGTCCCGGCGGGGTCTGGAACCAGTCCTGCAAACCTATAATTTGGCCACCCATGAATTTGATTCCGCTACCCGCTTTCACCGACAACTACCTCTGGCTGTTGCACGATGGACAACGGGCGCTGGTGGTAGACCCTGGCGACGCGCAACCGGTGCAGGATGCACTGCAGCGGCTGGGTCTGCAACTCGCGGCAATTCTACTGACCCACCACCATGCCGACCACACCGGCGGCGTGGATGCCCTGCGCAATGCCACGGGCGCGCCGGTCTACGGCCCCGCCCACGAAACCCTGCCCGAGCCGGTGGCACGTCTGGGCGAAGGCGACACGGCGCGTGTGCTGGGGCTGGATTTTCAGGTCATCGACGTCCCCGGCCATACCGCCGGCCACATTGCTTACTACTGCCCCGACATCGACGGCACGCCGCTGGTGTTTTGTGGCGACACCTTGTTCTCTGCCGGTTGTGGCCGACTGTTTGAAGGCACACCGGCGCAGATGCTGGACTCGCTGGACAAACTCGCCGCGCTGCCGGGGAACACCCGGGTCTGCTGCACCCATGAGTACACGCTGTCCAATTTGAAATTTGCGCTGGCCGTGGAGCCCGGCAATGCCCACCTGCAGCGCTACGCCAGCGAATGCCAGGACAAACGCGCGCAACAGCAACCCACCCTGCCGACTTCGGTAGCGCTGGAGTTGCGCATCAACCCTTTTCTGCGCAGCCGGGAGTCCGCAGTGCGGGCCTCGGCGCGCCAATTCGACGCCCGCGCTGACAGCGATGTGGCAGTTTTTGCGGCCCTGCGCGAATGGAAGAACCAGTTCCGATGAAATTTCAGTTGAGTTTTGTATCCCTGCTGCTGGTCACCCTGGCCGGCTGCTCCAGCGTACCGCTGGGCCCCTCGGCTTCGTCAGCCCCTGCGGCGACACCCCAGGCACCCGTTCCACAGCCCCAGGCCCGCCCGGCACCCACGCCGGCAACACCTGCCGCAGTAGGCAGTGTTGGCGTGACCGGTGCACCCATTGGCGCGGTGGAAGACGTACTGCGCCCCATCGCACCGGAAACCCTGGACCGGCCCCACCAGGTGGTCACGGTGGAGCCGCCCGCCGATTTGTGGGAGCGTATTCGCCGCGGCTTTGCCATGCCCGACCTGAAAAACGCCGCCGTGGGCGAACGCGAGCAGTGGTATGCCACCCGGCCCGACTACATCAACCGCATGACCGAGCGCTCGCGCAAATACCTGTTCCATGTGGTCGAGGAGCTGGAGCGCCGGCGCATGCCCACCGAACTCGCGCTGCTGCCCTTTATCGAGAGCGCCTTCAACCCGCAGGCCGTCTCCAGTGCCAAGGCGGCCGGCATGTGGCAGTTCATGCCCAGTACCGGCAAGTATTTCGCGCTTAAACAAAACGCTTTTCGCGACGACCGGCGCGATGTGCTGGCCTCGACCAATGCGGCGCTGAGCTACCTGCAAAAACTGCATGGCATGTTTGGCGACTGGCACCTTGCGCTGGCCGCCTACAACTGGGGCGAAGGCAGCGTGCAGCGGGCCATTGCCAAAAACCAGAAGCTGGGTCTGGGCACGGCCTACACCGACCTCACCATGCCAGCCGAAACCCAGCTGTATGTGCCCAAACTGCAAGCGGTGAAAAACATCGTGGCCGACCCGCGCAATCTGGGCGTGGATTTGCCCACCATTGCCAACCACCCGTATTTTCAGAAGGTGGACATCACCCGCGACATCGATGTGAGTCTGGCCGCCAGCCTGGCGCAGGTGCCACTGGCCGATTTCAAGGCGCTGAATTCCTCGGCGCACCGGCCGGTAATTTTTGCGTCGGGCACGCCGCAGATTCTGCTGCCCTGGGACAACGCCGAGGTGTTTCGCCGCAACATGGACGCACTGAACAAGGGCCAGACCGCGACCTGGACCGCCTGGACTGCGCCCAGCACCATGAAGGTGGCCGACGCCGCCAAACGTGTAGGCATGAGCGAGAACGAGTTGCGCAGCGTCAACAGCATTCCGCCGCGCTACCTCATCAAGGCGGGCTCCACGTTGCTGGTCACGCGGCCACCGCAGACGCTGAAGGACGTGCCGGAACAGGTGGCCGACCATGGCCAGCTTGCATTGGCCCCCGAAGTGGTGCTGCGCCGCACGGTGGTGAAAGCGGGCAAAAAAGACAGCGTGGCAACGCTGGCACGGCGCTACAAGGTCAGCCCGGCCAGCATTGCCGAATGGAACAAGATTGGCGCAGCCAGCAGCCTCAAGCTCGGCCAGCAGGTGGTGCTGTTTTTGCCGCCCCGGGCCGCCAGCAAAGTGGGCACCCAACGGGCCACGGTGCGCAAGGCGGCGGTTGGCAAACCGGCAGCGCGCATGGCACAAAAGCCGGCGCCCAAACGCACGGCCACCAGCAATACCAAAAAGAAATAAGTCCGCTGCCTGGCAGCGGGGCGTCTCAGAACAACTGCAGACTGGCCCAGTACGCCACCGCCGCCACAAAGGCGCTGGCGGGAATGGTGAAAATCCAGGCCCAGACAATGTTGCCCGCCACGCCCCAGCGCACCGCACTGGCGCGGCGCGAGGCGCCTACACCCACAATGGCGCCGGTGATGGTGTGGGTGGTGGATACCGGAATGCCCGCCATCGTGGCCATGAAGAGCGTGATGGCGCCGCCGGTTTCGGCACAGAAGCCGCCTACCGGCTTGAGCTTGGTGATCTTCTGGCCCATGGTCTTGACAATGCGCCAACCGCCAAACATGGTGCCCACCGCAATCGCCACGTAGCAGGAAATAATGGTCCAGGTCGGTGGCGCGGCATCAGTGGCGCTGGTGTAGCCGGTGGCAATCAACAGCAGCCAGATGATGCCAATGGTTTTTTGCGCGTCGTTGCCGCCGTGGCCCAGGCTGTAGGCACCGGCAGACACCAGCTGCAGCCGGCGGAACCAGCGGTCCACCCGCGACGGCGTGGCGCGGCGGAAAACCCAGGCCACCAGCAACATCATCAGCGAGCCCAGCAGAAAACCCAGCATGGGCGAGATAAAGATGAAGGCCACCGTTTTCATGATGCCGGTGGAAATCAGTGCGCTGGCGCCGGCCTTGGCCATCACCGCGCCCACGATGCCGCCAATCAGCGCATGCGACGAACTGCTGGGAATACCGTAGTACCAGGTCAAAAGGTTCCAGGTAATCGCGCCTATGAGTGCGCCAAACACCACGTTCACGTCCACCACGCCGGGCTGCACGATGCCCTTGCCCACAGTGGCTGCCACGCTCAGGTGAAAAACAAAAATCGCGATGAAGTTAAAGCAGGCGGCAAACAGCACCGCCTGGCCCGGCTTGAGCACGCCGGTGGAAACCACGGTGGCAATCGAGTTGGCCGCGTCATGAAACCCGTTCATGAAATCGAAAGCCAGCGCCAGAAAAACCAGCAGGATGACTACCCAGAGTGCAGCTTGTGCGCTTTCCATTTATTCCATCCAATCAGCAAACCAGGGACGCCGCAGCGCCGGGCCGCCCCAAGCAAGGCACGGCACCCCCGGGGGGCAGCGAACTACGCGAAGCGAGGAGCGTGGGGGCCACGTTCAGCTGTTTTCGAGAACGATGCCTTCGATCAGGTTGGCCACGTCCTCGCATTTGTCGGTGATGGTTTCCAGCAGCTCGTAGATGGCCTTGAGCTTGATGACCTCGCGCACATCGGGCTCTTCGCGGAAGAGTTTGCTCATGGCCGAACGCATGATGCGGTCGGCGTCCGACTCCAGGCGGTCAATCTCTTCGCAGGTTTTCAGCGCCGCTTCGGCGGTGGCCGGGTCATTCAGCCTGGAGATCAGCGCCACCGCGTCTTTCAGGCGCTCGCAGCACTTCAGGCTGACATCGGTCAGCCGCTTGATCTCGTCGGTCATGTGGCGCACGTCGTACAGCGCCATGGTTTCGGCCGAGTCCTGAATCAGATCGGCCACGTCGTCCATGGTGTTGATCAGCGAATGGATCTGCTCGCGGTCGATCGGTGTGATGAAGGTCTTGTGCAGCGCCTTGTTGACTTCGTGGGTGATGCGGTCGGCCGCACGTTCGGCATTGTCAACGTCGCGGTTGTACTGCTCGCGCAGGTGCGGGTCGTTGTAGTTGGCTACCAGCTGCGAGAAGGCGCGCGCCGCCTCCACAATGCGGTCGGCATGCTGGTTGAACATCTCGAAAAAATTGCCTTCACGCGGCAACAGCTTGCCAAACAGCATGTCTCACTCCTCAGGGGCACTGTGTCATTTTCATGACGTTTTTATGACTGCGCGCAGTGTAACCGCCTGCTGCAAAGCAAAAAAAGCCGGCAATGCATAAGCACTGCCAGCTTGTATCGGCCGGAAAAGCGGGGCGGTTTAGCTGATCACGCCGCAGACCATGCGCGCACCGCCGCCACCGGCTTTTTCGGGATGGTCGGAATGGTTGTCACCACCGGCGTGCAGCATCAGCGACTTGCCCTTGAGTTCGTTGATCTTCAGGCGGGGCGACAGCACCGGCTGGTTGGCGTTGCCACTGGCGTCTACATAGACCGCAGGCAGGTCGCCGCGGTGGCCACTGCCCCAGGCCGTGCCGTGCACACCACTTTTCAGCGGATCGTAGTGGTCACCGGCAGCACCGGCGGCTTCCATTTTTCCGTCGACCATCTTGGGGTCGCAGCTCGCGTTTTCGTGCACGTGAAAGCCGTGCACGCCAGGCGCCAGGCCTTTGAGTTCGGGCGTAAAAACCAGACCGTATTTGGACTTGGTCACCGTGACCTTGCCTACGGTGGCGCCCACCCCTTTTTCATCGACCGAACGCATGGTGATGACGGGGTCGGCGGCAAGGGCCAGTTGGCTGGCACACAGGGCGGCGGCGCAGAAGGCGAGTTTGAATTTCATGGAAGTCCTCGGTTTGTTGTTGCATTGGCACCCGTCTGGATGCCGCGCCGCCACCTTGAGGTAACCGGCTGAACAAATTGTGGTTGGCGGCTGGCCCGGCTTGCGCAGGACGGCGCGGGCGAGGACTGTCGTCCGCTGGCTGTGGCGGCTGTCGGTGCCAGCCTACACAGCCAGGGGCGCGCGACTAGGCGCGCTTGATGACGCGCAGCAGTACCAGCAGAATCACTGCGCCAATCGTGGCCACAATCAGACTGCCCAGCAGACCGCCGCCGGCCGACACGCCAAAGGTGCCGAACAAAAAGCCGCCCAGCAGCGCGCCAATCACGCCGACGATGATGTCGCCGATGACGCCAAAACCGCCGCCTTTGACCAACTGTCCCGCAAGCCAGCCAGCGACCAGACCGATCAGGATGAACCAAAGCAATTCCATAAAAACCTCCTCGTGTTGAAAAGGTCAATGTAGCTGCGCGCGCGCCCGGCGGGTGTAGGACGCAGCGCCTTCTTTGCTATATTTTATGTAGCTATATAGCAAGAAAGCGCGCCGGCTACAGGCCTATTCCTTATAAAAAACAGCGATTTTCTGGCTGCGGACGGCCTGCAGTTGTGCTGCGTCTACCCGTGCCGGTGCGATCTCGTGCAGCGGCAGCAGCACAAAGGCGCGCAGATACATGCGCGGGTGCGGCACGGTGAGCGTGGGGCTGTCGATGTGTGCCTCGCCGTACAGCAGCAGATCCAGGTCGAGCGTGCGCGGGGCGTTGCGGAAATCGCGGGTGCGGCCAGCGCCCTGCTCAAGTGCCTGCAGTTGCGCCAGCAGCGCGGGCGCGGTGAGCCGGGTGGCAATGGCCACCACGGTGTTGAGGTAGTCCGGACCGACGGCATCTACCGGCGCGCTGCGGTACAGCGACGCGCCGGCCAGCAACTGCGTGTGGGGCAAAGCGGCAATCTGCGCGGTGGCCTGCTGCAGGGCGGCCTGCGCATCACCCAGGTTGGCCCCCAGCGCGATATAGGCGGTGACCTCGCCGCGCTCCATGCTGGCGCTGGTTTTATTCGCCGCTGTCAGGGGCGGCGGCGTCGCCGGGCCGGCCAGCGGCATTGGAACGGCGGCGGCGCCGGCGCTTTTTGGGCGCAGCGGCGTCGCCTTCTGCCGGCGTGGGCGCATCGGTCGTATCGCCACCCGCCTGCGCGGCGGGGGCAGCCACCCGCACCACGCGCGGCGCAGCGCGCTGGCGTCCCTGCTGCTCTTCGCGGGCCTGGTCCACCAGGTCTTGCCGCACCGAATCGTCAGAAGTGCTGAAGGTTTCCCACCATTCGGCCAGGGCTTCGTCAATCTCGCCGGTCAAGGCGCGCAGCCGCATGAAATCAAAACCGGCACGAAAACGCGGCTGGTCTACCAGGCTGTAGGGGCCCGAGCCGACCCGCTTGTCAAAACGCGGCTGCATCAGCCAGATGTCGCGCATGTCGCCGGCCAGCTTGCCACGGCCCGAAACATCGCCAATGCGGGCGTTGAACACATCGTCAATCGCGTCCTGCAGCGCGGCAAACGGGTGCTGGTGCTGGCTTTTTTGCCGCTGCTCCCAGCCACTGCGCACGTCGTCCCACAGCACACAGGCCAAAAGGAAACTCGGCGCCACCGGCTTGCCCTCGCCCACGCGGCGGTCGGTGTCCTGCAGCGCGGCCTGCACAAAGGGCTGGTCGGCCCGGTCGACCACCACGCCCAGCAGCGGGTAGATGCCGTGCGACACGCCCAGCAGCTTGAGCTGCTCGATGGTGGCCAGTGCGTGGCCGGTCTGCAGCAGCTTGAGCATTTCGTCAAACAGCCGGCTCTGCGGTACGTCGGCCAGCAGCTCCTGCGAACGCACCAGCGGCTCGGCGGTCTTGGGCTCGAGCTTGAAGCCTAAAGCGCCGAGCTTGGCCGCAAAACGCACGGCGCGGATGATGCGCACCGGGTCTTCGCGGTAGCGGGTGGCGGGGTCGCCAATCATGCGCAGCAGACGGAACTTGGCGTCCTTGATACCGTTGTGGTAATCGACCACGATCTGGTGCTGCGGGTCGTAGTACATGGCGTTGATGGTGAAGTCGCGCCGCACGGCGTCTTCTTCCATCGGGCCCCAGACGTTGTCGCGCAGCACCCGGCCGGTCGAGTCGACCGCGTGTTTCATGCCGGCGAGTTCGCTTTTGCTGGTGCGCTCGTTGCCGGCCACCTGCTCGGCAGCGGCATTGTCCAGATACGCGCGGAAGGTCGAGACCTCAATCACCTCGTGCTCGCGGCCACGGCCGTAGACCACATGCACGATACGAAAGCGCCGGCCAATGATGAAGGCACGGCGGAACAGGCCCTTGACCTGCTCGGGCGTGGCGTTGGTGGCCACGTCAAAGTCTTTGGGCCGCAGGCCGACCAGCAAATCGCGCACCGCGCCGCCGACGATGTAGGCCTCAAAGCCGGCCTTTTGCAGCGTACCCACCACATTGAGCGCCCGCTCGTCCACCAGAGCGGGGTCGATGCCGTGGATGTCGCGGCCGACTTCTTCGCGTTTGCCGAACTGGGGCTTTTTGCTTTTGGCGCCAGGTTTGGCGGCGGCGTCCGGGCCTTTGCCCATCAGCTTGTCGAGAAATTTCTTGATCATTGGAAAATTTTGCGGGAAAAACCGGTGGACCTGCGCAGCAGCCCATCGCTCTGTCCCCAACACGAAAAAGTGACCCCTTTGCAGGGAATCTCCATTAGAACAGGTCCAGTATGCGCCATCCGCGTGCTGTGGCGATGTCGCGCAGGCGGGCGTCGGGGTTGGTGGCCACCGGGTGGTTTACTTTTTCCATCAGCGCCAGGTCGTTCAGCGAATCGGTGTAAAACGTCGTCTCCACACCGCCCCAGTCCAGGCCGCGATGTGCCAGCCACTCGGCTACCCGCGTCACCTTGCCCTCGCGCGCCGAAGGCACGCCGGCGATGTTGCCGGTAATCCAGCCGTCGCTGCCCCGCTCCAGCGCAACGGCAATCAGCTCGGCCACGCCCAGCGCATCGGCAATCGGCCGGGTGACGAAATCGTTGGTGGCGGTGACAATCACAATCTGGTCACCCGCCGCGCGGTGCTGGTCGAGTAGCGCCTGTGCTTCGGGGCGGATGGCCGGCGCAATGACGGTTTGCATGAACTGCGCGTGGGCGGCACGGGCCTTGTCGGGCCCCTGCAGCCGCACCGCTTTGGTCGCAAACTGCACGTAATCGTGGATGTCCAGCGTGCCAGCGCGGTAGTGCGCAAAAAATTCGTCGTTGCGGCGCTTGAATTCCACCGGGTCGGTCCAACCCAGCGCGATGGTGAACTCACCCCAGGCGTAGTCGGAATCGAGTGGCAGCAGCGTATGGTCGAGATCGAAAAGAGCTACCCCCACGCTCGGCACTGGCGTGTCCTCGCTGCCCCCCGAGGGGGCCGTGCCTTGCTTGGGACGGCCCGACGCGGCGGCGGGGCTACTTGTAGAAGCGTTCAAGTGTCCTCCAACATGGCTTTCACCAGCGGAATCGTGATGCCGCGTTTGCTTTGCAGCGCATAGGCGTCGAGCGCGTCGAGCAATTGCATCAGGCTGCCCAGGTCGCGCGAAAAGCGGTTGAGGACGAAATCGACCACCTCGTCGGGCAGCAGCAGCCCGCGCGCTTCCGCCTGTTGCTTGAGCACCAGCCGGCGCGCGGCGTCGTCCAAGACCTCGAGCTGGAACACATGGCCCCATCCCAGGCGGGTGCGCAGGTCTTCGCGCAGCGGCAGGTCGGCCGGTGGCAGGGCGCCAGCCGCCAGCACCGCGCGCGGCTGGCCGTCGGGTGCGCTGACCGCGTTGACGAACCAGTTGAAGGCCGCATGCTGTTGCGTGGCGTTGTACAGGTGCACATCGTCCATCAGTACCACCGCCCAGCGCTCGTCAAAGTTGCCCGGTTCGGCCATCGAAGCGTCCATCCAGCCCACCTGCGCGCCCTGCTGCAACAAGGCAATTCGCACCGCCTGCAGCAGATGGCTTTTGCCACTGGCGCTGCCGCCCCAGAGGTAGGTGGGTACCGGCGAGCGGCTGCCGGCGCTGG
>JAZKCX010000144.1:0-9651 GCA_040387875.1 Pseudomonadota bacterium | reverse complement strand
TCTATCCTGTGTACAGCTTGCTCGCCATATAGCTAGCCCGCACCCTGCGTATCGCCACCAGCAGCACCGCACTGGCCGGCAGCGCCACCAGCACGCCGACAAAGCCGAACAACTGGCCAAAGGCCAGCAGCGCAAAAATTACCACCAGCGGGTGCAGGCCAATGCGTTCGCCCACCAGCTTGGGCGTGAGGTACAGGCTTTCTATCATCTGGCCGGAACCGTAGACCACGGCCACCATCAGCACGGCTTTCAGTGTGCCGCCATCGATGGCAAATTCGAGCAGACCGGCCAGCGTGGCCAGCACCAGGCCCAGACCAAAACCCACATAGGGAATAAAGGCGGCCAGGCCGCTGAAAATACCAATCGGCAGCGCCAGGTCCAGCCCGAACAGCGCCAGACCGATGCTGTAGTACACAGCCAGAATCAGCATCACCAGCAACTGGCCACGCAGGTACTGGCCCAGCACCGAATCGGCTTCGGTAGTGAAGCTGTCCACGCCGTCGCGCATGGGCAGCGGCACCAGCTCCAGCACGCGGGCCACCAGCTTGTCCCAGTCCATCAGCAGGTAAAACAAGGCCACCGGAATCATGATGGCGTTGCCAATGATGGCCAGCGCCACGCTGCCACCGAGTTTCAGCGACGACAGCACCGAGCCGAAGGCGTCTTCAAAGTTGGCGTTCAGGTATTTCAGAACAAAGGCCTTGATGCTGCCTACGTCAAGCGACGCCTTCACGCCAAGCTGCGCCAGCTTGGGCGCCAGCCAGTCGTTCAGCCGTTCGGCCAGCACTGGCACCTGTTCGCGCAAGAGCGGCAGTTCTTTGGCGATGATGGGAACCACCAGCAGCAAGAGGCTCAGCAGCGCCAGAATGAACAGCACCTCGACAATGAGCACCGCCACCATGCGCGGCAGGCGGCCCCGGCCGGCGCGGTCGAGTTTGTTGACCAGCGGCGTGAGCGCATAGGCCAGCACCCCGGCCACTACAAAGGGCGTAAGTACCGGGCCCAGCAGCCACAGCGCCAACACGGCCAGCAGCGCAATGCCGACCCAGGTGAAGGCGCGCTTTTGGGCGGAAGTGAATTGCATGGAATGTGTGCCGGGGGCAAGCCCGTAAAATATGGGCAAATTCTAGTTCGCCAGGGTAAGTCCCTGCCGGCCACCCCATGAGCCCATCCGCACCCACCCCCCTCTCCTACAAAGACGCTGGCGTAGACATCGACGCCGGTGACGCCCTGGTTGAACGCATCAAGCCGCTGGCCAAAAAAACCATGCGCGAAGGTGTGCTGGCCGGCATTGGCGGCTTTGGCGCGCTGTTCGAGGTGCCCAAGCGCTACAAGGAGCCGGTGCTGGTAAGCGGCACCGACGGCGTGGGCACCAAGCTCAAGCTGGCGTTTGAATGGCAGATGCACGACACCGTGGGCATCGACCTGGTGGCGATGAGC
Source organism: Pseudomonadota bacterium (assembly GCA_040387875.1). GTDB lineage: Bacteria > Pseudomonadota > Gammaproteobacteria > Burkholderiales > Burkholderiaceae_C > PCRC01. The sequence goes on along the minus strand of JAZKCX010000144.1, from coordinate 8,211 downwards.
GTGAACGACGTGCTGGTGCAAGGCGCCGAACCGCTGTTCTTTCTGGACTATTTCGCCTGCGGCAAGCTCGATGTGGATACCGCCGCTGCAGTGGTGGGCGGCATTGCCAAGGGCTGCGAACTCTCGGGCTGCGCGCTGATTGGCGGCGAAACCGCCGAGATGCCGGGGATGTACCCTGCCGGCGAATACGACCTGGCCGGCTTTGCGGTGGGCGCGGTGGAGAAATCGAAAATTTTGACCGGCGCCACGGTGCAGCCGGGCGACGTGGTGCTGGGCCTGGCCTCGCATGGTGTGCACTCCAACGGCTTTTCGCTGGTGCGCAAATGTATTGAGCGCGCGGGTGCCAACCTGCCCGCCACGCTGGACGGCCTGCCGTTCAAGGAAGCGGTGATGAAACCCACCCGCCTGTATGTGAAAAACGTGCTGGCGGCGCTGGCTGTACACCCCATCAAAGCCTTGGCCCACATCACCGGCGGTGGCCTGCTGGAAAATATTCCCCGGGTGTTGCCCGACGGCATGGCTGCGCACCTGAAAAAGGGAAGCTGGCCACAGAGCGAGCTGTTTGCCTGGCTGCAGGCCACGGCGGGCATCAGTGACTTTGAGATGAACCGCACTTTCAACAACGGCATTGGCATGGTAGTGGTGGTGGCAGCGGCCGACGCAGCGGCCACGGCGGCCACGCTGCGGACCGCGGGCGAGCAGGTGTTCGAGATCGGTGCGATTGCCCCGCGCGGCCAGGGTGCACCGGTGGAAGTAAGCTGAACGCTACGAACTTCGTAGCAAACCACTCAATATATACGCCGGCCCGCAGGCTATTTTGCTTGAATTTCAGCCTGTAGCGCCTGGTATTGCTCCAAACGCGGCCCGCCCAGCGCTACGGCCCGGGCGATAGACTCGGCGGCGTCTTTTTTCTGCCCCAGTTCCAGTTGCACCTGCGCCAGGTTGTTCCAGGCATCGGCAAAATCCGGGTGCGCCACGGTAGCAATGCTGTAGGCACTGGCAGCGCGCGCGCGCTGGCCCAGCGCATAGGCGGTGTTGCCGGCGCCCAGCAACAGCGCACGCTCGGTGGGCCAGCTTTGCAGGGCGGTGGCATAGGCGGTCTGCGCCGCCGCAGGGTTCACCCGCTCCAGCACCGCCACCGCAGCAGCATAGCGGCCGGGTTCAGCCGTGGCTGGCAAGCGGTGGGGCGGCAAGGCCACCAGCGCCCAGTAGTCGCCGCGCTCCCAGGTGCGCTCAAAAGTAAACAGCGACATCTCCAGCCGCTCGGTCACGCCGGAATGCAGGATGAGCATATTGCGCGGCCGGTCAAAACCGATCACTACCGCGTAGTGCCAGAGGGGCGCAAAGCCGAACGACAGGTTTTGCAGCACCACCACCGGGTTACCGTCGGCCACCTCGCGCAGCAGGTCTTCCATGCGCGGGGCCAGCAAGTAGGCTGGCAGGCCGTTGCGGCGGGTGGCGGCTAGCATGTCGGCCTGCAGCGAACCCTCGCGGCCGGGCAGGTAGACCTGGTCTTTCAACGCTTCCGGGGTGCGTGGCACGCCAGCGGCGGTAAGCGCCATGGCCAGCGCGGCGGGGCCGCACTGGAATTCTTCCTGGGGATAAAAAGCGACGTTGGGAATCGACACGATGGCCGGCAAGCCGGCGGGCCATTCGGCTTCGAGCGAGGCCACCTGCGGCGTGGCGCAGCCGCCCAGCAAAAGCAGCGCAGAAACGAAAACCCCCGCCAGGGCGGGGGTTCGGCTGGCGCGGGGCCAGAAACTCATCGAACCGATCGGGTGAACGGGAAGACCTTGGTCAGACCCAGAATGTCGGTGATCAGCAGCACGATGAAGATAGTGAACAGGACACCAATCACACCGGCACCGGCGGGGGCCTGGTCAACACGGTCGGCCAGCTGGGCCACTTCGGCGTCCGACATGGCCTTGACGCGCTCGGCGGCTGCGTTGCCGTCCAGACCCTTGGCAACCATGGCGTCACGCACGTCGGCGCGGGCCAGGAAGCCTTCGACCTTGGCGCGGTTTTCCGCAGCAGACTGCACCGAGATGGCTTCTTCGGTGGAGACGATGCCTGCGTTGGCAATGACGGGCATGCCAGCCGTTGCCATGCAGACGATAAGGACGGAAGCAAGAGCGCGTTTGAATGTGTTCATGGGGGAGTCTCAGGTTTTAAAAAAGTTTGGTCGGAACGCTGGCGTACAGACTCTGCCGAATGTACGCCAAGAAAAGCCCGAACGGCACAGCCTTTACAACCTGACACAGCAGGTCGGCATGTTGTCCTACAGCTCAGTAACGCGCCACCTGCAGCTTGACACCCAGCGCCTTGATGGCCACCAGCGCATTGGCCAGTTCCACCGGGCCAGGGCCCGCCACCGCGCGCTCCACGGCGTCGAGGTCTACCGATACCGCCGCGCCCGGTTTCAGGCTGGCCTTGCGCACGCGGGCAATCACCTTGATGGCGTGGATCACCAGTTGCGGGTCGCCGTCGTCCACCGCAGCATTGAGGTAGGCCACCACATCGTCTTCGGTGTCGATGAACTCGGTGGGGTCGTAGGCCAGGCAGGCGGTTTTGGACATGGTGCTTGCGCCTACATGTTGATGGCAAGACGGCCAGCGAGCTGGATGTCGCGGTCCTGGGTGCGGTTGTCGCCCGCCACCAGCAACACAATGCGCTGGTCGGACGGCGCCACAAAATACACCCGGTAGCCCAGCCCCTGCTCAATGCGCATTTCAAACAGGCCGTTCTGCAACTCACGCACATCGGCCGGCAGGCCGAGATGGAGCCGGTCCACATGCACCTGTACCAGCCCGCGCGCACGTTTGCCGCGCTGGTCGCGCAGCCACTGCTTGAAGTTCTGGGTTTGCTGGATCTCGACCATGTCTCTGGATTGACGCGCCGGTGGGTGTCCGGCTGCTTCCGATTTTGGCACAGCCCGGAGCAGGCCCGCGCCCTGCATCAGCTCAGCGCCCGGCGCAGTTCCACCACCCGCTCGGTGATGGCGTCCAGGTCCAGCGCTTCCTCGATGTTGGCGATGTAGGTTTCCAGGTCTTCCACCGCCTGCGCGGGGTGGCCCTGCTCGGCATGGGCCAGGCCCCGGTCGCGGTATTCAGACCAGGCCTCGGGCAGCAGCACCACCAGCCGGTTCTGCACCGCAATCAGGCGCTGCCAGTCTTCCTGGGTCTTGTGCACTTCCTTGAGGTTGCGCAGCATGCGGGCAATGATGTCGCGCGGTGTGGCGGCCTGCAGGTACAGGCCCATGGGCACATCAAAATCGTCCACCAGGCCGCTGCGCCGCTTGTAGGGCTCGAGCCGCTCGGCCAGCTCTTCGCGGCTGAGCGACTGGCCGGTGAAGGGATCAATCACCACCTGGCCCTTGGGCAGGTTCACCTTGACCATGAAGTGCCCCGGAAAACCCACGCCGCGGGCGTGCAGGCCCAGCCCCTGGGCCAGTTCCATCCACAACACCGCCAGCGAAATGGGAATGCCGCGCCGGGTGCGCAGCACCGCGTTCATGTAGCTGTTGTCGGGGTCGTAGTAGTCGTTGACGTTGCCGCCAAAACTCAGCTCATGGAAGAAAAACTGGTTGAGTGCGCGCAGCCGGGGCAACGGCGCGGCATCGGCCGGAATGCGGCGCTTGAGGCGGGCCAGCAGCTGGTCGACATCGCCCAGCACCTGCTGCACGTCCAGCTCGGGGTATTCGTCCTGCGCCAGGCTGGTGGCGGCTTCGAGCAGCGGAAACTGGTCGTCGCTCTGGACCAGCGCACCAAAATAAGCCAGCGGGGTCAGGGTGGGAAAACTGAACTGCATTGGTGCTTTTTAATGGACGGGACAAATGGCGTCAAGCAAAGCGGGCACGGTCGCGGCCGCTTCAGCGCCGCAGCAACTGCCGCAGCTTCAGGCCGCCGGCCCACAGCGCTACCAAATAGATAGCTGCTGCGGTAATCAGGATGCCGGCCAGGAGGCCAATTCGCTTCAAACTTTCGCTGCGCAGGTCGACCCAGTGCAGCCGTCCGTTGCTCCACAGCAGAAACACCGCCAAAAGCGCACTGGCCGCCACCACCTGCAGCGCAAAGATGCCCCAGCCGGGGGCAGGCCGGTAACTGCCTCGCCGCACCAGCCCAATCAACAGCCACAGCGCGTTGATGAGTGCGCCAATGCCTATGGCCAGCGCCAGCCCGGCATGCTGGAATATCGGCACCAGCGCGATGTTGAGCAACTGCGTAATCACCAGCACCACGATGGCAATGCGCACCGGCGTGCGGATGTCCTGGCTGGCATAAAAGCCTGGCGCCAGTACCTTGATGGCGACCAGCCCCAACAAGCCTGCGCCGTAGCCCATCAGCGCCGAAGTGGTCTGCTGCACGTCCTGCGCAGTAAACGCGCCGTAGTGGTACAGCGTGGCCACCAGCGGCTCGGCAAAGGTCAGCAGCACCACCGCGCTGGGCACCGCCAGCACCACCACCAGCCGCAGGCCCCAGTCGAGCATGGCCGAATAGGCAGCGCTGTCGTTGGCGGCCTTGGCGGCGGCGAGCTGCGGCGTCAGCACCACGCCCAGCGCCACGCCCAGCAGGGCGGTGGGAAACTCCATCAGCCGGTCGGCATAGCTGAGCCAGCTCACGCTGCCGGGGGTCAGGTAAGAAGCAATTTGCGTGTTGATCAGCAGCGAGATCTGCGCCACGCTCACGCCCAGCAGCGCTGGCAACATCAGCTTGCCGATGTTGCGGGTGGCGGGGTCGGACCAGGCCGCGCGCAGGCCGGCGCCGCCCAAGCCCAGGCGCGGCAGCAGCCCCAGCCGCAGCAGGGCCGGTATCTGCACCAGCAACTGCAACAGGCCGCCCAGCATCACCCCGGCCGCCAGCGCATAGATCGGCTCGATGCCCTGGGTCTTGAACCACGGCGCCAGTTGCCAGGCCGCGCCAATCATCGCCACGTTCAGCAGTACCGGTGTAGCGGCGGGCACCGCAAAACGCTTCCAGGTGTTCAGCACGCCCGAGGCCAGCGCTACCAGCGACATGAAGGCGATGTAGGGGAACATCCAGCGCGTCATGAAAACGGCGGCTTCAAAACCTTGCGGCTCCTGCTGCAGGCCGCTGGCCAGCATCCAGACCAGCACCGGCGCGCCGGCCACGCCCAAGGCGCAGGTGGCCAGCAGCGCCAGCACCAGCAGGCTGGCAACCCGGTCGATCAACAGTTTGGTGGCGTCGTCGCCCTGCTGGGCCTTGACGGTGGCCAGCACCGGCACAAAGGCCTGGCTGAAGGCACCTTCGGCAAACAGCCGGCGAAACAGGTTGGGAATGCGGAAAGCAACGTTGAAGGCGTCGGTCATGGCGCTGGCGCCAAAGGTCGACGCAATCAGCAGTTCCCGCACCAGCCCCGTGATACGTGACGCCAGCGTGAACAGGGAAACGGTGGAGGCGGCTTTGAACAGGGACACGGCGCCGAGTTTATTCCTGTTGGCGCCCGGTTTTGCCTGTCCGCCGCACCGTCAGTCAGTCATCGCTGGCTGCCCTATAATGGAGGGCTTTGCTGGCATCATCCTCAAACCTCAAGGATATTTAATTCATGGCTACCAAACCCAAGAAAAAGAACCCGCGCCTCGCGTCGGGCCGTAAACGCGTCCGCCAGGACGTCAAGCTCAATGCAGCCAACACCTCGCTGCGTTCCAAATACCGTACCGCAGTGAAGAACGTCGAAAAAGCCGTTCTCGCCGGCGACAAGACCAAGGCGACCGAACTGTTCGCCAAGATGCAGGCCGTGGTGGACACCGTGGCCGACAAGGGCATCTTCCACAAGAACAAGGCAGCGCGCGACAAGAGCCGCCTGTCCACCAAGGTGAAAGCCTTGAACCTCGCTGCCGCTCCGGCAGCTGCCTGAAGCAATTCAGGCAAACAGCACGCGTTTCTGAGACTTTGCGGGACAGACCGCAGCGGCACCGCCGCAAGCTCTGTCCTCAACTGATCAGGAAGGCGCCGTTTGTACCGGGTGCGCTGCCAGCAAAGAGCAAAAAAGCCGTCGCAAGACGGCTTTTTTGTTGGGCGCATGGAAATCAGGTTTTAGGCGGATCGGGCAGCAGGCAGATTTCGCGCACTTCCAGGTTGTTGTCGCGGGCGAAATTCAGCACAAAGTCCCAGGCCATCACGTCGTATTCGCGCAGCTCGTGGTTCACCACCACGCATTTGATGCCGCCCACAGAGTTGGGCACACACCAGGGGGAATAACTCAGGTGACTGCCCGGCTGGGCGCCACCGGGGCGGAAGGAACTCATCACACCGGCCAGCCGTTCGGCCCAGTCGCTGGGCCGAAAAGTCTTGCCGTCCGGCGTCTGACCGAGGATGACAACTTCTTTGGCGGAGGAGGAAACCATCGGATAGAGGTGTATTTGTTGGGGAAACAGGCCGGGATCGCCAGCCTTGTTGCACCGCACAAGTATTCTATCTTATATAAGACTTGAGTCCGCTGTAGCCCCATGGCGTGGCAGGCATTGCTGCAATGCGGAATTGTCATGAACACAAGCAAGCTCTGCGCCTAAAATCACAGCACAGCCCTGCTTTTGTCGGGCTGCTTTGTTTTTGGAGCCCCGCCATGAATGCTGCCGTGCCAAACCTCGTCGCCCCTACCTCGCCCCACGTGATGAACACCTACGGCCGCGTGCCGATTGCGCTGTCGCATGGCAAAGGCTGCCGCGTCTGGGACGTCAACGGCAAGGAGTACCTGGATGCGCTGGGCGGCATTGCCGTCAATACTCTGGGCCACGCCCACCCAAAACTGGTGCCTGCGCTGCAGGAGCAGATTGGCAAGCTGATCCACACCAGCAACTACTACCATGTGCCCGGCCAGGAAACGCTGGCCGCCAAACTGGTGGCGCTGTCGGGCTTGACCAATGTGTTCTTCTGCTCCACCGGGCTGGAAGCCAACGAAGCCGCGCTGAAACTGGCGCGCAAGTTTGGCCATGACAAGGGCATTGAACGCCCTGAGATCGTGGTCTACGAAAAAGCTTTTCATGGCCGCAGCATCGCCACGCTGTCAGCCACCGGCAACCCCAAGGTGCAGGCCGGTTTTGGCCCGCTGGTCGAGGGTTTCATCCGCGTACCGATCAACAACATCGCGGCACTGAAAGCCGCGACCGAAGGCAACCCCAACGTGGTGGCGGTGTTCTTTGAGGCCATTCAGGGCGAAGGCGGCGTGAACCCGATGCACATGGACTATCTGCGCGATGTCCGCGCCCTGTGCGACCAGCGCGACTGGCTGATGATGATCGACGAAGTGCAGTGCGGTATGGGCCGCACCGGCAAGTGGTTTGCGCACCAGTGGGCGGGCATCTTGCCCGACGTGATGCCGTTGGCCAAAGGCCTGGGCTCGGGCGTGCCGGTGGGCGCGGTGGTGACGGGGCCGAAAGCCGCCACCATCTTCCAGCCCGGCAACCACGGCACCACCTTTGGCGGCAACCCGCTGGCGATGCGCGCGGGCATAGAGACCATCCGCATCATGGAAGAAGACGGCCTGCTGGAGAACGCGGCGCGTGTGGGTGCACACCTGAAAGCTGGTCTTGCCACTGCGCTGGCCGGTGAAGCGGGCCTGAAGGAAATCCGCGGCATGGGTCTGATGCTGGGCGTGGAGTTGACCAAGCCCTGCGGTGCGCTGGTGCAGCGTTGCGCCGACGCCGGCCTGCTGATCAGCGTGACGGCCGACAGCGTGGTGCGGCTGGTGCCTCCGCTGATTCTCACCACCGCCGAGGCCGATGAAGTGGTGGCGATTCTGTGCCCGCTGATCAAACAGTTGCTGGCAGAACCCGCATGACTGCCGCGATCAAACATTATTTGCAGTTCAGCGACCTCGACGCCGGGGAGTACCTCTACCTGTTCGAGCGCGCCGCCCTCATCAAGAAAAAATTCAAGGCCTACGAAAAGCACCATTCGCTGGTCGACCGCACGCTGGCAATGATTTTCGAGAAGGCCAGCACCCGTACCCGCGTGAGTTTTGAGGCCGGCATGTACCAGTTGGGTGGCAGCGTGGTGCACCTCACTACGGGCGACAGCCAGCTCGGCCGCGCCGAACCGATTGAAGACAGCGCCAGGGTCATCAGCCGCATGGTCGATCTGGTGATGATCCGCACTTACGAGCAGACCAAGATCGAGGCCTTTGCCGCGCATTCGCGGGTGCCGGTCATCAACGGCCTGACCAACGAGTTCCACCCCTGCCAGATCCTGGCCG
>JAZKCX010000143.1:0-3651 GCA_040387875.1 Pseudomonadota bacterium | reverse complement strand
GAGCTGATGCAGCAGGCGCTGGATGCCCTGCTTGATGCCCGCGCCCGTGAAGGCAAGCGGCTCGTGGAAATGCTGCTGGAGCGCACCCAATCCCTGCGAGCGCTGGCAGCCCAGGCCACACCGCTGGTGCCGCAGCTGGTAGAGCAGCAGCGCAACCGTTTTCTGGAGCGCTGGAAGGAAACCCTGGCCTTGGCCGGCGGCGGCGTCAGCCCCGACGCGGCGCAGGACCGCGCGCTGGCCGAGGCCACTGCGTTTGCCATTCGCATTGACGTGGCAGAAGAAATCACCCGGCTCGATTCGCATCTGGATGAAATCGACCGGCTGCTGAAAAAAGGCGGCGAGGCCGGCAAGCGACTGGACTTTCTGATCCAGGAACTGCACCGCGAAGCCAACACGCTGGGCTCGAAATCGGCCGCGATGGAGCTCACCCGCATCTCGGTCGACATGAAGGTGCTGATCGAGCAAATGCGCGAGCAGGTCCAGAACATCGAATAAGGCCACGGAAGCACGCTATGGACTATCCCGGCAACCTGTTCGTCGTCGCTGCGCCCAGCGGCACCGGCAAATCGAGTTTGGTCAAGGCGCTGATGGCGGCCGACGCAGCGGTGCAGCCGTCGGTCTCGCACACCACCCGCAAACCGCGTGGCCAGGAGCAGGACGGACGCGAGTACTACTTCGTGAGCGACGACGCCTTCGACACCATGGTGCAGGCTGGCGCCTTTCTGGAATGGGCGGCGGTGCATGGCAACCGCTACGGCACCTCGAAAAAGGCCATCGAAGACCGCATGGCGGGCGGCACCGACGTGGTGCTGGAAATCGACTTTCAGGGCGCGCTGCAGATCAAGCGGCTGTTCAGCAACGCCGTGCTGATCTTCATTCTGCCGCCGAGCTGGGAAGAACTGCAGGCCCGGCTGGAGCGGCGCGGCGAGGATTCGGCCGAGGTGATTGCCCTGCGGCTGCGCAACGCCGCGCTGGAGATGCAGCAGGCTCCGGCATTCGACTTCGTTATAATCAATGAGTCTTTTGACCTTGCGCTGGCCGATCTACAGACGATTGTGCAGGCGCAGAGGCTCAAATTTGCGGCGCAGCGCCGCTCCCGGGCGCCCACCTTCGCCGCCCTCAACATCACCTGATTTGGAGTATCCATGGCCCGCATCACCGTTGAAGACTGCCTCGAGAAAATCCCCAACCGTTTTCAACTGGTTCTGGCCGCAACCTACCGCGCCCGCATGCTGAGCCAGGGCCACGCGCCCAAGGTGGAAAGCAAAAACAAGCCCGGCGTGACAGCGCTGCGCGAAATCGCCGAGGGCAAGATTGGCCTGGAAATGCTGAAAAAAGTGCCCGGTTGAATCGTCTCGCGCTCCTCTAAAAAGCACCGCACTGCGGTGCTTTTTTATTGCCTGCTGCCAATGCGCGCGACATTCGTTACAGTTGGAGTATGAAACTCGCGTCCTGGTTTTCACCGCACAAAGCCAGTCCTCCCCATCCAGCAGCAGCCAACGCTGCTGCGGCCAGCTTTGCCGCGCTCACGGCCAAGCTCGACTACCTTGACGCGGTAGACATTGAGCAGGTCCGGCAGGCCTACCGTTTCGCCGACGAAGTGCATCTGGGCCAGTTGCGCAACAGCGGCGAGCCCTACATCACCCACCCTATTTCCGTAGCCCAGCAATGCGCTGAATGGAAGCTCGATGCACAGGCGCTGATGGCGGCACTGCTGCACGACATCATTGAAGACTGCGGCATCAGCAAAGCCGAGGTGATTGAGCGTTTTGGCGCGCCGGTGGCCGAGCTGGTGGACGGCCTGACCAAGCTGGACAAGCTGCAGTTCAACACCCGCGAAGAAAGCCAGGCCGAGTCTTTCCGCAAGATGCTGCTGGCCATGGCGCGCGATGTACGCGTGATCCTGATCAAACTGGCTGACCGCACCCACAACATGCGCACGCTGGGCGACATGCCGGCCGACAAATGGGCTCGGATTGCGCGCGAAACGCTGGAAATCTACGCGCCCATCGCGCACCGGCTGGGCCTGAACCAGACCTACCGCGAGCTGCAGGACCTGGCGCTGCGTTATCTGCGACCCTGGCGCTACTCGGTGCTGGCCAAAGCGATTGCCAAGGCCCGCGGGCGCCGCCGTGATTTGATCCAGAAGGTGCAACAGGAGCTGGAAAGTGTGTTCAGCGCCAACGGCATCCATGTTCGTATTTCGGGCCGAGAGAAAACGCTGTACTCCATCTACCGCAAGATGCGCGAAAAGCACCTGAGCTTCGCCGAGGTGACCGACATTTACGGCTTCCGGGTCATAGTGCCCTCAGTGATCGATTGCTACACCGCGCTGGGCGTACTGCACCAGCTCTACAAACCGGTGCCGGGCAAGTTCAAGGACCACATCGCGATTGCCAAGCTCAACGGCTACCAGTCGCTGCACACCACGCTGGTGGGCCCGTCGGGCGTGAACGTCGAATTCCAGATGCGCACCGAAGCCATGCACATGGTGGCCGAGTCAGGCGTGGCCGCACACTGGCTGTACAAGGCCGCTGAAGGCGGTGCCGGCAATGCCGACCGGCTGGGCAACAAGTGGCTGCAGTCGCTGCTGGATATCCAGCACGAAACCCACGACGCGGCCGAGTTCTGGGACCATGTGAAGGTCGATTTGTTTCCCGACGCGGTGTATGTGTTCACCCCCAAAAGCCAGATCATGGCCTTGCCGCGTGGCGCCACGGTGGTCGATTTTGCCTATGCCATCCACAGCGATGTGGGCGACCGCGCCATCGGCGCACGCGTGGGTGGCGAGCAGGTACCGCTGCGCACCGAACTGAAAAATGGCGACGTGGTGGAAGTCACCACCGATGCCACCTCCAGCCCCAACCCGGCCTGGCTGGGTTTTGTACGAACCGGCCGCGCCCGCTCCAAAATTCGCCACCATCTCAAGACGCTGGCGCAAAGCGAATCGCAATCGCTCGGTGAAAAATTGCTGGCCCAGGCCATGCGCGCAGAAGGCATTGACCGCCTGCCCGACGAAAGCCCTGCCTACCAGCCGCTGTGGGACAAGCTGCTGCATTTCAGCGGCAACCGCACCCGCGAAGAGCTGCTGACCGACATTGGCCTGGGCAAGCGCATTGCCACCATGATTGCCAAACGGTTGGTGATGCTGCTGGCCGAAGGCGGTGAAAAACCCGATGCGCTGCTGCTCTCACGCGAGCGCTACAGCGCGCATGAATCGGTTTCGCAGGGCTCGGTGGTGCTGGATGGCAGCGAGAACGCGTCGGTCCAGTTTGCCCAATGCTGCCGGCCCATCCCCGGCGAGCCCATCGTAGGCTACCTGGGCCGTGGCGAAGGGTTGGTGGTGCACACCGCCGAATGCGCGGTGGGCAAACGACTGCTGTACAAGGACAGCGAACGCTTCATTACCGTGGAGTGGTCGGACGAACCCACCCGCTCCTTTGAGACCGGTATCGTGGTGACGGTAGCCAACGGCAAAGGCGTGCTGGCCCGCGTAGCCGCTGCACTGGCCGCTGCCGAAGCCGACATCACCCACGTCGACATGGGCGATGAACTGTCGCAGGAAGCCACCGATATGCGTTTTGTGGTGGCCGTACGCGACGTGGCGCACCTGGATGCGGTGCTGCGGCAGCTCAAGCGCACCGGCTCAAT
>JAZKCX010000142.1:0-3908 GCA_040387875.1 Pseudomonadota bacterium | reverse complement strand
CTGGTGATGGTGCCGCTCTTGGGCACCGAGTTTGTGCCCAAGGCCGATTTCTCGGAAACCTCCATCAGCTTCTATACCCCGGTCGGCTCGTCGCTCGAAGTCACCGAAGCACGGGCGCGGCAGGTCGACACCATCCTGCGCGAATTCCCCGAGGTGCGTTATTCGCTGGCCACCATCAACACCGGCAATGCGGCCGGCAAGATCTACGCGAGTGTGTATGTGCGGCTGGTGGACCGCAAGGACCGCCAGCGCAGTGTGGACCAGATGTCGGCGGTGCTGCGCGAGCGGCTGCGCCAGGTGCCGGGCATCACCGTCACCCATATCGGCCTGCTCGATTCGGTGGGCGGCAACAAGCAGGTGGAGTTCTCGCTGCAGGGCCCGGACCTGAAAGAGCTGGAGCGGCTAACGCGCCAGGTTACCGAAAAAATCCGCAGCGTTCCCGGTCTGGTCGACCTGGACTCCAGCGTCAAGGCCGACAAGCCCACCTTCAATGTAGAGGTGCGGCGCGACGCGGCGTCGGACCTGGGCCTGGGCGTGGCGCAAATCGGCAGCGCGCTGCGCATTCTGGTGGCTGGCCAGACCGTGGGCAACTGGCGCGCGCCGGATGACCAGACCTACGACGTCAACGTGCGCCTGGCGCCCGACGCCCGCAATGCGCCGCAGGACCTGGAGCGGCTGCCCTTTGCGCTGACGGCTGCTGATGGCACCGGCCGAATCGTGCGCTTGAACCAGATCGCCACGGTAACGCCAGCCACCGGGCCGAATCAGATCAACCGGCGCGACCTGAACCGCGAGGTGGCGGTCAACGGCAACGTTTCCAACCGCTCGGCCGGTGAGGTGTCGAACGACATCAAGGCGGCGCTGGACGGCATGGCTTTTCCGCCCGGCTACCGCTATGCCTTTGGCGGCTCTACCAAAAACCTGCAGGAATCGTTTGGCTACGCGATCTCGGCGCTGGTGCTGGCGATTGTGTTCATCTACATGATTCTGGCGAGCCAGTTCAAGAGCTTTCTGCAGCCGCTGGCGCTGATGACGGCGCTGCCGCTCACGCTGATTGGCGTGGTGCTGGCCCTGCTGATGTTCGGCTCCACCCTGTCGATGTTTTCGGTGATCGGGGTGGTGATGCTGATGGGCCTGGTGACCAAGAACGCCATTTTGCTGGTCGACTTTGCCATCCGCGCCCGCGAAGGCGAAGGCACGGACGACGGCCAGCCGCTGGGCCGCGAGGATGCCCTGCTGCTGGCGGCCCGGGTCCGGCTGCGGCCGATCCTGATGACTACGCTGGCCATGATCTTCGGCATGGTGCCGCTGGCCTTTGCGCTGACAGAAGGCTCGGAGCAGCGCGCGCCCATGGGCCAGGCGGTGATTGGCGGCGTCATTACCTCGTCGCTTTTAACTCTGGTGGTGGTGCCGGTGGTGTACTGCTACCTCGATGATTTTGCCCACTGGTGCAAGCGCCTGTGGCAGCGCGGCGCAGCGTCACCCCAGCCACTTAAAATTGAGGGTTAGCCCTTAGTCTGCCCTCTGGAGAAAAAAATGATCCTTCCGATGAACATCGAACAAGCCCGCTTCAACATGATCGAGCAGCAGATCCGTCCGTGGGACGTGCTGGACGCTGGCGTGCTGCAACTGCTGTCGGTCATCAAGCGCGAAGATTTTTGCCCCGCGCCGCACAAGGCGCTGGCCTTTGTCGATATGGAAATTCCACTCGGCTCTCCAGCCGTGCCGGGTGAAACCATGCTGGCGCCCAAGGTCGAGGCCCGGCTGCTGCAGGACCTGATGGTGCAAAAACACGAGAAGGTGCTGGAAGTTGGCACCGGTTCGGGCTACATGGCGGCACTGCTGGCGCACCGTGCGCAGCAGGTCACCACGCTGGAGATCAACCCCGCGCTGGCCGAAACCGCCCGCGCCAATCTGCGCCGCGCCGGTGTGCACAACGCCCAAGTGCTGGTGGCCGACGGCGCTGCGGGTTTGCCGGCGCAGGGGCCGTTTGATGTGATCGTTCTCAGCGGCTCGGTGGCCGAAGTGCCGCCTGCGCTGCTGGCCCAGCTCAAGGTGGGCGGCCGTCTTGCCGCCATCGTGGGCCAGGAGCCGGTGATGCGCGCCACCTTCTACACCCGTGGCAGCGAAGCCGGCTTTCACAGCGTCAGCCCCTGGGACACCCTGGCGCCGCGGCTGCTGCATTTCCCCGAGCCGTCCAAATTCAGCTTCTGAGCCCCGTACCGAAAGAGCCCACCATGATTGACCACGTCACCCCTGCACAGCTTGCCGACTGGTTGCAACGTGCGCAAGACCGGGGTACTCCCGTAGTGCTGGATGTTCGAGAAAACTGGGAGCTGGAGACTGCGTCGGTACAGCCCGCAGGCTTTGATCTGGTTGCCATCCCCATGGGCGATGTACCGCAGCGCCTGGCCGAGCTCGACCCCGTCCGCCCGGTGGCCTGTTTATGCCACCACGGCGCGCGCAGCCTGCGGGTAGCGGCGTTTTTGGCCCAGAACGGTTTTGCCAGTGTGGCCAATATTTCTGGCGGTATTGACGCCTGGTCACGCGAACGCGATCCGGCTGTGCCGCGCTACTGAACACCTTTCCGACCCAAGGACCCCCATGAAACTGCTGCGCCTGCTCCCCCTGACCTTTGCGCTGTGTACCGCCTTTGCGGCACCCGCCGGCGCACAAAGCCTGGTGCAGTTGTACGACTCGGCCCGCGCCAGCGACGCCACCTACCAGTCGGCCCGGGCCCAGTACGAAGCCAACCTGTTTCGTGCGGAGCAGGCCAAGGCCGCCATCCTGCCCACGGCGGGCCTGGCGGCCGGTGTGAACCGCGCCAACCAGGAGGTCAGCGCCGGCGGTATCAGCTCCGACCGCAGCTACACCGCGCGCACTGCCACGCTGAGCGCCTCGCAGCCGCTGTACCGGCCGTTCAATCTGGCCAGTTATGAACAGGGCAAAAAACTGGTGGAGGCCTCGCAGGCGCAACTGCAGGCCGCCGAGCAGGACTTGCTGGTGCGGGTGGCACAGGCCTATTTTGATGTGCTGGCCGCACGCGACAGCCTGGTCTTTGTGCAGGCGCAAAAAACCGCTACCAGCGAGCAGCTGGCTTTTGCCAAACGCAACTTCGAGGTGGGCACGTCCACCATCACCGATACCCGCGAGGCCGAGGCCCGGTTTGATCTGGTGCGGGCGCAGGAAATCGCCGCCGAGAACGACCTGCGGGTTAAAAGCATCGTCCTCGACACCCTGACAGGCGCCAGCAACGCCAGGCCCCAGCCGCTGGCCATACCGGTGGTACTGCCTGCGGTGCTGCCCGACGATGTGAATGTCTGGGTGCAGCAGTCAGAAAGCGCACACCCCACCATCCTGCAGGCCCGCACTGCGCTGGACGTGGCGCAGCTCGAAACCGCCAAGGCCGAAGCCGGCCACAAGCCCACGCTCGATTTGACCGCCGGCTACAACATTTCCACCAACCCCAGCGGTAGCAGCACCGGCAGTGGTGGCAGCGCAGCGTCGGTCGGCGCCAAAATCAACACTGGCACCATTGGCCTGGCCTTCAACCTGCCACTGTTTGCCGGCTTTGCCACGCAGAACCGCATTCGCGAAACCCTGGCGCTGGAAGACAAGGCCCGGGCCGACCTGGAAGCCGCGCGCCGCGCGGTATCGCTGGGCACCCGCACCGCGTTTTTTGGTGTGGTCTCAGGCAACGGCCAGGTCAAGGCCCTCGAAGCTGCAGAGGCCTCCAGCCAGAGCGCACTCGACGCCAACAAGCTGGGCTACCAGGTGGGTGTGCGCATCAACATCGACGTGCTGAACGCACAAAGCCAGCTGTTCCAGACCAAACGCGACCTGGCCCGGGCGCGCTACGACGTGCTGGTGGGCGGCCTCAAGCTGCGCCAGGCCAACGGCACACTGCA
>JAZKCX010000141.1:2934-4428 GCA_040387875.1 Pseudomonadota bacterium | reverse complement strand
TCTCGACCACGCTCAGGTTGCCGAAGATGCCGCGCCCCTCGGGCACATAGGCAATGCCCAGCTGCGCAATTTCGTAGGGCGCGCGGCCGGTCATGGCCCTTCCCATGATGTCCACCGTGCCGGCGCGAGGCTTGACCAGCCCCATGATGCTTTTGAGCAGCGTGCTTTTGCCCATGCCGTTGCGGCCCATCAGGCCAATGGTCTCGCCCCGGCCCACCGAAAAGTCGATGCCGCGCAGGATGTAGCTGGCGCCGTAGTAGGTGTGGATGCCCTGGGCGTTGATGAGGAGGTCTTGCATGTCAGTGCGCTTCTTCACCTAGATACGCGGCCTGCACGCCGGCATCGGCCCGAATTTCCGCCGGTGTACCGCTTGCAATCACCTGGCCGTTGACCATCACCGTCAGGCGATCCGCCAGTGCAAACACCGCATCCATGTCGTGCTCCACCAGCATGATGGCGTGCTCGGGCTTGATGCGCTGCAGGAGCGCTACCATGCGCTCGGCCTCGGCCACGCCCATGCCGGCCAGTGGCTCATCGAGCAGCAGTACCTGCGGGTTGGTGGCCAGGGCCATGGCGATCTCGAGCTGGCGCTGTTCGCCGTGGCTGGTGGTGCCGGCCACCACGTCACGGCGTGCGGATAGACCAGCGAGTTCCAGCGCCCGTTCCGTACGCTGGTTGATGGCGGCAAAGCTGCTGGCGCGGCTGAGCCAGCGCGCAGCAAACGGCGTGCGCGACTGGGCGGCCAGCCGCACGTTGTCCCACACGGTGAAAGGCAGAAAGATATTGGTCTTCTGGTAGCTGCGGCCCAGGCCCTGGCGCGAGATTTTCTCGGGGCTGCGGCCGGTGACGTCATGGCCGTTGAGCGTGACGCTGCCGGAGGTGGGGGGCAGGTCGCCGGCCAGCAGATTGGTCAGCGTGGACTTGCCGGCGCCGTTGGGGCCGATCACCGCATGGATGTGGTTGCGTTGCAGGTTGAGCGACACGTCGTTGACCGCCGCCAAGCCGCCAAAGCGCTTGGTCAAACCTTTGGCACTGAGCAGAACGTCAGACATCGTTCTTGTCCTTGCGCTGTAGCGCGCGCTGTACCAGCCCCAGCAGGCCGCGCGGCGCAAACACCACCAGCAGCACGATGAACAGGCCAATCCACAGCTGCCAGTGTTTGCCAGCCGCAAAGCCGCCAATCGTGGGCAGGTCTTTCACCACATGCAGCAAATAATCGAAAGCGAAGGCGCCGACGATGGCGCCGGCAAAGTTGCCCATGCCGCCCAGAATCACCATCATGATGACGTGTGCGCTCTGGTGAAAACCCATCAGCTCGGGGTTCACAAAGCCAGTCTGCGCACCCCAGAGGTAGCCTGCCAACCCGGCCAGCGCACCGGCCAGTGTGAAAGCGCTGAGCTTGTAGCCGAAGGTGCCAAAACCCATGGCCCGCATCCGGTGTTCGTTGATGCGTATGCCGGCCAGTGTGCGGCCAAACGGGCTCCACAGCAGCCG
>JAZKCX010000141.1:0-2834 GCA_040387875.1 Pseudomonadota bacterium | reverse complement strand
AAAGCCAGCGCATAACCAGCCAGGCCGAAGTAGGCCGCGTGGCCCAGCGACACCAGGCCAGTGACGCCCTGCAGCAGATCCAGGCTCATCGCAAAGATCGCCATGATCATCATGCGTGTGACCATCTGGATGTAGAAATCGCTGCTGGCGAACGGGAACGCCGCGAGCGCCACCACCCCCAGCGCGAGCGCAATCTGTACGCCGCGCGGCAGCACTTCGAGGTTGGCTTTTGCCGCGCTCATTGCTTGAACAAGCCTTCAGGCTTCCAAAGTAAAACAGCGGCCATCAGCATGTAGACCAGCATGCCGGCCATGGAGGGCAGCAGCACTTTGCCAAAGGTGTCGACCAGGCCCACCAGCAGCGCGGAAATCAGCGCACCGCGTACCGAGCCGATACCGCCGATCACCACCACCACGAAGCACATGATCAGTACCGACGAGCCCATGTTGGGGTAGACGCTGGCAATGGGTGCGGCAATCATGCCGGCCACTGCCGCCAGGCCCACGCCCAGCGCGAACACCACCGCATGGATGCGTTTGATGTTGATGCCCAGCGACTCGGCCATGTCGCGGTTGAAGGCGCCCGCGCGAATTTTCATGCCTAACCGGGTCTTGGAAATCAAGGCGTACAAGCCCAGCGCCAGCACAATGCAAACGCCCATCATGAAAATGCGGTAGCCGGGGTAGGAGAGGTTGTCGGTGAGCTGAATAGACCAACCCAGCGCCTCGGGGATGGCCACGCCGTGCACGTCGTCGCCCCAGACAATGGAGCGCAGTTCCTCGAAGATATAGATCAGGCCGAAGGTGAGCAGCACCTGGTCGAGGTGGTCACGGTGGTAGAAATGGCGAAACAGCAGCCACTCCAGCGCCAACCCGAAAGCCACCGCCAGCACCGCACCGCCAATGATGGCCATGGTCAGGCTGCCAAACAGCGGGCTGAGCGAATAGGCGAGGTAGGCGCCCAGCATGTAAAAGCTGCCGTGCGCCAGATTCACCACGCCCATGATGCCGAAAATCAGCGTCAGGCCGGCGGCCAGCATGAACAGCAGCAGGCCGTACTGCACGCTGTTAAGCAGCTGGATGAGGAAGTTGGCGAAATCCATGCGGGGCGTAAAAAAACGGCGACGTGACGCCGTTACGAAAAAGACAATGGACGATTTTAAAAATACAGTAACGCTGACGCAGGTGTGTTCTGCACTATATTTCAATAGCCGGAAATATAGTGCAATTTTTGTCTGTCGCCGCCAGTGCAAACCCTTGGTTGATGACTTTACGCCAGCTTGATCCAGACGCGGCCATCGCCGGTTTTTACCGGGTAGGTGCGCAACGCGCCAGTGGCAGGCGCACAGGTGGCCGTGCCGGTGCGCACATCAAAACGGCCCTGGTGCAGCGGGCATTCAATCTCCGTGCCTTCCAGAAACCCGTCGCAGAGCCGTGCGTTGCCGTGGGTGCAGAGGTTGTCGGTGGCGTAGATGGCGCCATCCACGCTGAACAGCGCGATTTCGCGGTCGGCCAATGGCACCGCCAGCATCTGCCAGTCAGTGACTTCGTTTTCGGCGGCGGCGTCTGTCCATTCCGGGGTGTTGCTGCTCATATCGGGTAAATGATGGAGTTGGGGATCATTTCGCTGTCGTATACGCACAGCCGCTCTTTGAACTTCAGGCCCTCGGGCGTGCGCACCACGGTGTCGATGTAGCGGCCCACGTTGAACACCGTGCTCAGCGCGTCGAGCTTGGTGCGAAACACCGCGTAGTTGGCCTCGCTGTAAATAAGGTCGCCTTCCACTTTGTGCACCAGTGGCGCGCCCACCACGTGGCGCTGGTAGTAGGGGTCGTGGAACAGCGTGTCTCGGATGCCATAGACCCGGTCTTTCAACATGCCTTTGCTCTCGAACGACAGCGTGGCCAGCGCAAAGCCGCGCTCGTGGTTTTCGCGCGGCTGCAGCCGGTAGCTGCATTCCTCAGTGAAGAACTCGGGCCACAAATCCCAGTCGCCGGAATCAACCGCTTGCGCATAGCGGGCGTAGAGCTGGGTCAGTGCGAAGTAGTCGGCGGAGTCCATGGTGTCAGTCTTCCATGACCTTGCGCCAGTACTCGTACATGCCGCGAATCAGCGTCTCGGTCACCATGTGGTCGGTATCGGCCACATCGCGGCCGCCCAGCTCGGCCAGCGTGCGGTGGTAAGGCTTCTGCTCAAAACCCTGCTGCGAGAACTCGATCACCTCGCCATCGTCGGCCGACACAAAACCGGCCGGCCCAAACAGGTTGGCCTGGCGCAGGCGGCGCTGCTCCATCTCGGGCGTATCGTCCTCAAAACCAAAATGCGTCCAGACAAAATCAAACGCGCCGTGGCCGTCGGGCTGGATGTGGCGGGTCGACACGCTGTTGACCTGCTGCTGCAGGATCACGCTGGGGAAAAGCGTGGTCATCACCGCCGTGGGGCCGCCCCACCAGTCTTCGGGCACGATGTCCAGAAAGCGCGGGTCGTGCAGCGTCATGCTGGCCTTGAAGCTGGACACCTGCGACACCTCACTGGCCTTGCCGGCGTTGCCACGGGTAGAGACCATCGCCGCATGGCGGTGCTGCGCGTCCATCACCAGTGAGGCCTTGTTGTCGGCGCGCCAGAGGCCGAAAGTCACGAACCAGGTGTGCAGCAAACCGGGGTGGTAGGGGTCCTTGATGTTTTCCTGCATCAGCTTCCAGTTGCCGGGAATGCGCTGGCGGTTGTAGCCCAGGATCTTGAGCTTGCGGCCGTTGAAGAGGCGGTCGAAGTAGCCCAGAATGGCCGGGCCCATGAAGTCTTCGAGCGACTCCACATCGTGGTCGAACGAAGCAA
>JAZKCX010000140.1:0-1584 GCA_040387875.1 Pseudomonadota bacterium | reverse complement strand
CGCCCACCAGCGTGAAGGGCTGTAAATCCAGCTTGATGCTGCGCGCCGCCGGGCCCTCGCCGATCATGATGTCGATCTGGTAGTCCTCGAGCGCGGGGTACAAAATTTCTTCCACCACCGGCGAAAGGCGGTGGATCTCGTCGATGAAGAGCACATCGTTGCGCTCCAGATTGGTCAGCAGCGCCGCCAGGTCCTTGGGTTTTTCCAGCACCGGGCCGCTGGTCTGGCGCAGGTTCACGCCCAGCTCGTGCGCAATGATGTGCGAGAGCGTGGTTTTGCCAAGCCCCGGCGGGCCGAACAGCAGCACATGGTCGAGTGCCTCGCCACGCTTGCGCGCCGCGCCAATAAAGATTTCGAGCTGCTCGCGCACCTTGCTCTGGCCCACGTAGTCGTCAAACAGCTTGGGCCGCAGCGCGCGTTCGATGGCTTCCTCGTTGGGCGAGGCGGGGGCGGGGGATACCACGCGTTGTTGCGGAGGAACGGCAAAGTCGTCGGTCTGAATCGTCATGCTGTTACCTTGCCAGCGATTTCAGCGCCAGCTTGATGCCGTCGCTCACGCCCACGTCGGCCGGCAGCGCTTTCAGGGCCAGCGCGGCTTCCTTGTCGCTGTAGCCCAGCGACACCAGCGCCTGCAGAATGTCGGCCTGCGCGTCGTCGGCCACCGTGACGGGTGCGCCGATGTCGGCGCCCAGCTTGCCCTTGAGCTCCAGCAGCAGCCGCTCGGCGGTTTTCTTGCCGATGCCCGGCACCTTGACCAGCCGCCCGGCTTCCTGCAGCGTAATGGCCTGCGACAGCTCGGCCACGCTCATGCCTGAGAGCACCGACAGCGCGGTGCGTGGGCCCACACCCGAAATTTTTATCAGCAGCCGGAAGGCGGCGCGCTCGGGCGCAGTGGCAAAGCCGTACAAAATCTGCGCGTCTTCGCGCACCACAAAATGCGTGAGCAGCGAGACTTTTTCGCCCACCGCCGGCAGGTGGTAGAAGGTACTCATGGGCACATCAACCTCGTACCCCACGCCGTGGCAGTCCAGCAGAATCTGGGGCGGGTTTTTCTCGCCGAGGGTGCCGCTCAATTTGCCTATCATTGGGTTCCTTTTGCGGAATTATCAGCTTGATTCTCAGACACACCTTTTCCCCGCCCAACAACACCCGTCTGGCCAACCTCTGCGGCGTCACCGACGCGCATCTGCGCACGATAGAGACCGCGCTGGAGGTGAAGATCGCGCACCGCCACGAGCAGTTCAAGATCGACGGCGCCAAGGCCAAGGCGAACCGGGCGATGGAGGTGCTGCAGGCCGCCTACGAGATTGCCGGCCGCCCGATCGAGCCCTACACGCTGCAGCTGATGCTGGCCGGCGACAGCCTGGTGGTGGGCAACGGCGACGGCCCCACGCTGGCCACCCGCCGCAGCGATTTGCGGCCGCGCACGCCCAACCAGGCGGCGTATCTGGACAACATCGCCGCCAACGACATCACGCTGGGCATCGGCCCGGCCGGCACCGGCAAGACCTACCTGGCGGTGGCCAGCGCGGTGGATGCGCTGGAACGCAGCGCGGTGCAGCGCATCGTGCTCACGCGCCCGGC
>JAZKCX010000139.1:0-2738 GCA_040387875.1 Pseudomonadota bacterium | reverse complement strand
GGGCTTGCTGGGCGACAAGGCCGAGCTGCTGTCTCTGGACCAGACGGCAGCGCCAGGCAAGATTTTTTTGCACCAGGCACACGACGGCGAAGACGAGGCCGAGCGCGCCGCCGCCGGCGTCCTGCGGCATATCGCAGACGGCCGGGTGCCGGTGGCGCTGGCCGATATCGACCGCTCGCTCACCCGCCGGATTCGCGCCCAGCTCGCGTCCAAAGGCGTAGCCATCCGCGACGAAAACGGCTGGAAGCTCTCCACCACCCGCGCCGCCGCGCAGCTCATGGGCCTGTTGCGTGCCGCGGTGTGGAACGCGGGGTCGGACGCCGTGCTCAACTGGCTGAAAAACGCGCCTGCCTTCGACGCCCCCGCCGTGCAGGCGCTGGAGAAAACCCTGCGCCGCGCCGGCGTGCGCGAGTGGCAGCGCTGGAGCCAGCGCGAGAGTGCATTGACCGATGCCACCGTACAGCAGGCCAATGCCCTCCGCACGCCGTTGCAGGCCGCCCGCACGCTGCCGCAGTGGCTGCTGGCACTGCGCGAGGTGCTGGTGAGTAGCGGCCAGTGGGCGCCGCTGGAGGCAGACGCCGCCGGCGCCTGGATGCTGCAGGAGCTGTACCTGACCGAGGCCGGCCAGCACGACTTCGCCCAGTCGCTGGCCGAATCGGCGCTGGCCACGCGCCGGCTGGGTTTGAACGAGTTCACTTCCTGGGTCAACGCGGTGCTGGAAGCCGCCAGCTTCAAGCCGGCCTACCCGGCGCAAGAGCAGGTCGTGATTTTGCCGCTGAGCCAGTTGCTGGCCCGGCCCTTTGCGGCGCTGGTGCTGCCGGGCTGCGACGAGCAACGCCTGAGCCCCTCGCCCGAGCCGCCCGGCAACTGGAACGCAGCGCAGCGCGTGGCGCTGGGCCTGCCCTCGCGCGACGAACTGGCGCTGGCCCAGCGCGCCGCCTGGCAGCACGCGCTGCAAACCCCCCACTGCGACGTGCTGTGGCGCGCCGGTGACGACAGCGGCGAGCCGCTGCTGCCCAGTCTGCTGGTGCAGGAACTGCGACTGCAGTCCGCCCAGCAGACCGGCAACGCCCAGCCGGGTACCGATGCACGCGCGGCGCGCAGCATCACGCCGCAGCCGGTGCTGCCGCCGCAGCCGCAAGGCCAACGGCTGCCCGTTAGCAAACTGTCCGCCAGCGCCTACGAAGACCTGCGCCGCTGCCCCTACCGCTTCTTTGCGCTGCGCCAGTTGGGCCTGCAGCAGGCCGACGAGATTGACGCCGAACTCGACAAGCGCGACTTCGGCCTGTGGCTGCACGCCGTGCTGCGCGAACTGCACGAGGCGCTGGTCCTGGTGCCCACCAACGACGCCCAGGAGCGCCAGCGCATGGCCGATGCCGCAGCGCAGACCGCCACCCGCGCCATGGGCCTGCAGGACGGCGAGTTCCTGCCCTTTGCCGCTGCCTGGCCGCGCGTGCGCGACGGCTACCTCGAATGGCTTAATGGCCACGAGGCCGAAGGCAACCGTTTTGTGGCGGCCGAGAGCGAACGCGCTTTGCCGCTGGGCAGCATCACGCTGGCGGGCAGGCTGGACCGCATCGACCACGATGCCACAGGCCATTACGTGCTCGACTACAAGACCGAAGCGCAAGGCGTGACCAGCGAGCGGCTGAAACAGCCGCTGGAAGACACCCAGCTCGCCTTCTACGCCGCGCTGCTGCCCGATGACTGCCTGCGCGCAGCCTATGTCAACGTCGGCGAAAAATCCGGCAGCAAGACCTTCGAGCAGCGCGACATCGTTGCGGTGCGTGATGCGGTGATTGAAGGGATTCAGCACGACATGGGCGAGATTTCTGCTGGCGCTCCCTTGCCCGCTTTGGGCGAGGGTACGGTCTGCGACTATTGCGCCGCACGCGGCCTCTGCCGCAAAGACTGGTGGGCAACGTGACCCCCACGCTTGTCACTTCGTGTACTGCGCTGCCCCCCGAGGGGGCCGTGCCTTGCTTGGGGCGGCCCGGCGCGGCGGCAATTTGCCATGAATGACATGCGGCCCGCCTACGAACACAACGGCCAGCCCGTCTCGCGCGAAGGTTTCTATGCCATCGCCTGCGACCCGCAGCGCAGCGTCGCGGTCGAGGCCTGCGCGGGTGCCGGCAAAACCTGGATGCTGGTCTCGCGCATCGTGCGGGCGCTGCTGGCCGGCTGCCCGCCGCACGACATCCTTGCCATCACCTTCACCAAAAAGGCCGCCGGCGAAATGCGCCAGCGCCTGCACGAATGGCTGACCACCTTTGCGCTGGCCAGTGACGCCCAGCTCGCCCAGGAGCTGAAAATCCGCGGAATTTCAGACATTTCAGGCCCCGGGCCAGCGTCAGAGCTTGTTGGGATGCTACGAAATCTGCAGCAATCGGTTTTGGCGCAAGGCCGGCCGGTACAGATCCGCACCTTCCACAGCTGGTTTGCCGCGCTGCTGCGCAGTGCGCCGCTGGCCGTGTTGCAGGAACTGCAACTGCCCGCCAGCTACGAGCTGCTGGAAGACGATTCCAAAGCCGTGGCCCTGGTCTGGCGGCGCTTTCACACGGCACTGGCCACCAGCGAAGCGCTGCAGCAGGAGCGTGCTGATTTCCACGCGGTGGTGGCGGTGCACGGCCGTTTTCAGACCGAGAAAGCCCTGTCCGCCGCGCTGGCCAAACGGGTGGAATTTGCGCTGGCCGATGCGCACGGCAGGGTAGGCGCATCGGTCGAGCCCTTCGCCGCAC
>JAZKCX010000138.1:0-6111 GCA_040387875.1 Pseudomonadota bacterium | reverse complement strand
GTACCTTCCAGACCTACAGCCCATTGATCGCCAGCATCGAAGTCAAGCGCCGCGGTGACGTGCGCCGTGCCAAGCTGTACTACCTGCGTGAGCGCAGCGGCAAGTCGGCACGTATCAAGGAAAAGCTGGTTGCCAAGGTGCAGCAGCAGCCGTCGGCGTAAGCTCCCGGTCCCCAGAAAGCCGTCACAGCGTTTGCTGTTGGCGGCTTTTTTGTTTTCTTGATACAAGCCATGTCTCTCTCGCCTACCCCGCTTTCCCGCCTGCCCAATTTCGATCCGCGCTCGGTGGCGGTGGTCGGCAGCGACAGCCATTTGCCCGGCGTGGCGCTGGAGCGGCTGCAGGCCGAAGCGCTGCGCCAGCGTTTTCTGCAGCCACCGGTCTGGCAGCCCGAAGTGCTGGCCGAGAAAAAATTCACCAACCGTGCACTCGCCCATGCAGCAGTGCTGATTCCCATCGTGCTGCCCGCGCAGCCCGGCGGCCAGCCTACCGTGCTGCTGACCGAACGCGCCACCCACATGAGCACCCATGCCGGCCAGATTGCTTTTCCCGGCGGCCGGGTTGACGAAACCGATGCCGATGCGTCGGCTACCGCGCTGCGTGAGGCTTTTGAAGAAGTGGGCCTGTTGCCGCAGACGGTGCAGGTGATTGGCGCACTGCCTACCTACCTGACCGGCACCGCTTACATGGTGACACCGGTGGTGGCGCTGTTGCAGCCGGACTATGTGGCGCAAGCCAATCCGGATGAAGTAGCCGATCTGTTCGAGGTGCCGCTGGAGTTTTTGATGACCCCGGCCAACCACCGCCGCCATGTATTCGACTGGCAGGGCGAAAGCCGCGAGTGGTTTTCCATGCCCTACATGGACGG
This sequence comes from Pseudomonadota bacterium, assembly GCA_040387875.1. Taxonomy (GTDB): domain Bacteria; phylum Pseudomonadota; class Gammaproteobacteria; order Burkholderiales; family Burkholderiaceae_C; genus PCRC01. The sequence continues at coordinate 5,246 of JAZKCX010000138.1, read as the reverse complement.
CAGCCACGAGCGTTTTATCTGGGGCGCGACCGCTGGCATGCTGCGCAATTTCTACCGCTTTCTGAGCGCTTAGGGCGCACGGTCGGCTTGCGTTCTGCCGGGGCCGCTATCATCCCGTCATGAGTATTTTCGCGATTCTGTTCGCGCTGTTGATCGAGCAGGTGAGGCCGCTCGCCCAGGGCAACCCCATTCATGCCAGCGCCCGGGCCTGGTCACGCTGGGTCAGCGGCAATATCGACGCCGGAAAATCACCGCATGGCTGGGTTGCCTGGGTGCTTGCCGTCGGCGTGCCGTCGGCCATTGCTGCGGGTGTGCATTGGGCCCTGTGGAGTACGCTGGGTTATGTGGCGGCGCTGGTGTGGAGCGTGTTTGTGCTCTACGCCTGCCTGGGTTTCCGGCAGTTCAGCCACTATTTCACCGACATTCGCGATGCGCTGGACGACGGCAACGAGGAGCAGGCGCGCACGCTGCTGGCGCGCTGGCAGCAGGTCGATGCCAGCCAATTGCCGCGCCGCGAGATCGTGCGCCACGTCATTGAGTATTCGGTGCTGGCTGCCCATCGCCATGTGTTTGGCGTGCTGGCTTGGTACGTGTTTCTGGCCGCAGTGGGCTTGGGCCCGGCCGGTGCGGTGCTGTTCCGCCTGAGCGAGTTTGTGGCGCGCTACTGGAAATACAAAAACCGCGAACACCAGCAGCCGGTCAGCGCAGCGCTGCAGGACGCCGCCAGCCAGGCTTGGACGGTGATTGACTGGCTGCCTGCGCGCATCACGGCGCTGGGCTTTGCGGTGGTGGGCAGTTTTGAAGACGCGATTGACGGCTGGCGCAACCATGCGCAGCTGTTCCCCAACGACAATGACGGTGTGATTCTGGCCGCCACTTCGGGCGCGGTGAATGTGCGGCTGGGCGGCGAGGCGCTGAAGGCTGCTGTGGCAGCTGCCGGGCCCCTGGGCCAGCCCACACCGCCACAGGATTCCGAGTCCACCCCCGGCCGTGAGCCCGAGGCAGGGCACCTGCGCAGCGTGGTGGGGCTGGTCTGGCGTTCGGTGGTGTTATGGCTGGTGCTGCTGTCGCTTTTGACGCTTGCGCGGCTGTTGGGCTGAACGCCGCCTCAGTAACGCGACTGCGATAGTTCGGCAAACAAGTCGCTATATATTTTGTAGCGATTCGCGCTTATTCCACGCCGGCTATCTGACAATTTCATGCTTTCAATGACACCACAACCCGGTTCGTGCAGGTGGCTGCAGTTGTAGAAGCGGCAGTTCGCAACCAGCGGCTTGAAGTCGGGCATGTAAGCGGTAAGCTGCATCGCGTCGATGTGGTGCAAGCCAAATTCCTGGAAACCCGGTGAGTCGATCAGCGCCGTGGTTTTTGCGGCATCCACCCAGTACCAGGACGTGTGCGTGGTGGTGTGTTTGCCCGAATTCAGCGCCTTGGAAATCTCGCGTGTCAGCACCGATGCGCTGGGCACCAAACGGTTCACCAGCGTGCTTTTGCCCACGCCCGAGGGGCCCAGCACCAGCGTGGTTTTGCCAGCAAGGCAGGCAGTCAATACATCAGGCACGGGCGGCTGTGTGCCGTCTTCTTGTTCGGGGTTCAGTGCCAGCGGCAGCACGGTGTAGCCCATCTGCTGGTAGGGCAACATGCGTTCCCAGGCGCGTGCAAACGGCTCGGCCAGATCGCTTTTGTTCAGCGCAATCACTGCCTTGATGTGTTCTGCTTCGGCCGAGATCAGCGCGCGGGTGAGCTGGCTTTCAGAAAACTCGGGCTCCGCGGCAATCAGAATCAGCACCTGATCTATGTTGGCCGCAAACGATTTGGTGCGCATCTCGTCCTGCCGGTAGAACAGGTTGCGCCGCGCCACGATTTTTTCTATGGTGCCTTCGTCGGTGCTGGCCTGCCAGAGCACGCGGTCGCCCACCACGGCCTGGCTTTTTTTGCCGCGCGGGTGGCAGATGACGCGGTCACCTGTGGGCGTTTCCACCAGCACGTGGCGGCCGTGGCCCGCCACCACCAGGCCCTGGGCCAGCACAGGTGAATTACCCATCAGGCCCGCAACGCATCGATGTGCGCCGCGCAGTCAAAGTCGGTGAGGGAGATGCCCTTGACGTCGTGCGTTGCCAGCCGCACCACACAGCGGCTGTAGTGCACCGCGAGGTCGGGATGGTGGTCCTGCTGGTGCGCGATGAAGGCCACCGCGTTGACGAAGGCCATGGTCTCGAAATAGTTGGTAAAGGTGAAGGTTTTCTCGATGGCCACATCGGTGCCGTCGCCGCTCAGCCGCCAGCCTTCCAGCTTGGCCAGCTGGGTTACCACTTCGGTGGCCGAGAGGGCGCGCCGGGGCTGCTTTTTCCAGTCGTTCTTCTGCAGGGGCGCGCTCATGCGGCAGCGCCCTGCGCCATGCGGGCGAGACGTTCGGACGCCGGCGGGTGTGAGTAATAGAACGACACGAACACCGGATCGGGTGTCAGCGTTGCGGCGTTGTCTTCGTAGAGCTTAAGCAGCGCGGTGGAGAGGTCACGGCCACTGGTCTGCGCTACCGCATAGGCATCCGCCTCAAACTCATGTTTGCGAGAAAGCCGGGCGAACAGCGGCGAGATGAAAAAGCTGAACGTGGGTACTACCAGCATGAACAGCAAAAGCGTCAGCGCATGCTGCGGCACCGTAGAGGCCAGGCCCACGTTGGGCGTCACACCCAGCCCGGTAAAAAACCAGGCCTGCGTGGAAAGCCAGCCCAGCAAGGCCAGGCTGGCAAAGCTGATGGCGAAAAGACTGACGATGCGCTTGACCACATGCTTGTACTTGAAATGGCCCAGCTCGTGCGCCAGCACCGCGTCCACCTCGCCCGGCGAGAGCTTGGCCAGCAGCGTGTCGTAAAACACCACCCGCTTGGCAGCGCCAAAGCCGGTGAAGTAGGCGTTGGCATGGGCGCTGCGCTTGCTGCCATCCATCACAAACAGGCCCTTGGCGGCAAAACCGCAGCGCTGCATCAGGCTGGTCACGCGGCTTTTCAGCGACTCGTCTTCCAGCGGCTGGAATTTGTTGAACAGTGGCGCAATGACGGTGGGATACAGCACCAGCGCCAGCAGATTGAATCCTACAAAAACGCCCCAGACCCACAGCCACCAGGTCGTGCCGGTGGCCGCCATGACCCACAACACCAGCGCTATCAGCGGCAGGCCAATTACTGCGGCCAGCGCGGTAGTTTTCAGCAGATCCGCCAACCAGAGTTTGGGCGTCATCTTGTTGAAGCCAAAACGCGCCTCCAACACAAAACTGCGGTAAATCTCGAAAGGTAAATCGAAGAGGCTACCGATGAGTGTGAAAGCCGCCACCAATGCCAGTTGCTGTCCCAGCGGGTAGGCGTCGCCTGTGATTGTCAGCAGCACCCGATTCAGAACATCCAGCCCACCCAGCAGCGTCCAGCCCAACAAGACGGCTGTGCCAAGCGCAATTTCCAGCAGGCCCAGACGTGCTTTGGCCAGCGTGTAGTCAGCCGCTTTCTGGTGCGCAGCCAGCGAGACGGTTTGCGCAAAAGCGGCGGGTACGGCATGGCGGTTACGCGCTACATGGCGGATCTGGCGCGAGGTCAGCCAGACCTGAACCAGCAGGCCGGCAACCAGCACCACGGCAAAAGCCAGCGTTGCAACAAGAGACAGGGGGACAGAATTCATACCCGAGCAGTTTAGGCCATAGGCGACAATCTCAAGCATGTCTGAAGCTATCCCCCCACTTGCCAAGTCCGACCAGAATCTGGTCTGGATCGACTGCGAAATGACCGGCCTTGACCCCGAGACCGACCGTCTGATTGAAATTGCCGTCATCGTGACCGGCCCCAAACTGGAGCCGCGCATCGAAGGCCCGGTGCTGGTGATTCACCAGAGCGATGCGCAACTTGATTTGATGGACGCCTGGAACAAGGGTACGCATGGCAAAAGCGGCCTGATCGATAAAGTCAAGGCCTCTGCCGTGAGTGAGGAAGATGCCCAGGCGCAGATTCTTGAATTCCTGGCCGCCTATGTGCCCAAGAACACCACGCCCATGTGTGGCAACACGATCAGCCAGGACCGGCGTTTTCTGGTCAAGTACATGCCCAAACTCGAAGCGTTTTTTCATTACCGCAACCTTGATGTAAGTACGCTCAAGGAGCTGGCCAAACGCTGGCGGCCCGAGGTTTACAGCGCCTTCAAGAAGCAGCAGAAGCACACGGCCCTGGCCGATGTCCACGAGTCCATCGACGAGTTGGCGCATTACCGCGACCGCTTTCTGAAGCTCGACTGACGGTTGCGGGGCAGGGCTTTCCCTGCTTGACCTGCATCTATTTGTGCGGTGCAGCGCAATCTGTGCCATAATCCGAGGCTGTGCTGCAAACCGCAGTACTTTTGTGCATCTCCCTTCACACACCGGACCCCGTACCGCCTGCTCTTGCAGCAAGACGTACAGATGGGTCCCCGAAACGCCAACTGGCGCCGGCTTCGTTTGATGGTTGATGTTTTTTAACCATGAACGAGGCACCTGCATTCCGTGCAGTGCTTTCGTGTGAGATCTAAAAATGACTGACGCTTTTGAAGTGCAGGGCGACTTTTCGCCTGCCGAATCCTTTTCTGCCGAAACTTTTTCGCAGGACATTCCTGAATTTTCCGAAACCGGCGTACCGGTGGAAGCCGATACCGCACCCGCTGTGGCTGCCGAGCCCAATGGCTTCATCAAGCTGGGCCTTGCGCCTGAGCTGCTGCAGGCCGTGCAGGAAATGGGCTTTACCCAGCCCACCACCGTGCAACTGCAGGCCATTCCGTTGGCCATGCAGGCCGAAGGCGAAGCCCAGGGCAAACGCAAATTCACCGACCTGATGGTCTCCAGCCAGACCGGCAGCGGCAAGACCGCCGCCTTCCTGCTGCCCGTGCTGCACACCCTGCTAAAGCAGCAGGCGCAGGCCGAAGCCGCCGAGCGCGAAGCCTATGAGCGTGCCGTGGCCGAAGCCGCCGCCAAAGGCGAAGCTCCACCCAAGCGCGCCAAGCGCAAGGACCCGACCAATCCCCGCCACTTCAAGGCCACCGCGCCGGGTGCGCTGGTGTTGTGCCCCACGCGCGAACTCGCGCAGCAGGTGGCGCACGACGCCATCGACCTGGTGCGCCATTGCCGTGGCCTGCGCATTGCCAATGTGGTGGGCGGCATGCCTTACCAGTTGCAGATTGCCAAGCTGCAGAACGCCAACCTGGTGGTGGCCACGCCTGGCCGCCTGCTGGATT
>JAZKCX010000137.1:0-5524 GCA_040387875.1 Pseudomonadota bacterium | reverse complement strand
CTGTCGGCTTCGTCGATGCCCAGAATCGTGACGGTTTTTTCCTGACCTGCTGCGTCGGCATAGGTCACCGTGGCGCCAAAAAAAATCTGGTCACTGCCCTGGTGTACGCTGGGGTCACTGACCTCGGCAATCTCTAGCCGCTTGGTCAAAAAGCGGATGCGCCGGTCGATCTCGCGCAGGCGCTTCTTGCCGTAGATGTAGTCGCCGTTCTCCGAGCGGTCGCCATTGCGGGCGGCCCAGTGCACTGCCTCGACGACCTTGGGGCGCTCGTTGTCAATCAAATCCATCAGCTCGGCGCGCAGCCGTGCGTAGCCGTGGGGTGTGATGTAGTTCTTGCTGCCGGCGGGCAATGCCGGCAGCGCGAGCTCGCCGTCGTCATCCTCGGTGTCGGTTTCTTTGGTGAAGGCCTTGCTCAACGGCGCCCCATCAGTTTGCCCAGCCAGCTTTTGCGCCGCGGTGCCACGGCGGGCAGCGGTGCCGCATGGGATGGCGGCAAATCGGCCATCAGCACTTCCTGCCGGCCACGTACCATCTGCAGCGCTTCTTCTGGCCCCACCAGTCGCTGGGCGGCGGCATAGGCTTCGGACAGCACGGGCTTGCGACGACCCGAAGAATGGGCATCGGTAGCCAGAATATGGGTCAAGCCTTCGCCGACAAAACGCTCGGCCCAGTACTTGATGCGCGGGCCGAAAAGCCCCGTCAATGCACCCGCAGTGACCTGCATCCAGGCGCCCTGTTGCGTCAGCGTGGCAAAGGTGTCGAAATGGTCTTCCACCCAGCTCAGCCGCTCGGGATGGGTGATGACCGGGGTGTAACCCGCCCCCACCAGCTGGAACACCGACTCCGCAAAACGCGGCGGAGCTACATGGTGAGAGGGTTCCAGCAGGATATAGCGGGTGCCATGCAGGCAGGGCACGATACCGGCACGCAGGCCTTCCAGCAGACCAGGAACGAGGTGTACGTCGGCACCGGTGGTGAGCTGCAAGGCAATGCCGTGCTCGTCGAGCTGCGTCTGCAGTGCGTCGCGCGCAGCCTTGATGCCGGCGCTGTCGTTCATGTACAGGCCGGGATAGATGTGGGGCGTGCAGGCCATGATGCGGATGCCATCGTCCACCGCAATGCGGGCCATGGCCAGCGACATCTCCATGCTGCGGGAGCCGTCGTCAATGCCGGGAAGAATGTGGCTGTGTAAATCGATCATGGACCGCTTGCCTTTAGCCTGGGGAGGCACCCATTATCGCAAGTACACGCTGAACCGAGCGCTGCCGGGGTATTGCCATTCCTGCACAGGTGGGGCTCGGGTCAGTATGCGTTCTTGTGCACAAAGCCCCGAAAGATGGTTTGCACAATGATGGACAGGTCCAGCCAGACCGACCAGTTCTCGATGTAGCGCAAATCGTACTCAACGCGGCGGCTCATCTTGTCCAACGTATCGGTTTCTCCGCGAAACCCGTTGATCTGCGCCCAGCCGGTAATGCCAGGCTTGACCTTGTGCCGCAGCATATAGCCCGGCACCAGCTCCTTGTAATAGTCGTTGTGCGCCAGGGCATGCGGCCGTGGCCCGACCACCGACATGCGACCCTGCAGGACGTTGATGAACTGCGGCAGTTCGTCCAGGCTGGTTCTGCGCAGGAACGCCCCGACCGGGGTCAGCCGCGTATCGCCACGGCGGGCCTGCGACACCTGGAAGTCTTTTTCGTGGTGAACCACCATGCTGCGGAATTTGTAAACAACGATTTCTTCACCGTTCCAGCCGAGGCGGCGCTGTTTGAAAAGCACCGGTCCTGGCGAGGTCAGCTTGATGACTAAGGCAATACCCAGCATCAGCGGTGCCACCAGCAGCAGAATTAACGACGCAATGCTGTAGTCCTCCAATGCCTTGAGCAGGCGGTTGCGGCCCGTCATCGGCGATGCCGACAGGTCAAGCATGGGAATGCCCACCACCTCGCTGATGCCGTGGTTAATGAGCTTGAGGGCAAACATGTCGGGTACCAGCCGGATGTTGGCGGTGCTGTGCCGCAGCGCCTGCAAGGCTTCGCGAATGCCTTTTTCGTCACTGAGCGGCAGGCAGATCCAGACTTCGTCCACGTTGCCGCCGCCTGCGCTCGGCAAGTGGGGCGCCAACCGGTCCGGGGCAACCGTGGCGACTACCCGCAGGCCGCTCCAGGTGGAAAGGGCCAGGCTCTCTGCCACCCTGGCGCTGGTTTCGCCTTCGCCTACCAGCAACACCGTCTTGAAGTTCAGGCCCTTGGTGCGCAGCCAGCGGAGCAGCGAATAGACCACCAGCCGCTCGGCGCACAGCACCAGCAAGGTTCCCAGGCCCCAGGTGGCCACCCACAAACGGGAAAAATCGGCCGAGGCTTTGGTCAGGAAGAGCCAGATCAGGATGAGAAGCACGGTCCCAATCCAACCCACAGAGACCGTGCGCAGCATGACCCAGAACTGGTCAGCCCGCCAGGAGCGGTAGATGTCGGGCGAAAACAGCAGCAACAGAATCAGCGAGCCCGCCAGGATGATGACTGAGTACTGCGAGGGCAGCTCGACGCCAGGGTTGTACCACTGGAACGCCAGCCAGCCGCACAGCAGGATGATCAGCGCATCCAGCCCCTGCGCAAAAAACCGGGTGAGCGGCGAAGAGAGTCTTATCGGCGAGCGAAGCATACGGCGACAAGCCCAGCAATAACCAGACCGAGCAAAGTACCAACCATGTCAATGCCCACGTCCACCAGGCGGGGGTGCCGGTCTATTGCGAAGTGCTGCAGGCCCTCCGACAACAACGCCAGTACCAGCGTTGCCACCACAATGCGGGGGACACTCCAGTTAAAGGGGCGCCGGCGAAGTACCACGGCCACACTGGCAAAAAGCAGCAAATGGGCCAGCGAGGAAAGTGGCAGCGAAGGGCCGGACAGCGCGCTGTCGACGCGGCGCTCCAGCACATAGCGCGCGGTACCGGGCATAAGGGTGCCGACAAAAAGCGCGACAACCTGCAACAGCAGCACCGCTTTCATCAGCCGGTCGTGCAGCGAAGGGGGAGTCGTCAGCATGGGTCCATCGTTTCCTTGAGAGCACGTTCGAACTGTTCCAGTATCCGGGACTGTTCCATGTGCTCCAGTGCATGGGATTTTCCGGCGGCGCCCAGATTATTTCTCAGTGTCGCATCGTTTGCCAGGAATCCGATGGCCTGGGCAAATGCCCCCGCATCTTCGGGCGGGACCACTACACCGCAGTGCCGCACCACCTCGGCCAACCCGGTGTGCGGGTGGGCGCCCGCCACCACGGGCCGGCCACTGGCAAGCATGCCGGTCAGTTTGCTCGGCATGACCAGATCGGCCGCATCTGCGCGCTGCGGCAGCAAATGGATGTCGGCCATGCCCAGCAGCTCTGGCAGGCGCTGGGCTGGTTGCAAATCGAGAAACCGCACCTGCGGCAAGGCTGCACAGCGGGCAAGCAGGTTCGCCCGGCCCACGCCAGTGCCACAAAAAACAAACCAGACTGCCGCGTTTCCAGCCAGACGGGCAGCCACATCTGCCAGCACTTCCAGCCCCTGCTTGGCGCCCATGTTGCCGGAGTACAGCGCCACCACGGCATCCGGCGGGATTTCGAGTTGTGCCCGATAGTCTGCCGCACCGTGGCGCACCGTCTCTGGAGGCGCGGCAAAATCCCGCATGTCCACCCAGTTGGGAAACAGCATTTGCCGCGCCGGCTCTACGCCTTTGGCATGCAGGCGCTCCACCATCCGCGGCGAAATGGTGGAGACCCGGGCAAATCGCCGCAACAGCCAACGCTCCGCGCCCAGTACCAGGCGGCGTAGCCGGGCACCTTTGAGCAAGCCCATGTCAAAGGCCGCATCCACCTCAAAATCCTGAATGTGCAGCCATGCCCGCGCGCCTGCCAGACGCGACGCCGCCAGCGCAGCAGGTGCACAAAGCAGCGACGGAGCAACGACCCAGACCACGTCAGGTCGCCAGAAAACATGCCGCAGAACCACCGGCAGGCTGGACAAGGCAAAGCTGGCGAGATGCAACAGCCGCGAAATACCGCCTGGCTCTGCCGGTACCCACAACGGGCAGCGCCAGATCTGTACGCCCCGCCATGTTTCGCTCGACCAGCGGGCAGGCTTGTAGCCGGGTCCGAGCTTCCAGTCAGGGTAATACGGCGGAGCAGTGACCACGCGCACCGCGTGCCCGCGCGCCGCCAACCAGGCGGCCATGTCGCCAGTGTATTTACCGATGCCCGTCAGCTCCGGGGAAAAATTGATGCCGTAGACAAGCAGTTTCAAAAAACGCTACACATTTTGTAGTTAAAAACCCAGCTGTGGCGCCGGCCACAGGCAGTTTTTACTGCTATTTTGGCCAGTCGGCAGGCAAATGGACGCGCTCCACCTCGCTGGCCCGAAGCAGCCCCACCAGCCGGGCCACCACACAATAAGCGACGGCCTTGAAACCAACCGAGAGCAGCAGGTAGCGGTATGCCAAAAAGCGGCTACCGTACAAAGCGTCCAACACCAGAAGCATAACGGTTGCCAGAACCACCAGCGCAAAGCCGGCGCCCTGGCCCAGGTTCCAGGAAGCCCAGCCAATGGGCAAGAGAAAAAGCACCCACAGGCTGATTTCCACGCCGAGTTTGGCATCCAGCAAGGCCAAAACCAGCATGGTAAGAACATATGCGGGCAGAGGGCGAATCGGGTCCATCCATTTCATGGTTTGCTGCAATCAAGCGTTTCGTGCGAGGTGTGGGGCAGCGCTTTTCCTGAAACCACGTCTTGCAACGCCGTTATCAGGTATTCGGTCACGCGACGCACCTCAAAATGTTGTTCAAAACAGACGAGCGCCTGCTGGCGCATGGCCTCGCGCTCTGTTGATGGCATGGCGAGCCAGGAAGCCAGCAACTCGTCTGTGCCTTGCTGCGTATCGGCACGAACGATACCGGCTTTAGCCTGGTCAATCTCTTTCCAGATGTTCACGTTGTAAGTAATTAATACTGGCAGGCGGGATGCCAATGCTTCAGCAACAACGATGCCAAAATTTTCCTGGTGCGAGGGCAATACAAATACCTCGGCTGCGTCGTAAGCGCCCCACTTCAGGCTGCCGGTGAGCATTCCAGTGAAGGTGATTCTTGAGGCCAACCCATGCCGGTGCACCAGCGCCTTCAGTTCGGTCAGCCAGTGCACATCGGCAGGGCCCGCCAGCACCAGATGCAGGGCAGGATTGGTGTCGGCCACCTTGGCGAAGGCGTTAATCAGCAGATCACACCCCTTTTTGGGATGGATACGCGACAGGTAGACCAGGTTGCGCGTGTCACGCAGATGGGGAAATTGCGCCAGGAATTCTTCGCGCGCGGCGCCCGGCGGAATCTCGCGAGGCTGGATACCGTAACCCACCAGCCGCTCCCGCGCCTTGTACAGCCAGAAAGATTCGCGCGCCAGCCGCAGCTCCTCGGCTGTGGTGAACAACACCAGGCCAGCGTCGCGCAGCGTACGGTACTCGGCCCAGGGCCAGTACAGCCACTTTTTCAGGTGTTTCAG
>JAZKCX010000136.1:30292-31519 GCA_040387875.1 Pseudomonadota bacterium | reverse complement strand
CGGCGCACCGGCCATGGCGCGGGTGGAGGATTTCAGCATTCCATCGCCCGACGGCTCTTCTATCCCGGCCCGGCTGGTGGCGCCGTCGCACGACAAGCTGCCGGTGCTGGTCTACTTTCACGGCGGCGGTTTCACCATTGGCAGCATTGCCACGCACGACACGCTGTGCCGGATGCTGGCGGTGCAGGCGCACTGTGCGGTGGTGTCGGTGGGCTACAGCCTGGCACCGGAGCATAAATTCCCGATTGCAGTACAAAATGTATGGGTAGCCGGCGTCCATATTCAAAAGTTCGCTACAGATTTAGGAATTGACGGCAGCCGCATGGCATTTGGGGGCGACAGCGCCGGCGGCACCCTGGCAGCCGTCTGCGCGATTCTGGCGCGGGACGCCGGCCTGAAAATCGCACTGCAACTGCTGTTCTACCCCGGCACCTCCGCCCAGCAGAACACACCGTCGCACACCACCTTTGCCCACGGCTTTGTACTGGAAAAGCCGCATATCGACTACTTTTTCGACCACTACATTCGCAAAGACCAGCGCGAAGACTGGCGCTTTGCGCCGCTCAACGCGCCCGATGTCGATGGTGTGGCCCCTGCCTGGATTGGCCTGGCCGAATGCGACCCGCTGGTGGACGAAGGCGTGCTTTACGGCGACAAGCTGCGCGCCGCCGGCGTGCCGGTCAATCTGGAAATCTACCGTGGCGTGGTGCACGAATTCATCAAGATGGGCCGCGCCATTCCCGAGGCGCGGCAGGCCCATGCCGATGCGGCTGCGGCGCTCCGTCAGGCCTTCGCCACGGGGCGCTGAAAGTGGCTCCCGCGCGCTGGTTACCATAGCGCCCAGCCCACTTGGCGATTGCCCCCAATGAAACTTGCCGAATACCAGACCAAATTCAAGACCGCCGAAGTCACGCGCGACGCCGCCGGCGTGCTGACGCTGCGCATGCATTCGCGCGGCGGCGCGCTGGTCTGGGGCGCCTTGCCCCATGCCGAACTCTGCGAGCTGTTTGCCGCCATCGCGTCCGACCGCGACAACCGCGTGGTGGTGCTCACCGGCACGGCAGACGCCTTCATCACCATGCCGCCCGGCGGTCTGGGCCCGCTGATCAAGGGCGAGTACCCGGCCGAGGCCTGGGACCACATCATCTGGGAAGGCAACCGGCTTTTGAACCAGTTGCTCGACATCGACGTGCCGATGATTGCGGCCGTCAATGGTCCGGCCTCGGT
>JAZKCX010000136.1:26819-30192 GCA_040387875.1 Pseudomonadota bacterium | reverse complement strand
GCCCGCAACCCGGTGCTGCTGCGCAACACCCGCCATGCACTGACCCGGCCGCTCAAACGCGCGCTGGCGCACGACCTGCACACCGGGCTGGCACTGGAGGCGCTGGCCTCGCTGTCGGGCGCCACCTGGTTCAAGGACAAGCCCGATACCCACTAATCATCAACCCACCAACCACACTACTGATTGCCATGAAGCAAGACTTCCGTTTCATTCACCGCCTGCGCGTGCGCTGGGCCGAGGTGGACATGCAGAAGATCGTGTTCAACGCCCACTATCTGATGTACCTGGACACCGCTGTCAGTGACTACTGGCGCGCCATGGCCTTGCCCTACGAGGCCACGCTGGCCCAACTGGGCGGCGACCTGTTTGTCAAAAAGGCCAGCCTGGAATACCACGCCTCGGCCCGCTACGACGACGCGCTGGCCATTCGCATGCGCTGCGCCCGGATTGGCACCTCGTCGCTGGTGTTCGATGCCGAAATTCTGCGCGGTGAGCAGTTGCTGGTGGGCGGCGAGTTGCTGTATGTCTACGCCGACCCGGCCACCCAGAAATCGCAGTCGGTGCCCGACGCCTTGCGAGCCGCCCTGAACGGCTTTGAAGCCCGCGAGCCCATGCTGACGCTGCACACCGGCAGCTGGGATGACTTGCAGGCCGACGCCGCGCCGCTGCGCAGCAAGGTTTTTGTGCACGAGCAGGGCGTGCCCGAAGCCATGGAGTGGGACGCCGACGATGCGCTCTCGCAGCATGTGGTCGCCCGCAACCGCATGGGTGTGGCCGTGGGCACCGGGCGCCTGTTGCCCGCCGTAGACGGCGTGTCGCGGCTGGGCCGTATGGCGGTGCTGCGCGAGGTACGGGGTGCCGGCGTGGGCCACCAGGTGCTGCTGGCTTTGCGGTCGCTGGCCTGTGCCCGCGGCGACCGGCAGATTGTCATTCACGCCCAGCGCAGCGCCGAGCGCTTCTACCGGCAAGCCGGCTTTGTGGCGCAGGGCGAAGGCTTTCTGGAAGCCGGCATAGACCACGTCGAAATGCGGCTCGATTTGCCGGCCTAGCGCTGCATGGCCCGCAAAAAGCAGCGCGCGGCAGCGGCGCCGGCCATGCGACCTGCGCCGGTTGCCGCGTCCACCCATGGACAGGTGGTGTTTGTCCTGGCGCTGATGCTGATGGTGGTTCCTGCGGTCGGTGTGCCGCACGAAGAGATGCTGCAGGACACGCTCAAGTCCATGCTGGTGGCGTTTTTCACTTTGGGTGCACTGCTGCTGTTTTTCTGGCAGCAGCGCCAGCGCACGGAGCCGCTGCACTGGCATGGCCTGCTGTGGTTTCCGCTGATGCTGGCAGCCTATGCGCTGGGCAGCATGGCCTGGTCACACACCTATCTGGCGGGAGTCGAGGCCATCCGCTGGACGGTGTTTGCCCTGCTGCTGTGGCTGGGCCTGAACACGCTGGAGCGGGAGCTGCTGCCCAAGCTGGCCCTGGGCGCCCACGTGGGAGCGGTAATTGCCTGTTTCTGGGGCCTGCTGCAGTTCTGGTTTGATTTTGGCTATTTTCCGCAGGGGCCGAATCCGGCATCGACCTTTGTCAACCGCAACTTTGCGGCGGAGTTCGTGATCTGTGTGTTGCCGTTCTCGGCCTACCTGCTGCTGCGCGCCCGCAGCAACACGGCGGTGGCGGCCTATGCCTTCACCACCGCATTCAACCTGGTTTTCATTCTGGCCACCGGCACCCGCTCGGCCCTCATCACGCTGCTGTTTCTGGCTGTACTGCTACCGCTGGCGGCCTGGTTGTACCGCGGGCAATGGGCATTTTCGGGGTGGGACCGGGACCGCCGTTACATTGCCGGCAGTGTGTTTGTCAGCACCGTGTTGCTGCTGGGCAGCATTACCACCGGCAATGCCGAAATGCTGCGCGAACACGAAACCGGCGATCGCGGCAAAACCGCGCTGGCCCGGGGCCTGTCGCGCACCTTGTCGGTGACCCAGGCCGAGGAATACACCCAGAACTCTTTTTCGGTGCGCTGGACCATGTGGAAAGCTACCGGTCGCATGATTGCCGACCGGCCGCTTGCTGGCGTGGGCGCCGGCGCCTGGGAGGTGGATGTGCCGCGCTACCAGGCCGAGGGTACGCAGCTCGAGACCGACTATTACGTGCACAACGAAATCCTGCAATTGCTGGCCGAATACGGGTTGGCGGGCTGGACAGCGCTGCTGGGCCTGCTGGGCTTTTTGCTGCGCGCCGCCTGGCGCACCCTGCGCGACCGCAGCGCTGAGGGCATGGCGGAGGGGCCGGTGCGCAGCACCGCCTTGCTGGGGCTTTTTGTGGTGCTGATGGTCAGCAATGCCGGTTTCCCCTGGCGGCTGGCTACCACCGGTGCGCTGTTTGCGCTGTACCTGGCGGTGCTGGCAGCGTCGGATCTGCGGCTCGGCGCGCAGCGCTTCAGCGGCATGGCGGCGCTGCGCTGGCGGCCAGCTTTTTCGCGGGCCGCTATGGCCGTCAGCGTGCTGGCGCTGGGCCTGGCGGTGTATATCAGCCAGCAAGCGGCGTTGGCCGAACACAAGCTGATCCGCGCCGTCAAGCTGGCGCTGACCATCAGCCAGTCGGGCCTGCCAGACGACCCGCGCTGGGAACCGGTCAAGCGCGAAATGCTGCAGTTGCTGCGCGAGGGCGTCACCATCATGCCGCATTACCGCAAGGTTACGCCGATGGCCGCCGACGAGCTGGCGCGCTGGGGCGACTGGAAAAACGCGGTGTGGATCTGGCAATCGGTGGCGGAGTCGCGGCCCTATGTGGCGGCCCTGCTGCTGAACATTGCGCGTGGCTATTCGCAGACGGGCGAGATACCGCAGGCCCTGGACTACCTGGAGCGCAGCCGCAAACTGCAACCCAACGCACTGGCGCTGGCGTCCATTGAAGTGGTGGCACTGAGCAAATCCGACAAGCCCGCCGAAGCTGCCGCGCTGGCCCGGCGCTATTTTGCAGACGACCGCTACGACCTCGATCTGGTCAATGTGGCCTGGGGTGTGGCGCTGCGCAGCAAAGACTGGGACCTGGGCATTCAGGCCATGCAATTGCGGATTGGCCGCTGGCCCGAGCTGCGGATAGAAAGCTGGCTGCGCCTGGGCAACGTCTATGCGCGGGAAAAGAAAGACGATGCCAAAGCGCTGGAGGCCTTTCGCGCTGCTGTGGCTGCCGCGACCCATCCTGAAGAGCGCGCAGAAGTAGCCAAGCTGGTACCGCCGCCCTACCAGGCCAGGCTGTAGTTCTGCTGGCTGCTGCCGCTGGCAAGGTAGGTGGTTTCCTGCAGGGCCAGCGTGGTGCTGCCGCCAGACTGGTTTTGCGCCACCAGCACCGTGCTGCAACGGGTGCCGTAGTCGCCTTC
>JAZKCX010000136.1:19053-26719 GCA_040387875.1 Pseudomonadota bacterium | reverse complement strand
CCCGCCAGCCAGCGCATGGGCAACTCGCCCCTGCTGCGTACCCCGCGCTGCGGTTCGCCCCGGCGCACATTGGTGAGCATGGCCACGCGGCCGGCCGGCGTCACGCCCAGCCAGGTGCCGCCGTCGCGCAGATCGCGGCCCGCAAGCACCGGCTGGCCGTTGTCAGCAGTCCATTCCGCCAGCGGGGCGGCGGGTCGGCTGCGGAATTCATCGCGGTTCGATGCAATCACCAGCGGCCAACGCGGGTGTGCGCCCAGGGCCAGCGCAATCAGGCACATCGCCCTAAATATCTTCGAGCAAGGGGTAGGGCAGCGGCAGCAGACTCAAGGCCGACCCGCCCGCTGCCCCCAGATGCAGGCCACCGCTGGTAGCGGCAGCCACCTGCATCGATGCAATCGCGTCAAAGCCGCCCAGGGGCGAGGCAGCGGCCAGCGCCACCGTTCCGCAGGGCTGGCCGGCATCGGCGGCAGAGAAGATTTCCTGACCCACCGCCATGGGCTCGTCGCCATGCACGATGTAGCCGCGCCGCTTGAGCGTGCCGCGAAACTGGCTGCGCGCCACTACCTCCTGGCCGGGGTAGCAGCCCTTCTTGAAGTTGACGCCGCCCACCGACTCGTAGTTCAGCATCTGCGGCACAAAGGCCTCGACGATGGGCGCGGTAATCGACGCAATGCCGCTGTGCACATTGCCCCACTGCCACAGGTCCAGCGCCAAGGCAGGCCCTTCCGGCGCGCCGTCGGCGGCGGGCGCAATCCACAGCCCCCGCGGTGTGATGCCAGCGGGCGACAGCAACACCAGCGTGGCCGCGCCGATGTCGGCTTTGAGCGAATTGCCGGGCAGGTCGCGCGCCACCGCCTGCAACCTGCTGCCGGCCATGCCATAGACCGCAAATTCCTGGCTAGCGTCGCTCAGCTTGGCTTTGGCCCGCATCACAAACATGGCCAGGCGTTTGAGCGTGGGCGCCAGAATGTCGGCGCTGCAGACCAGAAAAATGTCGGTATCGCTGCGCTTGAACAGTACAAAGCTGGCCAGCATGCGCCCCTTGGCCGAGCAGAAGGCAGACAGCCGCGCCTCGTGTTGGCCCATCAGCGCCACATCCTGGGTGAGCTGGCCATGCAGGAATTTGGCGGCGTCTTCGCCCTGGGCGCGGATCACGCCCAGCGCGTCCAGGCGAACCACGCCATTGAGGTGTTGCGCAAGGCTTTGGTGCAAGGTGGTGCTCATGGGCTGAATTATCATGGGCGCTGGCATTTCACACAGGGAACCCGCATTTTGGGCAAATGGTTTAAAGGTCTGTTCAAGCTGGCGTTGCTGGCAGCGCTGGTAGCGGCTGGCGGCATTGCCTGGTGGCTGAACGCGCCGGTGGTCAAAACCAGCCAGCCGGTGGACCTGTCGATTGAGCCCGGCACCACACCGCGCGGCATTGCCAAACTGGCAGTGGACAGCGGCGTGCAGACCCATCCGCTGGCGCTGTACTGGTGGTTCCGGCTGTCGGGCCAGGACCGGCAGATCAAGGCCGGCAGCTACGAGCTGGAGAACGGTACCACGCCCTATACCCTGCTCAACAAACTGGTGCGGGGCGAAGAATCGCTGCGGGCGGTCACGCTGGTGGAAGGCTGGAATTTCCGCCAGGTCCGCGCCGCGCTGGCCAAGGCCGAAGCACTCAAACCAGAAGTCCCCGCGCTCACCGACGAGGCGCTGATGGTGGCGCTGGGCAAGCCCGGCACATTACCCGAAGGCCGGTTTTTCCCCGACACCTATGCCTATGCCAAAGGCAGCAGCGATGTGGCGGTGCTGAAACGCGCCCTGCGCGCAATGGACAAAAAACTCGAATCTGCCTGGGCGCTGCGCAAGCCCGACAGCCCACTCAAAACCCCGGAAGAGCTGCTGGTGCTGGCCAGCATCGTAGAGAAAGAAACCGGCCAGGCCGCCGACCGGCCTTTGATTGCCGGCGTGTTCACCAACCGGCTGAAAACCGGCATGCTGCTGCAGACCGACCCCACCGTCATCTACGGCCTGGGCGAGCGTTTTGACGGCAATCTGCGCAAGGCCGACCTGCTGGCCGACACACCCTACAACACCTACACCCGCGCCGGCCTGCCGCCGGGGCCAATCGCCATGCCGGGCAAGGCCGCGCTGTTGGCCACGGTGCAGCCGGCCAATACACCTGCGCTGTATTTTGTGGCACGCGGCGACGGCTCCAGCGAGTTCAGCGCGACCTTGGCTGACCACAACCGCGCCGTCAACAAGTTCCAGCGCGGGCAGTGATGAACGGGGTTTTCATCAGCTTTGAGGGCATAGACGGCGCAGGCAAGTCCAGCCATATCGACACCCTGGCCGAAGCCTTCCGCAAAAGCGGCCGCACCGTCACCCTGACCCGCGAACCCGGCGGCACACCGCTGGCCGAAAAGCTGCGCGCCATGGTGCTGAACGACCCCATGGACCCGCTGACCGAGGCGCTCCTGATCTTTGCCGCCCGGCGCGACCATGTGCAGCAGGTGATTGCCCCGGCGCTGGCGCGTGGCGACGTGGTTTTGTGCGACCGCTTTACCGACGCCAGCTTTGCCTACCAGGGCAGCGGCCGCGGCTTCGATCTGCAGGTGCTATCAACTCTGGAGCAATGGGCCCAGCAAATACGCCGGCCAGAGGGTGATTTTGTTCTTAATCCAGACCTGACGCTGTGGTTTGACCTGTCGCCCGCCATTGCCGCAGAGCGCCTGGCCAGCGCCCGCCTGCCCGACCGTTTTGAATCGCAGCCGCAGGCTTTTTTCGAGCGGGTGGCCCACGGCTACCTGCAGCGCATGGAGGCCGCGCCGCAGCGTTTTGCCCGCATCGCCGCCGACCAAACTATGGATGCGGTGCGCAGCGACGTGCTGGCAGCGGTTCAGGCCAAGGGCTGGCTGGCGTGAGAACCAGCGCACCCTGGCTGCGCGCCCAGCTGGCCAGCCTGACGCAGCAACGCGGCCATGCCTGGCTGCTGCAGGGGCCGTCGGGTCTGGGCCAGTACGAGCTGGCGCTGGCGCTGGCCAGCAGCTGGCTTTGCGAAAACCCGCAAGCCCAGCCCGAAGGCGGGCAGGGCGCCTGCGGCGAATGCGGCAGTTGCCACCTGATTGCCGCCCAGACCCACCCCGACCTGGCGCTGCTGATGCCCGAGACCGAAATGCTGGCGCTGGGCTGGGCCCTGGGCGAAAAAGCCCAGCGCGAGGTCGACGAGAAAAAACGCAAACCCAGCCGGCAAATCCGGGTGGAGGCGATGTTGGACGCGGTGGAGTTCTCGCAGCGCACCAGCGCGCGCGGGCGCGGCAAAGCCGTGCTGGTCTATCCGGCCGAGCGCATGAACCACATCACCGCCAACGCCCTGCTCAAAACCCTGGAAGAGCCGCCTGGCGACATGAAATTTGTCCTGGCCAGCGAGGCAGCGCACCAGTTGCTACCCACCATCCGCAGCCGCTGCCTGGGCCACATCATGGCCTGGCCCGATGCTGCTGCGGCCAGCGACTGGCTGGTGACCCAAGGCCTGGCCGCCGACGCAGCTTCTGAATGGCTGCGCGCTGCCGGCGGCCGGCCGGCCGATGCCCTGCGCATGGCCGGCGAAGGTATTGATGTGAAGTTCTGGCATAGCCTGCCGCGTGCGGTCGCGCGCGGCGACGCTACCAGCATGGCCGACTGGGCGCCGGCGCGGGTGGTCGATGCCCTGCAAAAGCTCTGCCACGACCTGCTGTCGCTGCAGCAGGGCGCCCAGCCACGCTTTTTTGCGCCGCAGGATTTGCCCACGCCACCGCCACTGGCTGCGCTGGCCCGCTGGAGCAAAGAACTGCTGGCCACCGCCCGCACGGTCGATCACCCCTTCAACGCCGGGCTGATGCTGGAAGCGCTTGTGAGCGATGCGCGGCGCGCCTTACACTCGGCATCATGAGCACTGCCACGCCGCGCCCCAGCGTCATCCAGCTCGCCATCAAGGAGAAGGCGGCGCTCTACGCTGCCTACATTCCGCTGTTTGCCCAGGGCGGCATCTTCATTCCCACCACGCGCGACTACCAGCTGGGCGACGATGTGTATGTGTTGCTGTCGCTGCCCGAAGACCCGCAGCGTTACCCGATTGCCGGCAAGGTGGGCTGGGTCACGCCGGCCCATGCGGCGAACAACCGCACCCAGGGCGTCGGTATCCGTTTTCCTTCGGACGAGAAGTCGCGGCTGCTGAAGTACAAGATCGAGGAAATCCTCGGCGCCCACCTGACGTCTGACCGGGCCACGCAGACCATCTAGTTTCGCTCTTTAATTGAGAGCAAACTATTTATTTCCGGCGCCGGCTACAGGCACTTTTTATTCATATTCCCGATGTTTGTCGACTCCCACTGCCACCTGACCTTTCCCGAGCTTGCCGCCGAACTGCCCGCCATCCGCGCCGCCATGGCCGAAGCGCAGGTCGACCGCGCGTTGTGCATCTGCACCACGCTGGAGGAATTTGATGCGGTGCACGGCCTGGCGCTGCAATACGACAACTTCTGGGCCACCGTGGGCGTGCACCCCGACAACGAAGGCGTGACCGAGCCTACGGTGGACGATCTGGTGCAGCGGGCAGGGCGGCCGCGGGTGGTGGGCATTGGCGAGACCGGGCTCGACTACTACCGCCTCAACGGCCGCAGCGTGGCAGACATGGAATGGCAACGCGCCCGTTTTCGCGCCCACATTGCAGCAGCGCAGGCAACCGCCAAGCCGCTGGTCATCCACACCCGCAGCGCCTCGGACGACACGCTGGCCATATTGCGAGAGCAGGGCGAAGACGGCGGGGCGAGGGCGGCCGGCGGGGTTTTCCACTGCTTTACTGAAACCGCCGCCGTGGCCCGCGCCGCGCTGGACCTGGGGTTTTATATTTCCTTCTCGGGCATCCTGACCTTCAAGAACGCCCACGACCTGCGCGAAGTGGCCGGTTTTGTGCCGCTGGACCGCCTGCTGATCGAGACCGACAGCCCCTATCTGGCGCCGGCGCCGCACCGCGGCAAGACCAATAACCCTTCTTACGTACCTTGGGTAGCCAGACAGATCGCCACGCTGCGCAGCCTGCCCGTGGAGGAGGTAGCCGAGGTCACCAGCCGCAACTTCGAGCGGCTGTTTTCGGGTGTCAACGAGGCGATTGCAGTATGAGAAAGTACTTTAAGAGACTTTTATACCTATTTGTTTTTTCAGGTTTTTCTATCGCTTTTGCCGGGTCTTTTGAAGACTTCTTTTCGGCCATACGGCAGGACAACAGCGGCGCGATGGAGCGGCTGCTCAAGCGCGGGTTTGACGCCAACACCAAGAACGAAAAGGGCCAGCCTGGCCTGCTGCTGGCCATCCGCGAGGGTTCCACCCGCGTGATCGAGGTGCTGGTGGCCTGGCCCGGCACCGACATGGATGCGCGCAACCTGCAGGACGAAAGCGCGCTGATGATGGCGGCACTCAAAGGCCCGCCGGAGCTGGCGGCGCGGCTGGTAAAACGCGGCGCCGACGTCAACAAGACTGGCTGGACGCCGCTGCACTATGCGGCCACCGCCGGCAGCTTGCCCACCATCCGCATGCTGCTGGAAAACCATGCCTACATCGACGCTGAATCGCCCAACGGCACTACGCCGCTGATGATGGCGGCGCAGTACGGCTCGGCCGACGCGGTGCGGCTGCTGCTGGCCGAGGGCGCCGACCCCACGCTGCGCAACCAGCGCAATTTCTCGGCGCTGGATTTCGCCCACCTCAGCGAGCGCCCCGAAGTGATGAATCTGATCGCCACCGCCCAGCGCAAAAGTCTGCCCAAAGGCGCCTGGTAAGCCTCAGAGTTTGCCGGCTGCGTATTGCGCGTCGAACGCGCGGCGTGCGCGAATGTGCTGGTTGGCGCAATCGACAAACTGTGGACCTTCGGGACGGTCACAGTGCGCCGGTCGCCGGTAAAACTTCTGCCAGGCGGTTTCTTTTTTCTGCGTCTCGGCCTGTTGCAAATCGCGCTGCTCCACGGTCTGTTCGTTGGGTGGCCTGGCAATCGCCAACACGTTTCCCTGGGCGGGAATGCTGGAGGGTGCTGGTGTTGCCGCAATGGGTTTGGCGGGCGCCACCGGATATGCCGGTACTGCGCGGTTGAGTTGGCCCACGATGCTGCGGAGCTGGTAAACCTCCAGCGCATGCAAAATGCCCATCGCCAGGAACACGCCCAGCATCGTGGCGGCAACAGTCTTCCAGAAGCTTCGGTCCATGGGCGGCGCATCCTTGCAGTGGTTTGGTGCGGTTTTAGCATAGGCTGGGTTTTCGGCAGGCTGCTTTTATATTTTATACGATGTATATTATGTTAATAAACATACGTCGATAAAAGGGAAGCCAGGTCGTTTTGCGCCGGCACCCTCAACTTCGTTCAACGCATGCGCTGAATCTCCCGGCGCTTCATCGCCAGGTAGTCGGCACGTTCCATCTCATGCAATTGCTGGGGGTAGCGTTCAACGCCGGCAAACCAGTAGCCCAGGCGTTTTTCGGTTTGGTCGGCTGCGGGCAGCGCCAGCGAATTCAGATAGGACTCGATCGCCAGGTAGTAGCGCATGGTGTTGCGCTCGACCACGCCGCGGGTGCCGCCAATGTAGCTGGGCTGGCCATCGGCCTGTTTGCCCACCACGCTGAAACCTACCTTGTCGCGGCCCACCGTAGCCAGGTAGCCCTGCATGGCCAGGCGCGCAGCAACGCCGTAGCCGTAGGAGTACGACAGGTGCAGAAAACTGCGCTGCGCGTCCAGCGCCACCACCTCCAGCACGATGCGGTAGTTGCTGGTGCCCAACGGGCCCTCGGGCGCGTCCAGCACGATCTGCAGGTAGTCGGGCGTGGATTTGGCAACGGTGTAGCCAAACACCAGCTGGTAGGCATCGGCCACCGGTTGGTCAAACTTGCGGCCCACGCTGAGCTTGAGCACATCGCCCTCCTTCGCCGGTACCGCGTCGCAGTGCTTGACGTTCAGGTGCAGGATGAGAATGTCGCACCAGTTGCCGATATCGCGCAGCGCCGGCCCCGCCACCGCAAACGGTTGGCCCATCTGCGCATAGATGTCCCCCTGCAAGCTGCCCGAAGTCTGGCTTGACTCCAGTACCAGCGGCCGCTGAAACACGTTGTTGGCGAGCGGCTCGCGCAGCGCCGTATGGCGCGCTTTCAAGGCCTGCGCGCTTTGCGCATGCACCGGTACCGTGGTGACCAGACTGGTAAGCAGCACCAAAAGCGCCGCCCCACTGCGTCGGAAAAAAGTTGCCAGTGTCTTGTTCTTATGCATTCGTTTTCTCTGTTTTACTTGTGTCTTCGGTCTTGAGAACGCCGCGGATATTCATCGCGGCCAGTGCCAGTTGCAGCGCTATCAGTGCATACGCGCCATCGTGCCAGCCCCACAGCAGCCACAACACGTTGCTGCTCAAAAATATCCAAAAGCCCCAGTTGCGCAGGTTTTTGGACGTGGCGCCCACGAGCCAGGCTGCGGCGATGGAGGCCAGCATCGCCGGCCACTGGAGCAGATCCATGCCCTGCCCTGTCACCCAGCGAGCAGGGCGCTTGAAAAGAGCTGGGTGGCTTTCAACCCGGCGGGTTTCCAGTGGTGCAGCGGCGACATGACTTCGGCCAGCAACTGCATGCGCTCTGTAGGGCTGATGGCCGCGCTGGCCAGTGCCTCGAC
>JAZKCX010000136.1:9920-18953 GCA_040387875.1 Pseudomonadota bacterium | reverse complement strand
CCCTGCAACAGCTTCCAGAACCGGCATTCCTCCGGCGGCTGCCCCAGCGTGATCCAGCCGGCGCGTTGAAGCGCATCAATAAAATACGGAACCTGCGAGGGCTCGGCCAGCCAGTCATTGATGGTGCGGCCGGCGACCTTGCAGTAGTCTGAATGGGCACCTGTA
The DNA here is from genome assembly GCA_040387875.1 of Pseudomonadota bacterium. Classification (GTDB taxonomy): domain Bacteria; phylum Pseudomonadota; class Gammaproteobacteria; order Burkholderiales; family Burkholderiaceae_C; genus PCRC01. The sequence continues at coordinate 18,788 of JAZKCX010000136.1, read as the reverse complement.
CCGGAGATGCTCTTGCGCTGAAAGATCGCCAGGGCTTCGCCCTCCAGATCAAATCGCCCGATCACTTCCAGTGTCCCGGCGCCCAGCGCGTTGAGCTGATAGCCGCGCCTTACCCGCGCGTCAAACTGCGCTCTGTCGCCCAACAGCGGCGTCAGTTCCCGCACCGCGTCCACCGCACGCCGGGCATGGCCTGTATCGCCGTTGTCCACCGTGACGTGTAACTGAAAATAATAGGGGTCGATGCCCAGCTCGTTGAGTTCGTAGGAACACACCAGCAGGTGCAACGGAAGCTGCTCGTAGCCCAGGTTGAAACCGACCATCTCGGGCACCAGGTCATCGCCGTGCATGCCCAGCGCGAGCTGGATCGCCCCCTGCAGATAAAAGTCTTCGGGCAGGTCCTGCCACTGCTCCAGCCCGTGGCTCTCCAGCAACTTGCGGTACAGCAACACGTGATTTTTGGTCGGGTCGCCGTCACCGAGTTCTTCCAGATAGGTCCGAAGCAGGCCGCTGAAGCGGGAATCGGCCCAGCGCCCGGCCGTGGCGTACAGCCAGGCACCGTCAACTACCTTGGTGGGTGCAACCGCACGCAAAAAATACAGCGCGTGGCTGCGGCTATGGAAATACTCTCGCGCCCCACCCGCCCTGCGCCGCGCCAGGTAACTGTTGTAGTCGGCCACCACCGCGTCGCTGCCCTGTTGCATCCACGGCAACAGGTCGTTGAGGTCGGCTGGTAGCTCACTGGGGAGCTGGCTCGCCAGGTTGAGCTGGCTGTGCAAAAAATCCCTCGCGCGCTCCTGCACCCGCTCTGTAAAGCCGTGGAGAAAAGCCGACTGGTGGAGTGCCTTGGCGGAAGCGGCGCAGGGCGGCGTGGAGCTGCACATGGAGACCCTTCTTCGGTGGAATAGCGTTGGACGAATACTGCTCTCCAGTGTCAGTGGCTGCCGCCGCAGTGCCTGTCAGCAGCAGGTCGCAAAACCTGTCGGACAGGGCCCACTAGGCGAGCGCCATTGTCTGACAACCGCTGCGGAGACCCGCCGACGGCCTTGGGTCGGGACGCTGGTTATGGTTGTTTTTGCCGCAGGTAAAGCCACCTCGGCGGTATTTTTTAACCATCCAAGGAGCTCCACATGCCATCCAATCTGCCCAAGAAAAACGACGCCATCGACCTGCTGGTTGCCGACCACGAAGCGGCCGACAAACTGTTCAGGAAATACAAAAAGCTGGTAGAGGCCGACGCGCCCGCGCCCGATCGGGCTGCACTTGCCGAGAAAATCTGCCTGGACGTGAAGGTCCATTTGCAGATCGAGGAAGAAATTTTCTACCCGCCGCTCAAGGGCAAGATCGAAGACGACATGCTCGACGAAGCCTATGTGGAGCACAACGGCGCCAAGGACCTGGTCAAGCAGATCACCGCCATGGACGCCGACGACGAATTGTTTGACGCCAAGGTGCATGTGCTGGGCGAATACATCAAGCACCATGTGGAGGAGGAACACTCTGACATGTTTCCCACGGTACGCAAAACCGACCTGGACCTCAAGGCCTTGCGCCTGGAACTCGAATCGCGCAAGGAAGAGCTGCTGGAAGAGTACGCCTACCTGCTCAAGACCGAGCCCGCCGCCGCCTGATGCCCGGCACCGCGCCCGCGCCCTCAGGCGGGGGCGGGTGAAAGGCCGTCGTCTCTCCTGCCCGGCGGGCCCTTTTCGGGGGCTGCCTGCGGGGCAGGCTGCGATACCGGCATCACCGCAGAAATACGGGTGCCTGCGCCAGGCGCCGACTGCACATGCAGGCGACCGCCTTCGGAAAATACCCGGTGCCGCATGCCAGCCAGGCCGTGTGATGAGGCGGTGAGCACCTTGGGGTCGAACCCCACCCCATCGTCCTTCACCGACACCGTGACATGGCCACGGTTGGCTTGCAGCAGCACCTCAATTTTGCGGGCCTGCGCGTATTTGGCGATATTGGTGAGGGCCTCCTGCACCATGCGATAAACGGTGAGCTGTTTGGACGCATCCAGCTCCACATCCTCAAAATTGGTCGCCATCGACAAGCCCGAGCGCTGGGCAAATTCGGTTGTCAGAATTTCCAGCGCAGCTTTCAGACCGAGGTTGGACAGCGACGAGGGTCGCAGGTCTTCAATGATGCGGCGCTTGAGCGCTATGCCGCTGTTCAGCGTTTCTACCAGGTGCCGGATACGTTCCTGCACCTCGTCCGACATGATGCCCAGGCGCGCCTTGAGCCGCGAGACATCCAGCTTGGCGGCAGTCAGCAACGAGCCGAGTTCGTCGTGCAGTTCACGCGCCAGCCGGGCCCGCTCTTCCTCACGTGCCTGCTGCAAATTGGTGGCCAGCTCCGCCAATGTGGCGGTACGCTCTTGCACCTGGCTCTCAAGCCGGTCGCGTTCGGCCTGCAACACATCCTGTTCACGGGCGCGGGCCTCTTCAAGCGCGTTTTTCTGCCGGAGGTACAGATAAAAAGCCAACAGGCCCACGCTGGCAACCAGTGCAATGCCAATACGCGAAAGCTGCAGCGTCTGCTCGATCTTGCCGTAGGCCAGGGCGGTCCGGTTCATGCTGGTCTCCAGCAGGCGGTCGGTCTGCTCGCGAATGACTTCCATTTCCTCCCGGCCGACGTCGGTAGTGAAAACGAATTTCCAGGCGTCCTCATTGCCGCTCTTGCGCATCTTCACCGTCAGTTCCATTTCGGTCAGTTTGCGGCTGGCGGCCCGGTCCAGTACGGTGGCGATTTCGGTGTCATAGCGGTTTTTGGCCACAAACTCGCGTAACTCCCCAGTGGCCCTGCCGATATTGGCCACGGCAACGTCGTACGGAGCCAGGTATTTGGGGTCGCCGGTCAGCAAATAGCCGCGCTGCCCGGTTTCGGCATCCAGCAGGTAACGAAACACCAGGTTCACCCGGTTGCGCACCAGATGCGCTTCGCGCAGGTCCATCACGGCGGCGGTTGATTGCCGGAAGGCAACTTCGTTGATACCCACCAGCACAACGGCGGCCAGCGCGGCAACCAGCAGGCTGGCAATTGTTTTGGGAAGGGTCAACCAGCGCATGCAAATTTCTCCGGCTAAGGGGGTCTGCCGCACGGTTGCCGGCTTCCGATTTTCGACAAAGATTGTCGCCGATATGCCGGCGCATACCCAGTGTCGTAGGACATGTCCTGCGCAGCGCCCGCCCGTTTTCCGCTGGCGCGCTGCGGGCCGGCGCCGTATCGTGTCTGCACCTGCGTGCCTTTGCGCGCGTGCTGCATTCCCGCGATGAAACCAGCTTCCTACCCCTTGCCCAAGTCTTTCATTCCCCTGCGCGCGCTGCCCCGGCGTGCGGTACGGCCGGTGTCGCTGGCCACCACGGCGGCCCAACTCTGGCTGGACGCCGAAGGCCTGCGCATGAGCGCGGCCATGTCGTTCTACGGCATGCTGAGCCTGGCTCCCCTGCTTTTGGTGTTGGTGGCGCTGATGGGCTGGTGGATGGACGCCAGCATGCTGCAATCGAACCTGGTCGAGCAGGTGCGTGGCGTGGCGGGTGCGCAGGCGGCCGAGCTGGTGGGTCAGGCCATGGCCAGCGCGCAGGCACCGGCCGAAGGCGTGCTGGCCTCGCTTTTTGCCATCGGTCTGCTGGTGGTGGGCGCGACGGGGGTGTTTGCCGAACTGCAGGCCGCGTTTGAAGCCATCTGGCAGTGTGGCCCCGACCGCCGCGCCCATCTGCCCTGGTGGCATTCGGCGTCGCTGCGGCTGCGCGGTATTGCCTATATTCTGGCCATCGGCTTTTTGCTGCTGGTGTCGCTGGTGATTTCTACCGTGGTCGGCGTGGTTACCCGCTGGGCCGGCGACTATGTGCCGATGGAGCCGCTGCTGCTGGTGCTGAACGAAGGCCTGGCGTTTGCCATCTGCACTGCGCTGTTCCTGTCGCTGATGCGCATGAGCGCAGGCGCCAAGCCCCGGTTGCGGCATCTCGCATTGGGAGCGGCGGCCGGCGCCAGCCTGTTTACGCTGGGCAAACATGTGCTGGCGTTTTATCTGTCGACTGCGCCGCTGGTTTCGGCCTACGGCGCCGCCGGCTCGCTGGTGGTGGTGCTGATGTGGATCTATTTTTCGTCGGCTGTGCTGTTGCTCTCGGCGGCGCTGGCACGGGCGCTGGCCCTGCACAGCGACACGCCGGTGGAAGAACAGCCTAACGCCACCACAGCGTCAGTGTTACCGCAACAAATGTGAACAGCAAGGTGCCCAACGGCAGATCACCCATTTCCGGCCTCCCTGAACCAGTGCGTCAGCGCCGAATTGCACTGACATATGGCAATGTATGAAAAGCCCGGTTACGTCTTTGTCAGGGTAGCGATAAAAATTTTGTAGGAGAAACGCGCATGCTTTGTCCCCCTTTTCGGGGCAGCGCAGCGCCACCGATGTGGTACCGCCGCGTATCTCAGCTGCCCAGGCGTTCGCCCGCTGCGCGCAAGGCCCCCACCAGCGCCGCCACATCGGCTTCGCTGTGCGCGGCCGAAAGCGTGATTCGCAGGCGGGCGCTGCCCACCGGCACCGTGGGCGGGCGAATCGCCGGCACCCACAGGCCCTGCTGCTGCAGGTCGTGCATCACGGCCAGCGCGTCGTGGTTGCTGCCGATGATGAGGGGCTGAATCGGCGTGTCGGATGGCAGCGTGGACCACGGCAGCCCGGCCAGCCCGTCACGCAGTTGTGCAATCAGCTGCGCCAGATGCGGGCGCCGCCATTCTTCTTCGGTTATCACCTGCAGGCTGGTGCGCAGCGTGGCGGCAATCATGGCCGGCGCGGCGGTAGCAAAAATGTAGCTGCGGGCGCGCTGCAGAATCCATTCAATCACTGCGGCATCGCCAGCCACAAAGGCGCCCGCTACCCCAGCCGATTTGCCCAGCGTGGCCATGTAGATGAGCCGTGGCGAATTCAAACCGAAATGCGCCGCCGTGCCCCGCCCCTGCGGGCCCAAAAGACCAAAGCCGTGCGCATCGTCGATCATCAGTAGCGCGTCGTGGCGCTCGCACAGGGCCAGCAGCTGTGGCACTGGCGCAATGTCGCCGTCCATGCTGAACACAGCGTCGCTGATGACCAGCTTGCGCGGCGCAGTCGACACCGACAGCAGCGCATCGAGTGCGGCCAAATCCTTGTGCGGGAAGGCGTGGATGGCAGCGCGCGAGAGCCGGGCGCCGTCGATCAGGCAGGCATGGTTGAGCGCATCGGAAAACACCGCGTCGCCCTTGCCCACCAGCGCCGGCACGATGCCGACGTTGGCCGGGTAGCCGGCGTAGAAATACAGCGCCCGCTCACGGCCCACAAACGCCGCCAGCTCGCGCTCCAGCGCCTCGTGTTCGCTGCTGTGGCCGCTGACCAGTGGCGAAGCGCCCGCGCCCACACCAAATTCCGCCGCCGCGCGCTGCGCCGCGGCAATCAAACGTGGGTGCTGGGCCAGCCCGAGGTAGTCGTTGCTGCAAAAGGCCAGCAGCCACTGGCCATCAATCTTCATCCGCGCGCCGTCAAACGCTTCGACCACCCGGCGCTTGCGGCGCAGCCCGGCAGCGTCAAGCGCCGTAAGCTGGGTGTTGAACCACTCGGCAGGATCGGCGGGAAGAGAAAGAACGGAACTCATGGCAATTGCAATAGCAGCGGCGCGCGCTCGGGCTGCGCCAGAAAGGGAATGTCAGCCAACAGCGGCGCATTCAGGCGTGCGACCAGCGTGGCGATGTTGTCGTCCTGCGCCTGCATGGCCGGGTCTATGCGGTTGGCCACCCACCCGGCCAGCGTCAGGCCGCGGGCGCGAATGGCTTCGGCGCTCAGCAGCGCGTGGTTCAGGCAGCCCAGCCGCAGGCCGACCACCAGCACCACCGGCAGGCCCAGCCGCTGCGCCAGGTCGGCGCTGGTGTGGCTATCGGCCAGTGGCACCAAGAAGCCCCCGGCGCCCTCCACCACCACCGCGTCGGCCAGCGTGGCGAGCTGGCAGTAGCGGTCGGCGAGCAGCGCGATGTCGATGTTGGCTCCCGCCAGACGCGCGGCGATGTGCGGCGACACCGGGTCAGGAAAACAGTAGGGGTTGTCGAGTTCAGCGGCCACTTTCAGGTTGCCGGCGGCGCGCAGGGCCACCACGTCGTCGTTGAGCCAGCCATCGGCCGTTTGCACTGCGCCCGCTGCCACAGGTTTCATGCCAACCACCCGCGCGTGGCGGGTTTGCAGCGTGCGCAGCAGCGCGCAACTGACCAGGGTTTTGCCGACTTCGGTGTCGGTGCCGGTGACGAAATAACCCACGGTCACTGCAGTACCTCATTGAGCGTGGCCAGCGCGCCGTCGGCCAACCAGCGGCTGGCGGCATCGTCGATGACGTAAGGGGGCATGAAATACAGGGTGTTGCCAATCGGGCGCAACAGCAGGCCACGTTGCAGCGCGGCGGCGTGGTAACGGCGCGAGAACAGCGGGTCGCTGGTGTCCACATCAAAAGCCCAGAGCATGCCGATCTGGCGGGCACTGCGTACTTGGGGATGGTTAGTCAACGGTTCGCACAGGGTGGTCAGCCGGGCTGCGGTGGCACGGTTCTGCGCAAGCACGTCACTCTGCGCAAACACGTCCAGCGTGGCCAGCGCGGCGCGGCAGGCCAGCGGGTTGCCGGTGTAGGAATGCGAATGCAGAAAACCGCGGGCGCTGCTGTCGTCATAAAACGCGTCGTAGACCGTGTCGGTGGTCAGCACCGCCGACAGCGGCAAGTAGCCGCCAGTCAGGCCTTTGGAGAGGCAGACAAAGTCGGGCAGGATGTGGGCTTGCTGGTAGGCAAACAGGCTGCCGGTACGACCAAAGCCCACGGCAATCTCGTCGGCCACCAGGTGCACCTCAAAACGGTCGCACAGCGCGCGGGCGCGGCGCAGGTATTCGGCGTCGTACATCACCAGGCCGGCCGCGCACTGCACCAGCGGCTCGACGATGAAGGCGGCGATGTGCGGGTGGTTCGCCTGCAGAAAAGCTTCGAGCGCGTCGGCGCACTGCACGGCAAAGTCGCGCGCCGACATGCCCGGCGGCGCCAGTCGCGGGTCGGGCGTGGGCACGGTGGCGCTAACCCGCACCAGCGGGCCGTAGGCTTCGCGGAACAGCGCGATGTCGGTGACCGACAACGCACCGGCGGTTTCGCCGTGGTAGCCGCCGGCCAGGCCGATGAAACCGTTTTTCTGCGGTCGGCCCAGGTTGCGCCAGTAGTGCGCGCTCATCTTGAGCGCAATCTCGGTGGCCGACGCGCCGTCGGAGCCGTAAAACGCATGGCCCAGCCCGGTGATGGCACCCAGCCGCTCCGACAGCGCCACCACCGGTTCGTGGGTGCAGCCGGCCAGCATCACATGTTCGATACGCTCCAATTGGTCGGTGATCGCGGCCTTGATGCCGGCGTGGCCATGGCCGAACAGATTGACCCACCAGGAACTCACCGCGTCGAGGTAGCGTTTGCCGTCGGTATCGAAAAGCCAGGCGCCCTCGCCGCGCGCAATGGCGAGCAGCGGCTGCGATTCGTGCAGCTTCATCTGGGTGCAGGGGTGCCAGACGGCTTTTTTGCTCCGCTCAATGAGCGAATCGCCAGCCAGCGACAGAATCGGCTCGGTCATGCCGTACCGTCCCATTGCGTCCAGCCCGCGCGGAAGGTCTCGAAGACCCACATCAGCGGGCCGTTGTTGGTGAGGATGCGGTAGAGCTTGGCGGCGCGCTCGTCGGGCTGGCCGACATGCGGCCAGAGGCGGCCGGCGATTTCGGCGTCCATCGCCAAATCCTCGCGCTGAATGCACAGGCGGTCGAGCAGGTAGCCAATCGGCGCCTTGCCGGCGTCGAGTTCGGCCAGAAACCACGGCGGCACGGCGTCGAGCCGGGTGTACGACAGGTTGTCCATCAGCACCACGCCGCCGGCATGCAGCGTGGTCATGCGCTCCAGCCACTGCTCGCCACCCAGCCCGCTGCGGATAGCGGCGGGTACATCGGTGGTGCGGCGCTGGTGCTGCAGCAGCACGCCGATCTTCTGGCCGGTCAGCGCCTCGCAGAGCCGCGTGGCCGAGCCGTCCTGCGCCAGCAAAAGGCGCAGCAGTTTGGCATGCTGCGGCGTTTGCGGAAACAGCGCGCGTTGCAGGTTGGGCGTGGTGGGCATGGAATGCGTGGCGGAAGGGGCTGAAACGGGGCGCAGCAGAGGTTGCCAGGCTGCGGGAGCGCCATTGTAGACCGCTACCCCCTCCTGAATTTACTCTCAAATAGTGAGCAAACTATTCAACCGATACGCCGGCTAGCCACCTATTTGGTTGCAAATTCAGCCAAAAAAGGCACAGAAGGCGCCGATGGTCGTTTCAGGGCGTCAAAACCAGCCGGTGGGTGATCTCCGTCGGCTGCATCTGCAGCGGCCGGTACTGGCCGCTGGCCCAGCTTTCCGCCATGTCGCGGTAACGCGGCGAGAACACCAGCCCGCTCTGGCCGGTTTGGTAGATGAAGACCGAGTTTTCCAGATTGGCCAGGTCGTACACCGCCCGCAGCGAAGCGGCGTGCCGATTCGCGAACGGCGTTTTTATGTCGTTGGCCCAGTACTGGCCCACGTCCACGCTGAAGTTATCGCCACCGCTTTCCACCCGCACATCGAAAAAATGCGCAAGCGTGGGCACGCCGCCAAAGGGCCGGTGCACGCTGCTGGCAAAGTGCGCCCTGCCCCATTGCCAGCCGGCCACGTCGCTGCCGTAGAGCTTTTGCAGGCGCTCCAGCGCGCGGTCGAGCGCGGCGCTGCTGTGCTGGGCGCAGTTCAGCGGCGCGCACCACCAGGCGTCGGACGTGGCCAGGATGTCTTCTACCGTGCTGCGGAAATTGCGCTTGCCGTACAGCGCCTTGAAGCG
>JAZKCX010000136.1:0-9820 GCA_040387875.1 Pseudomonadota bacterium | reverse complement strand
AATCCAGCCGGCCCAGTCGTAGTGGGCGTCCCAGCCGGGCGCGGGGGCCATGCCCATCAGGTCGTTGGGCCGGCGCAGCGGCAGCTTGCCGATGGTCTTGAACGCCACCTTGCCAGTGGTGTCGGCCGCCACCATGCTTTGCATGGGCGAGTGGTAGTCGGCGTTGGCGGCGATGAGCTGCTCCACCGACTGCGCGGTGTTGGAGCGCATGCCGGCCAGCACGGTGCGGTTGTCACTGTCAAGCGCGCTCCAGCGCAGCGCCAGCACGTATTTCTTCAAATCCAGCAGCTCGCCGTGGCTGGACTGGGCGTCGCTCAGCACCGGGCCATGGCGGCTTTCGCGCACCGGCAGCACCAGGTCGGGCTGGCCTTTGATCTGGATGGTTTCCAGCCGCTGGCTGAAAGTGCCCCAGGCCCGCTGGCCGTCCACGTCGGGCAGGCGGTACTGCTGCGGGTTGGCCGGGTTGATCTGCTCCAGATACAGGTCCTGCACATCGGGACCGGTGTTGGTGAAACCCCAGGCCACCTTGCTGGTGCGGCCCAGCACCACAAACGGCAGGCCGGGCAGCGTGGCGCCAATCACGTCCAGCGCGGGCACACTGCTGCCATCGGGTGCGCGCGATGCCGGCGCCTGCAGCCGCGCGAAGTACCAGATGGCCGGGGCGCTCAGACCCAGATGCGGGTCGTTCGCCAATAGCGGTTTGCCGCTGGTGCTGTGCGAGCCGGCCACCACCCAGTTGTTGCTGCCCTTGCCTTCCACGGTGCCGGCGCTTTGGTTCCAGTCAGTGGCCCAATCACGCAGGTTTTGTGCAGAATCTGAATCAAAAATGCCAGCAGCCGGCATCGGATAAGCGCCGACAGCTAGGCTTTTTGTAGCGTCTGCCGCATCGGTCCGGTACACGCCCAGGCTGCGGTAGAGCGCGCTCAGGTCGGCGCTGGCGGCGGGCTTTTCGCCAGGGTACGGCGGGAAAAGCTGCCACAGCCGCTGCGTGTCCAAGACCTTGGCGGCCGACAGCCGGGCGAATTCGTTGCCCCAGTTGCCGCCCAGATCGAGCGCCATCATCAGCGCCCAGCCCACGCTGTCCTGCGGCGTCCAGACCGGGCCACCGCCGCCGGGCTGTGTGCCCAGCAGCAGAAACTCGGGCGGCAACGCCTGGCTGCTCTGGGTAAAAAATGCGTTGATGCCGTTGCTGTAGGCCTGCAGCGCGCTGCGGGCTTCTGCGGGCAGATTGGCGTACTGGCGGTCGGCGGCGCGGGCAATGCCCAGGGTGCGCAGCAGCTTGTCGGTCTCCAGCGTGGCGTCGCCCAGAATTTCGGACAGCCGGCCGTGCATCAGCCGGCGGTTGAATTCAAGCTGCCAGCCGCGCTCCTGCGCATGGACATAACCCAGCGCCATCCACGCATCGTGCGCCGACTGGGCACGGATGTGGGTGACGTCGGCACCGTCGCGTTCAATGCGTACCGGCTTTTGCAGGCCGGCAAGTTGCAGTGCGCCGTCGCGCACCGGAAAGCTGCGCCAGACGTAGGTCGCCGCAGCCAGCGCCAGCAGCGCGAGCAGGGTCAGAAGGACAAGGAGGCCGCGGCGCAGCCATATTCGGGCAGTCACCCCACAATTGTGGCAGGCAGACCTACAACACGCGCAGCGCCACGGTGGGCACACCCACCTCACTGGGGGCGCCCAGCGCAATCTGGCAGGTGCCCGTGAGCACACATTCGCCGCGCTGCAAAGGCTGGTCAGTGGCGCTGTCGCCAAACCGCACCCAGGTGCCAAAACTGCTGGCGTCACTCAGCACAAAACTGCCGTCGCGGTAGTCAATACGGGCATGCAGGCGCGAAACGCGGGGGTCGCTCACAACAAACTCCACGTCGCTGTGCCGGCCCACCCGAATGGGCATGTCGCGGGGGCGAAAACAGGCGCGCAGGCCCTGCCAGCGCAGTTCAATCTCGCCACTAAGGCCCTCGCCCGTCAAAGTGGTGGCCGGCTCCGCCTGCACCGCGTCTTCGCGGCCCTCCACCAGCCAGGGCGTGCCCAGGTCGGCAGCATCACGGATCTTGCCCACCTCCAGCTTGCGCAGCAGCAGGCCGGGCAGCGCGGTAAGGGGTTCCACCACGGCTTCGTCGGCCCAGATCTGGTCGGCATTGGCATGGTCGCCCAGACGGGTGGCCAGTACTACAGCCGGGCCCAGCACCATGCCGGCCTGCTCCTGCATTTCACCTCGGGCCATGCCCACTTTCAGGCGCAGCCGGCGCTTGATGGGCCAGGTAAGAATGCGTTTCTGGTGGTGGCGCTGGATGCGCAACAGGGTGTGAACGGCGTCGGCAGGTTTGGCAAAGGCCACCAGCATGCGGCTGGCGCGGGTCTGCACCAGGCGGCCACCGTGCACATGGCAGATTTCAGCGAGCCACTGCGCCAGCCGCGTGACCGACTCGGCTGCCCGGGCTTCGCCCAGGGTTTCGAGCAGGCCGCTACCGCCAGTGATCTCGATAAAAACAACGGTCTGATCGCCGTCCATCCTGCCCCGCCCGCCTTGTAAGTTTTAAGTAACTTACAGTCTAGGGCCGCGTCAACCCCTTGAACAGTAGCCAAAAGCACAGTCTTTCGGCTTATCCGACGTGCGGCGGGTGGTGTCAGACGGACGGCGCAGGTTTGAGCTGCAGCGACTTGAACTCCAGGAACTCCTCGAAGCCGTACTTGCCGTTCTCGCGGCCGTTGCCCGACTGTTTGTAGCCGCCAAACGGCGCGCGGGCATTGAACGGCCCGCCGTTGATGTCAACCTGCCCGGTCTTGATGCGCCGCGCCACCGCAATCGCGTGGGCCTCGTCGCTGCTCCAGACGCCGCCGCCCAGGCCGTAGATGGTGTCGTTGGCCAGCGCAATGGCTTCTTCTTCGTCCTTGTAGGTGAGGATGACCAGCACCGGGCCGAAGATTTCTTCCTTGGCCAGGGTGTCGGTGGGTTTGACCCGCAGCACCGTGGGCTGGACGAAGTAGCCTTTGTCCAGCGCTGGTTTGGCCGCGCCGCCGGCAATCAGCTCGCCGCCCTCGCGGATGCCCTGCTCGATGAAAGCCAGCACGCGGTCGCGCTGGCCGGCACTGACCAGGGGACCGAGCCGGGTGGATTCGTCCAGGCTGGGGCCAATGTTGAACTTGGCCACCGCCTTCTGGGTGAGCGCCTTGACCTCGTCGTAGTGGTCCTGGGGAACCAGCATGCGGGTGTGGGCAATACAGGCCTGGCCGCTGTTGAGCAGGCAGGCACTGAGGGTGCCCTTCACAGCCGCTTCCAGGTCGGCATCGGGCAGGATCACGCTGGCCGACTTGCCGCCCAGCTCCAGCGCCACCCGCTTGACGGTCTGGCTGGCCAGTTCGCCCACCCGTTTGCCGGCGCGGGTGGAGCCGGTGAAGCTCACCATGTCCACCTCGGGGTGCGTGGCCAGCACTTCGCCCACGACCGGCCCCAGGCCGTTGACCAGGTTGAATACCCCCGGCGGCAGGCCGGCGGCGTGAATGATCTCGGTCAGAATCATGGCGTTGACCGGCGCAATTTCGCTGGGTTTGAGCACCACGGTGCAGCCGGCGGCCAGGGCAGGCGCTACTTTCAGCGTGATCTGGTTCAGCGGGAAGTTCCACGGTGTGATGCAGCCGACCACGCCAATCGGCTCGCGCAGCACCAGCGAGTTACCGACCTTTTCTTCCCACTCAAAGGCCCGCGCCACTTTGGCGAAGTTGCCCCAGTTCCAGATCGGCGCGCCCACCTGGATCATTTTGGCCATCTTCAGCGGCATGCCCACTTCGCGCGCAATGGCGGTGGCCAGTTCGTCGCTGCGGGCTTTCATGCCTTCGACAATCTTGTCGATGTAGCCGGCCCGGGTTTCTACCGGCAAATCGGCCCAGGCCTGCTGCGCTGCGCGGGCGGCCAGCACTGCCGCCTCAGCTTCCTTCGCCGTGCCTTCGGGCACGGTGGCCATGATTTCCTCGGTGCTGGAGTCGTGGACCGGCATGGTCGTGCCCGATTCGGCTTGCACCCATTGGCCGTTGATGTAGTGTGCAGGGTAGATTTTCATGAGAGGTTACTTTCGATGTTTTACTTTTAAAGTAAATTCTATCTTTATGATTTATATGAATTTTTTATCAATTCATTCGGCCGGCGAATAGGCCAGCTCCCAACGCATTATTGGTGGAGCCGCCAAGCGCCACCGGCTTCAGTGGACATGACCCCACAGCACAAACGCGTCGCGCCCCTCCACCGCCAGCCTTACCGGCAGGCCCACCGGCAGCAGCAGTTTGGTTGCCACGTGGCCAAACGGCAGACCGGTCAGCACCGGCGCCTTGAGCTGCCCGCGCAGCCAGCCCACCACGGTGGCCAGCTTGAAGCCCTTGTCGTGCGGCACAGTCTTGTAACTGGTGAACTGGCCCAGCACCACCGCCTTCTGCCTGGCCAGCACGCCGGCGTGCAGCAGCTGGGTCAGCATGCGCTCGATACGGTAGGGGTGCTCGTGCACGTCTTCTAGAAACAGCACGCCGCCTTTGATCTGCGGCAAATACGGCGTGCCGACCAGGCTGCAGAGCACCGACAGGTTACCGCCCCACAAAACCGCATTTTTTAGCTCAAATATGCCATCGGCCGGCGTCTTTGCTGAATAGTTTGCTAGCATTTCTGCATCGGCCTTGGGCAGTTGCCAGCCCGCGCCTTCGCCCTGGCCGCAGACCAGGTCGTCAAAACAGGCTTCCATGATGTCGTCGGGGCCGCCCTCCGCCCCAAAGTCTTCGCCGAGCGCCGGACCGGCCCAGCTGACCGCTCCGGTTTTGGCCAGCAGCGCGCTCTGGAAGGCTGTGAAATCGCTCAGACCGACAAAGCGCGTGCCGTTGTGGATGGCTTTGGCCACAGCCTTGTAGTCGATGCCGGGCAGGATGCGGGTCAGGCCGTAGCCGCCCCGGCTGATGAGGGCCACATCGGCGCCGCTGGCGGCTGCGCGGTGGATGGCAGCCAGCCGGGTTGCGTCGTCGCCGGCAAAACGCATGTGGCTGGAAAGCGCGGCTTCATCCACCTCGACCTCGTGGCCCAGGGTTTTGAGGCGGGCCAGGCCGCGTTTGAAGGCCGTCTTGTCGCGCACTGCGCTGGACGGCGAATAAATATAGATATGGCTCATGGATTACTGAAAAAAGCGCACCGCCCGCTCGGCAATCGGCACGCCGTGCTCCTGCACAAAATGGCCGCCCTGCTCCACCAGCATGGGCCGGTCGCCGCTGGCCACATAGCTGCTGATGGTGTTGCGCAGCGCCTGCATTACCGGCGGGCCCAGCACCGGGTCTTGTGCGCCCACCGCCATCAGGGTCTGGCCGTGCCAGCGGTACTGCCAGAAATCGCGGGCCTCGCGCGAAATTTCGGCGCCATCGGCATCGGGCGTCTCGGGCACCAGCGCCGGAAAAGCCCGGGTGGCGGCGCGGTGGCCTTTGTCAGGGAACGGCGCCATGTAGGCCGCACATTCCTGCGGCGTCATGTGGGGGTTGCCCCGGGCAAACAGCCGGGCCACGTCAAATTCAGGGTTCTTGGCGCACATCTCGCGCCAGGCCAGAAAACCGGGCGGCAGTTGCACGTCGCCGGTGGCGAGCAGGGTGTTCATCACCAGCAGGCCACGGTAACGCTCGGGCGATGCCATTGGCAGGGTCAGGCCCAAAAGGCCGCCCCAGTCTTGCACCACCAGCACCACATTGCGCAGGTCCAGCTCCTCAATGAATTCCAGCAGCACATTGCGGTGCCAGGTAAAACTGTGGGCGGATTCCTTTTTGGGTTTGTCGCTTTTGCCAAAACCAATCAGATCGGGCGCCACCACGCGGTGGCCGGCAGCCAGAAACACCGGGATCATCTTGCGGTACAGGTAGCTCCAGGCCGGGTTGCCGTGCAGGCAGAGGTAGGTCAGGCCGGTGTCGGGCGGGCCTTCGTCCAGGTAGTGCATGCGCAGGCCGCTGAGTGAGGGCAGCTCGCTCAGGAAATGCGGTGCCCAAGGATAGCCTGGCAGGCCAGCAAAGGCCTCGTTGGGGGTGCGTACCGCGTCTTCGCGCAGGGGGTGGTTGGCGCGCCGGGTTTCGCGCTGCTCGGCCCGCTTGCCCCGGAAAAAATCCTGCAGCAGCGCGCCGCAGTCTTGCGCCAGCACGCCGCCCACCAGTTCGGTCTGGTGGTTGGGGTAGTTGGTGCCAAACAGGTTGAGCACCGAGCCGGCCGCACCGGTTTTGGGGTCGGGCGCGCCAAACACCACCCGCTTGAGCCGGGCATGCAGCATGGCGCCGGCACACATGGCGCAGGGCTCCAGCGTGACGTACATCTCGCAATCGCTCAGGCGGTAGTTGCCCAGCCGCCAGGCGGCGGCATGCAGCGCGTTCATCTCGGCGTGGGCGGTGGGATCGATGTCACCAATCGGCGCATTGCCGCCGGTGGCAATGACCTCGCCCTTGTGCACGATGATGGCGCCCACCGGCACTTCGCCATTGGCCTGCGCCTGGCGGGCCTGCTCCAGCGCCAGTTGCATCCAGTCTTCGTCTTGCATGGGTTTATTTGTCATCGGGCATGGGCCGGGCGGGCTGGATGGCGGCCTCGACCGCCTGCTTGTACTGCTGCTGAAACTGCTTGCTCTGCACCGGCGCGGTCACGCCCGTCGGCCGGGTGGCGTCGGTGGCGGGCGCAGGTGCCGGCAGGCTGGTGAGCTGCTTTTTGGCCAGCACGCCCACGATAGCCAGCACCACCAGCAGGCCCAGCACCCCAAAAACCATGCGCATTTCAGTCTCCCGAGTTGTTGTTGCCAGCTACGGCCAGCCCGAGCCGCTCCATCCACAGCGCCAGCGCCTGTTCGTTCTCGTTGCCGGCGGCATAGGCGCTGTGCATGGCGGCATGGGCCTCGCGCCGGTGCTGGTTGAGCTTTATTTTGCACTGCAACTGGGTCACTTCCAGCTCAAACGCCACAATGCCGGCCAGCATCTTGTGGGCGTAGTCCTCGCCCAGGCTGCGCCACTGCGCGGCGTAGGCCGGCTCGTGGTCGCCAATCAGGTGCTTGAGCAGCGCGTCCTTGTCTATCGTGGGCTCCACCAGCCGGGCCAACACCGTGCAGTGCACCGCCAGGTAGTTCCAGGTAGGCACCCGCGCCAGGTCGGGATAGACCGCGGGCGACATATAGGCGTGGGGGCCCAGAAACGTTACTACCGCCTGTGGCCGCGCCTGCAGGTAGCGCCAGTGCGGATTGGGTTTGGCGACATGGCCCAGCAGCACCCGCGGCGTACCCGGCCCGGCGCGCTGCTGCAGGTGCAACGGCAGATGGGTGACGAAGGGCAGACCCGCGTCGTCATTGGAAATCAGGCTGGCAAACGGCCAGGCGGCCAGCAGCGCATCGACCTGGGCGTCGTCGTCGGAGCGGTCAAACTGCGGCGGCAAATACATGCGCCAATTGTGTCAGGTCTGCCGCTGCGCCCGCCTGCGGCCTCGGCTAGACTTGGCCTGCTCTTATCTGCCTGCACCGTGACCGACGTTTCCCCCCTGACCATTGCCTGCCTGTGCGCCGAATGGTGTGGCACCTGCCGCGAATACCGCCTTATTTTCGACGCGCTGCCGGCCGCCCTGCCCGGCCACCACTTTCGCTGGATCGACATCGAGGACGAGGCCGACCTCGCCGGCGATGTGGATGTAGAGACCTTTCCCACGCTGCTGGTCGCGCGCGGCGCCGAGGTGCTGTTTGCCGGCGTTGTGCTGCCCAAGGAGGCAGACAGCCTGCGCCTGTTGCAGTCGCTCATCACCGGTCTGGCCGCTGGCGATGCGGCCCCGGCGCAGCGCATGACTGCTGCCGAGCGCGCACCTTTTGCAGCGGTGGCACAGGCCCTGCATGCAGGACGATCTCTTCGCTGACGCCGGCGGCCAGCCGCCGCCCACCCCGGCCAAGCCCAAAAAAGCTGCCGGTGAAGTCAGGCCCCAGGCGGCTGACCCCGCAGACCAGGCACTTGCCGCTGCCCTGCCACGCAACATTCGGCTGGGCACCTCGTCGTGGACCTACCCCGGCTGGAACGGCCAGGTGTGGGACGGCGACTATGCCGATGCCACGCTCTCCAAACACGGGCTGCAAGCCTACGCCCAGCACCCGCTGCTGCGCGCCGTCAGCCTGGACCGCGCCTTCTACCGGCCGCTCAGTGCCGTCCAGTACGCCCGCTATGCAGCGCAGGTGCCCGACGATTTCCGCTTTGTGGTGAAGGCGCCCAGCATGGTCAGCGACGCGCTGGTTCGCAACGAAAACGGCCAGGGTATGCAGGCCAACCCGCTTTTTTTGAACCCCGACTGCGCGCTGCAGGAGTTTGTGTTGCCCGCGCTCGATGGCCTGGGCCACAAACTCGGCGCGCTGGTGTTCCAGCTCAGCCCCTTGCCGGCGCACCTGCTTGCCGATCTGCCCGGGGTACTGCAGAAACTGCAGGCCATGCTGTCTGCCCTGCCCCCGTTGCAGGCGCAGGCGCCCGACGGCGTGGTGGCGGTAGAGGTGCGCGACCCGCAGTTCGTGCTGAAAGAATCGCCCGTCATGGACGCCTTTGCGGCGGTGCTGCGCGAAGCCGGCGCCACCTACTGCCTGGGTCTGCACGCCAAAATGCCGCCGATTGCCGGCCAGTTGCCGCTCTTGCGCAAGCTCTGGCCGGGGCCACTGGTGTGCCGCTGGAATCTGAACCCCTTGCACGGCGCCTATGGCTACGAAGAAGCACGCGCGTTGTACGAGCCCTACGACAAACTGGTCGATCCTGACGAGGCCACCCGCGAGGTGCTGGTGAAAGTGGCCACAGCGACCGCACGCCAGGGCGAAAACGTCTTTGTTACCGTGAGCAACAAGGCCGAGGGCTGCGCGCCGCAGTCGGTGCGTGCCCTGGCCGGGCTGCTGCAGAACGCGCTGGCCGCGCCCGCATCCACCGGCTAGTTACAAAAAGGAATTGCAACGCTGCACGCCATTTGCGAAATAATGGCCGAACCTAATCCGAGGAGATTTCCATGACAACAACCCGTACCGCCCTTTTTGTCCGCAGCCTGCTGGGTGCCGTGGCATTGACCACGTTGGCACCATCTGCTTTGGCGCAAAGCGCCGAATACCGCCGCGGTTACGACGCCGGCTACCGCGATGGCCAGGCCGCCGTGGCTGGGGGCCAGCAGGGCCGCCCCGGCTGGGCATCACGGGTTCGGGTTGACGAAGCACTGTATGGCGTACGCGGCGCCCAGTGTGATGCCCGCGCTTCGCTGCAGCAGCGCCTGTCGGGCCCCGACGGCTACGGGATCATTGTGGACAACTCGCTGTGTGGCGACCCACTGCCCGGCCAGCCCAAAGTGCTGACGATTCGCTACCGCTGCGGCAACGGCCTGCCCCAGCGCACCGTGGCGCCGGAAGGCAGCACCATCGCGTTGGACTGCCGCTAAGCCTGGCGCCCAGGCCGCTTATTCCCACTCTATGGTGGCAGGCGGCTTGGAGCTGACGTCGTAGGTCACGCGGTTGATACCGCGCACCTCGTTGATGATGCGGCTGGACACTTTTTTCAGTAGCGCGTAGGGCAGTTCGGCCCAGTCGGCGGTCATGAAGTCGCTGGTCTGCACCGCACGCAGCGCCACCACGTAGTCGTAGGTGCGGCCGTCGCCCATCACGCCGACGCTTTTCACCGGCAGAAACACCGCAAAGGCCTGGCTGGTCAGGTCGTACCAGCTCTTGCCAGTGTCGGCGTCTTTAAAATTGCGCAGTTCCTCGATGAAAATCGCGTCGGCGCGGCGCAGCAGGTCGGCGTATTCCTTCTTTACCTCGCCCAGAATCCTCACCCCCAGGCC
>JAZKCX010000135.1:0-2522 GCA_040387875.1 Pseudomonadota bacterium | reverse complement strand
ATCGACGAGCCCTTCACCAAGCTGCTGACCCAGGGCATGGTGCTCAACCACATCTATTCGCGCAAAAGCGACAAGGGCGGTATCGAGTATTTCTGGCCACACGAGGTGGAAGACGAACACGATGCGACCGGCAAAGTCATTGGCGCCAAACTCAAGGCCGCCAAGGGCGACCTGCCGGCCGGCACTGCCATCACCTACGAAGGTGTGGGCACCATGAGCAAGAGCAAAAACAACGGTGTCGACCCGCAGGACCTGATCGAGAAATACGGCGCCGATACCGCGCGGCTGTACACCATGTTCACCGCCCCGCCCGAAGCCACGCTGGAGTGGAATGACGCGGCGGTGGAAGGCAGCTACCGCTTTTTGCGCCGCGTCTGGAACTTTGGCGTGAAGCTTGGCGCTTCTGAATCGATAGCAAATTCATCAATATCCACGACGGCCCCAGGCATATTTGGCAAAGAGTCCAAGGCGTTGCGGATGGAAATCCACACGGTGCTGAAACAGGTCGACTACGACTACCAGCGCATGCAGTACAACACCGTGGTCTCGGGTGCGATGAAGTTGCTCAATGCGCTGGAAGATTTCAAAACCCCGAATGCGCAGGGCGGCGCGCTGGCCATCCGCGAAGGTTTTGGCATTCTGCTGCGCTGCCTTTACCCAGCCACGCCGCACATCGCGCACGAGCTCTGGGCTGCGCTCGGCTATGCTGCACAACACGGCAATCTGCTGGACGCACCCTGGCCCGTGGTCGACCCGCAGGCGCTGGAGCAGGACGAGATCGAACTCATGTTGCAAATCAACGGCAAACTGCGCGGCGCCATCACCGTGCCGGCAGGCGCAGACAAGGCGGCGATTGAGGCTGCGGCGCTGGCCAGCGAGGTGTTTGTGCAGCTCGCCAACGGCGCGCCGGCAAAAAAGGTCATTGTGGTGCCGGGCCGTCTGGTGAACCTGGTGGTATGACCATGCAACGCCGTACCGTTCTGCACACCGCCGGCACTGCCGCACTGGGTACCCTGCTTGCCGGTTGCGGCTTTACGCTGCGGCAGCCACCCCAGTTTGACTTTGCCACGCTGTACAGCAGCTTTGCGCCCGGCTCGCCGCTGGGTGCGCAGTTCCGCCGCAACCTCGCCAGCAACAGCAGCGTACGGGTCATCACCGACAGCAAGCAACTCAACGAAGCCGATGTGCTGCTGGACGTACTGAGCGACCTGCGACAAAAAGTGGTGGTGGGCGTCAACGCCTCGGGCCAGGTGCGCGAGTTCCAGTTGCGGCTGCTGTTCAAGTTCAAGCTGCGCCGCCGGGACGGCACCGAGCTGATTCCCGAAACCGAAATCACCCAGCAGCGCGACCTGAGCTTCAACGAAGCCGCCGCGCTGGCCAAGGAAGCCGAAGAAGCCCTGCTCTACCGCGACATGGAAAAAGACGTGGTGCAGCAACTGCTGCGCCGGCTCTCCACCATCCGCGTCGCCTGACGCTGCTGCGCCCATGCAGCTTGCCGCAGCCCAGCTCGCCGCGCACCTGCAGAAGGGTCTGCGCCCGCTGTACGCCCTGCACGGCGACGAACCGCTGCTGGTGCAAGAGGCAGCCGATGCCATTCGCGCCACAGCCCGCGCCCAGGGCTATGCCGAGCGCAGCGTGCACACCGTCGCCGGCGCGCATTTCGACTGGGGCGCGGTGCTGGCGGCCGGCAGCGCCCTGAGCCTGTTTGCCGACAAACAAATCGTCGAGGTGCGCATTCCCTCGGGCAAACCCGGCAAGGACGGCAGCACCGCCATTCAGCAGCTCTGTACGCTGGCGCAAGACCAGGACGCCATGCTGGTGCTGGTTCTTCTGCCGCGTCTGGACAAAGCCACCCGCACCGGCGCCTGGTTCAATGCGCTGGAGCAAAACGGCGTGACGCTGCAGCTCGACCCCGTCGAGCGCCCCGCCCTGCCCGGCTGGATTGCGCAACGCCTGCAACAGCAAGGCCAGCAGGCGCAGAGCGGCGAGGCCGGCCAGCGCAGCCTGCAGTTTTTTGCAGACCGGGTGGAAGGCAATCTGCTGGCCGCGCACCAGGAGATCCAGAAACTCGCGCTGCTCTATCCACCGGGCGAACTCAGTTTTGAGCAGATTGAACAGGCAGTGTTGGACGTAGCCCGCTACGACGTTTTCAAACTCAGCGAAGCGGTACTCGCCGGCCAGGCCGCGCGGGTGCAGCGCATGCTCGATGGCCTGCAGGCCGAAGGCGTGGCCGAGGTGCTGGTGCACTGGGCGCTGAGTGAAGACATCCGCATGCTGCACCGGGTGCGCGGCGCGCTCGACGCCGGCCGGCCCATGCCGATGGCGCTGCGCGAGCAGCGGGTCTGGGGCGTGAAGGAAAAGCTGCTGGAGCGCGCCCTGCCCCGCATCGACCGGGCTGCCACCGACCGCCTGCTGGGTGCGGCGCACCAGGTCGATGGCATTGTGAAAGGCCTGCCGCGCGCAGGCTGGCCCACCAGTGCCCGGCTGGCTTTGCAGCAACTGGCCATGATGTTGTGCCGGGC
>JAZKCX010000134.1:6376-10245 GCA_040387875.1 Pseudomonadota bacterium | reverse complement strand
GCCGTGGGGTAGCGCACCTGGCCCAGGCCGCAGTTGCCCGGCAGCGCGCGCATGTCGCGGGTGCGGAACACGTCGCGCACCATGCCCTTGGCCTTGTGCATGAAGAACTTGCGTTCCTGCTGGGTGACGATGCCGGCCGCGTCCTGGCCGCGGTGCTGCAACAGCAGCAAGGCGTCATAGATCAGCTGGTTGACTGGGGCATTGCTGACAACACCGACGATTCCACACATAGTTGGGTCCCGTTGCGGCGGGCCCGGCAAGCACTTGCCGGTTACCCGCCAGATTCTCTTCAGGAAGGCAGATGCCTTCCAAACGCCTCAGGCAACACCGGCTTGAGGCCTGCAAGCGCCGCTTCCAGCAGCCGCGCACCGCCCGACTGGCGCCACCACACGCTGGTGTGCAGCGGCGTCATCGCCATCACCACCGCCACTGCCAGCAGCAACACCCCGCCGCGCAGCAACCCGAAAGCCGCCCCTAAAGTGCGGTCCACCGGCCGCATGCCCAGCATCTCGACCAGCTTCTTGATGAGCCATGCCAACAAGCCACCAGCAAACGCCGCCGCAATAAACACCAATACAAAACCTGCCGCGTAACGCACCGGCTCGGCCGCGCCGGCCATGGGCAGATATGCCGCCGCTGCGGGCGCAAACCACTGCGCCAGAAAAAACGCTGCCACCCAGCTCAGCAGCGATAACAACTCGTACACCAGACCGCGCCAGGCACCCAACAGCATGGACGCGGCCAACACCGCCAGCAAAACCCAGTCAACCGCCCCCATCGCGCGCTACAAAGTCAAAATGGCAGCCGGCAGGCTCAGCGCCTTGATGCGGCGGGCCGCCTTGTCGGCGTCGGCCTTGTTGTCAAACGGCCCCACCCGCACCCGGATGCGCTTCCCATCCTTGGTATCTGCGACGTGGGTGTAGGTTTTCAAGCCCGCTGCCTCAACCTTGAGCCGGGTTTCGCGGGCCTTGGCCGCGTCGGCGAAGGCACCCACCTGCACAATGAAGCGGCCGTCGTCGGCGGCGGCCGAGGGTTTGGCACGCGGCTTGTCGGCAGCGTTGCCATCCAGCAACGCGCGGGCCTTGGCACCGTCGTCAGACTTGCTGGTCACCTCGCGCGGCTCGGAGTCGGCGGTTACTTTGGCGGGCTTGGGTGCTTCTTTGACGGCCACTGCGGGCGCGGGTTTGGCCGGCTTTTCCGCTTCTTTTTTAGGAGCTACAGGTTCAGGCTTGGCGCTGGCCACTGGCTTCTTTTGTTCTTTTTCCGGGCGTACGATCTGCTCCCGCTCGCCCAGGCTGGCAGCGGTGGCCACGTTGTCATTGCGGGTATCCGCTTTGGCCTCAGCCCGTGTCAGTGCATCGCTGGCGGCCGGCCTGACGGCTGCCACCGGAGCGGGCACGACGAGCGGCTTGACCTTGTTCTTGTCGGGAATGTCGATGGGAATGTCCACCGCAATAGGCCGCGGCTGGGTGTCGAACAGCAGCGGGAAACCCACCACGCCCACCAGTACCAGCACCGCCGCGCCCACCAGCCGGTGCCGCGCGCGCTGACGCAGGACTTCGACGCTTTCGGTGGGCGACCCGCTGCCGGGAGCCTCGTTGGCGCCGCGCTGGCCGGGCAATCGGAACTTGAATAAGGCCATGGATGTGGGGTCGTGCGGTGCGACCGTTCAGGCTTTCGGAGCAAGGTGCGGTGCATTCAGGCGCGGAACGCCCTGCTGTAACACCCCACCCACCGTGTAGAACGATCCAAAAACCACGATTCTAGCAGTGGGGTCTGCAGCGGCGATGGCTGCGCGCAGGGCGTCCATCGGGCTGGCGTGGGTGCTGGCCGTGGCCTGCGGCACAGGCTGGGTCAGGGCCTGCCAGCGCGCCAGCAGATCGGCCGCCGTGGCCGCGCGCGGCGTGGGCAAATCGGTGAAATACCAGTGGTCTACCAGCGGCTGGATACGCGCGAGCATGGCGCCCAGGTCCTTGTCGGCCATGGCGCCAAAAACCGCATGGGTGCGCGGATAAAAACCCATCGCGTCCAGATTGGCGGTAAGCGCCGCCACCGAATGCGGGTTGTGCGCCACGTCGAGCACCAGCACCGGCTGGCCCGGAATCATCTGGAAACGCCCCGGCAGCTCGACCATGGCCAGCCCGTTGCGCACTGCCTGTGCTGTGACCGGAATGCGGCTGCGCAGCGCCTGCAGCGCCGCCAGCACGCCTGCCGCATTCACCAGCTGATTCGCGCCGCGCAGCGCTGGGTAGGCCAGGCCGCTGTAACGCCGCCCGCGCCCGGCCCAGCCCCACTGCTGCTTGTCGCCGGCAAAGTTGAAATCCACACCGATACGCCAGAGGTCGGCGCCCACGGCCAGCGCATGTTCAATGACGCTTTGCGGCGGCACCGGGTCGCTCACCACCGCTGGTTTGCCAGCGCGCAAAATGCCGGCCTTCTCGAAACCAATTTCCTCGCGGGTGTTGCCCAGCAGTTCGGTGTGGTCGATGTCGATGCTGGTGATGACGGCGCAGTCGGTGTCGATGATGTTCACCGCATCCAGCCGGCCGCCCAGGCCGACTTCCAGCACTACCACGTCCAGCGCCTGCTGCAGCAGGCAACGCAAGATCGCCAGGGTGGTAAATTCAAAGTAGCTGAGGCTGATTTCAGAACCAAAACCGGTGCGGGCCATCTCTACTGCTTCAAAGTGCGCTAGCAATTCAGAAGCATCCACGGATTCGCCACGCACCCGGCAGCGCTCCTCGAAGTGCACCAGGTGCGGCGAGGTGTAGACGCCGGTGCGGTAGCCGGCCTGCAGCAAGATGGCCTCCAGCATCGCGCAGGTTGAGCCCTTGCCGTTGGTACCGGCCACGGTGATCACCGGGCAGTCAAAACGCAGTTGCAGCCGCTCGGCCACCTTTCGCACCCGCTCCAGCCCCATATCGATGGTTTTGGGGTGCAACCGCTCGCAGTGGGCCAGCCAGTCGTCAAGGGTTTTCGGGAGGGCCTGCGGTACAAATGCTGTCATGGCGCCGATTGTCGCGCAGCGCGAAAGCGCGCATCATGGCGGCATGTCTTCCACTACCCTTTACGGCATTCCCAACTGCGACACCGTCAAAAAAGCCCGCGCCTGGCTGACCGAGCACGGCGTGGCCTACAGCTTTCACGACTTCAAAAAACAGGGCGTGCCTGCCGAAAAACTGGCCGCCTGGATGGCCGCCGCCGGCTCGGAAAAAGTGCTGAACCGCCAGGGCACGACCTGGCGCAAGCTCGACCCCGCCGCCCAGGGCGCGGTCTACGACGCAGCCAGCGCCGGGCAACTGCTAGCGGCCCAGCCCAGCGCCATCAAGCGGCCGGTGGTGGAGTGGGCCGATGGCAGCATCACCGTGGGTTTTGACGCTGCCGCCTGGCAGGGCCGCCTGCAGGCTTAGTGATCCGCCTCGCCCTTGGGCGCATAGGCAATACACCAGCCGGTAGCCGCCACCAGCTTGCCGGCGAAATACGGACAGGTCGCCTGCGCCGCCCCGGCCTTGGCCTGGAAAAAATGGCAGTTACCACATTGCTGGCCGGGCTTGTGCGCAGGGTATTTGGCGGCATCAACCTTGCGGTTGTCGGTGCGGTAGCCCAGCACTTTGGCAATGCCGTCGGCCTCGTCCAGCGGCACCGGTGTCTGCGCTGTGGCGCCCAGCGCCTGCAGGCCGGCCGCGCCCAGCGCCAGCCGGGCCAGAAAAATGCGCCGTGGGGTGGTGATGGGCATGGGCGATTCTCCGTTCGTTGTGAGTGGATGGGGGACTGTGCCACCTCTGCCGGTTATACCGCGTACAAGCTCAAAAGCTTTACCTCGGATTTACTGAACTCGCCCGCATGGCCCTGCTCAAAGTGGGAAAATC
>JAZKCX010000134.1:0-6276 GCA_040387875.1 Pseudomonadota bacterium | reverse complement strand
CTGGGCGCGGTGGCCGGCGGCGCAGTGGGTAATTCGATTGGCGGCGGTAGCGGCCGTGCAGTGGCCACCGTGCTGGGCGTGCTGGGTGGCGCCATGCTGGGCGACAACATCGAAGGTGGCGGCGCGCAGCAGGCCTACGCCGCACCGCAGTGCAGCACCCAGACGGTGTACGAGAACCGCTCGGTGGCCTACAACGTGGTCTACGAATACGCCGGCCGCCAGTACAGCGTGCAAATGGCCAACGACCCCGGCCCCACCGTGCCGCTGCAGATCACCCCGGTGGGCAGCGTGCAGCCGTATGCACAGCAGCCGCAGCAGTACGGTGCGGCGCCCTACCCTGTGGAACAGGCGGTGGTGCCCGCCTATGGCCCGCCGCCCCAGGCGTATTACCCGCCCCGCCCCTACTATTCGCCGATTGGCGTGTCGCTCAACTTCGGTTTTTCCAACCACCGCGGCTGGCGCTGAAAACGCAGCGCCCATCCCCAAGGCCTGGCTTGCGCGCAGGCCTTTTTTCTTGGGCGCCGCCCAATCCGCTTTCAAGTTTGCGGGCCTGCCGCCGTAGACAAGGGCATGGGTGGTTAAGGCATTCCATACGCCGGGCCAGCTGGAGCAGCTTTGGGGGGTTTTGCCCTGCCAGAGCTGTTGCAGCCGGCCCGGCTTTCGTGCGCGCGCAACGCCGTTGCCGCAAAAAATGCTTACAACTTGGCCTACAGTCCAGCCGCGCCCGCGCCGATGTTTGAGAGACATGGGCGTGCGAGGCACCAACCACACCACCTACCGGGACAGCGCATGCACAGCTCGCAACCGCCTTCTGTAGACACACCCGACACAGAAGCCGAGCCCCTCCTGCCGCCCCCGCAAGCACCCGGCCCGACCGCTGCGGACGGCGGCAGCGCGCTGACGCTCGGCGCCCTTGCCACCCTGGCACTGACCGCATGCGGCGGTGGCGGTTCTTCTGCTCCGGCACCGGCACCCGCACCTGCCCCCGCGCCCGGCCCGGGGCCCACCCCGCCACCACCTCCACCCGCGCCTGCGCCGCCCGTCAGCGCTCCGGCTGCTGCGCGCTTTCTGGCCCAGGCAACGTTGGGCCCGAACAAGGCCGACATTACCGCCCTGCTGGCCAGCAACTACGCCGCCTGGATCGAGGCGCAGTTTGCGCTGCCGCACAGCCAGAGCCACTGCGACTGGCTCGTGGCCAATGGCTACGGCGCCGAGGCCAATCGCAACAGCGCCACCGGGCTGGACAACACCGTCTGGCGCAAGCTGATCGCCAGTCCCGACGCGCTGCGCCAGCGGGTGGTGCTGGCGCTGTCCGAGATCTGCGTGGTGTCGGTGCTGGGCATCGATGCCAACTGGCGCCAGTTTGCAGTGGCCAACTACCTGGACATTCTGGAAGCCAATGCTTTTGGCAACTACCGCACGCTGCTGGGCCAGATTTCCACCAGCACCGCAATGGGCTACTACCTCACCTTCCGCGGCAACACCAAGGCCAACCCCGCCACAGGCGCCGTGCCGGACGAAAACTACGCCCGCGAGCTGATGCAGCTGTTCACCATCGGCCTGGTGGAACTCAATGCCGACGGCACCCCCCGGCTGGTGGGCGGTGTGCCGCAAGAAACCTACGACCAGGCCGATGTCAGCGGCATGGCCCGCGTTTTTACCGGCTGGAACCTGGACAGCAGCGGTCTGACCGCGCCATTTCCGCCCGATATCCAGCGCCGGCCCATGGTGCAGACTGCGGCCAGCCACGAAAGCGGCAGCAAGGTATTTCTGGGCACCACCATTGCCGCCAACACCAACGGCGTGGAGAGCCTGCGCATAGCGCTGGATGTGCTGTTCAACCACCCCAATCTGCCGCCCTTTGTGGGCAGGCAACTCATTCAGCGGCTGGTCACCAGTAACCCCAGCCCGGCCTACGTGGGCCGGGTGGCCGCCGCCTTTGCCAACAACGGCGCTGGCGTGCGCGGCGACATGCAGGCCACGCTTCGCGCCATCCTGCTGGACGACGAGGCACGCAGTGACACCGTGGCCGCCGGCAGCGCCTTCGGTAAGCTGCGCGAACCGGTGGTGCGCTTTCTGAACTGGGCGCGGGCCTTTCGCGCCACATCGACCTCGGGCACTTTCACGATTGGCGACCTGTCCAACCCCGCCACGCGGCTGGGCCAAAGCCCGATGCGTTCGACTTCGGTCTTCAATTTTTTCCGGCCCGGCTATGTGCCGCCCAACAGCCCGATTGCCAGCCAGGGCCTGAGCGGGCCGGAGTTTCAGATCATCACCGAGTCGTCGGTGGCGGGTTATGTGAACTACATGCAGACCGTGGTGGCCAACGGCTCCGGCGACGTGCGTGGCAACTACACCGATTTTCTGGCGCTGGCCACCGACTCGGCCGCGCTGCTGGCCGAGATCAATCTGGTGCTGGCATCGGGCCAGATGTCTGCCGCCACCCTGGCCACGCTGAAAACTGCGCTCGACAGCATCAACGCCGCCAGCGACACCGGCAAGCGCAATCGCGTCTACGCGGCCACCGTGCTGGTGCTGGCTTCGCCTGAATACATAACCCAAAAGTAAATGATCTTGCGGGACGGACCTTTAGCTCTGTCCCCAACTGAATGGGAGTTGCTGTGAATCATTTTTCCCACCACGCCTCGCGTCGCGCCTTCCTGCAACGCTCTGGCGCTTTGGGCCTGGCCGCCGCCACGCCCTGGGCCATGAACCTGGCCGCGCTCGGCGAGGCTGCCGCGCAAACCGCCACCGACTACAAGGCGCTGGTCTGCGTTTTTCTGTTTGGAGGCAACGACTACGCGAACACCCTGGTGCCCTACGACCAGACCAGCTACAACGCTTACGCTGCATTGCGCAGCAGCATTGCCATCGACCGCGCCACGCTCGGCCCCACAGTGCTCAACCCCACCACCGCGCTGCCCAACGGCCGCCAGTACGCGCTGGCGCCGGGGCTGGCACCGCTGCTTCCGATTTTTGATGCCGGCAAGATGGCCACGCTGCTCAACGTGGGCACACTGGTGCAACCCACCACCAAGGCCCAGTACACCGCACGCTCGGTGCCGCTGCCACCCAAGCTGTTTTCGCACAACGACCAGCAGTCGTTCTGGCAGTCGCTTTCGCCCGAAGGCGCCACCTCGGGCTGGGGCGGGCGCATCGGCGATCTGTTTGCGGCGGGCAACGGCAACAGCACGTTTACCTGCATCAGCGTAGCCGGCAACGCGGTGTACCTTTCGGGCCAGAGCGCGGTGCAGTACCAGGTCACCACCACCGGCTCGGTACCGGTGAACGGCATCAAGAACCCGCTGTTTGGCTCTGCGGCCTGCTCCACGGCGCTGCAG
Source organism: Pseudomonadota bacterium (assembly GCA_040387875.1). GTDB lineage: Bacteria > Pseudomonadota > Gammaproteobacteria > Burkholderiales > Burkholderiaceae_C > PCRC01. Next base: position 2,935 of record JAZKCX010000134.1, on the reverse strand, counting down.
GGCCTGATGACTTCGCCGCGCACCCATCTGTTTGAGTCGGAATACGCCCGCATCAGCAAACGCTCGGTCGATTCGACCGACCAGATTACCGCAGCGCTGGCCGCCAATGCGCCGCTCGCCACCACCTTCCCGGCCGGTAACAGCCTGGCCAGCCAGCTCAATATGGTGGCGCGGCTGATTCAGGCGCGCAATGCGCTGGGCGCCAAACGCCAGGTGTTTTTTGTCTCGCTGGGCGGCTTTGACACCCACGACAGCCTGCTGGCCGACCACCCCGGCCTGCTGTCTACCGTGGGCAGCGCGCTGGGTGCCTTCTACAACGCCACGGTGGAGCTGGGTGTGGCCAACCAGGTGACGAGTTTTACCGCGTCAGACTTTGGCCGCACGCTGGTGAGCAACAAGGACGGCTCTGACCACGGCTGGGGCAGCATGCACTTTGTGCTGGGCGGCAGCGTGCTGGGCAAGTCGTATGTGGGTGCAGCGCCAGTGATTGCCAACAACGGACCGGACGACGTGGGCGGGGGCCGGCTGCTGCCCAGCCTGGCGGTAGACCAGTTTGCGGCCACGCTGGGCACATGGTTTGGGGTGTCGGCCACCGACCAGGCCACGGTGCTGCCGAATCTGGCGAACTACAGCACCCAAAACCTCGGTTTTATGGCCTGAATTGGCCGCAGGCCGGCGCGGATATTCGCTTCTTAGCTACGCTATTTATAGCGATGTAGAAATCAGCGCGCCTTTAAAAAGCACCGGCCCGGTAGGCCCGCCCTCGCCGGGAACACCGCCTTTGGGCTCCAGGCTGATGGCCAGCGCCGGCACTTCGCGCACCGCGCTGTCGGACGCGGCCAGCCGCACCAGCTTTTCGCCGCCGAGCACGCCCAGCGACTTGGGGCCGTCCTTGGGCAGGGCCCAGAGCTGCAGCGAACGGTCGTCGGCCTCGTGGTAGTCGCCCACCCTTTTCAGCATCAACGTCTGCTTTTTTGGATCGAAGGTCACCAGGACCGAAGCCACGGCTTTGTCGTCGGACAGCACCGCCACATACTGGATGTCGGGCGTGGCCTGCAGTTGCGCCAGCAGCGCAGCGTTTTTCTGCGCGGCTTCGGCCAGCTGGGCGCCTTGGGTGTCGAGCTGGCCACCGATGCGAAACGACACCACGATGGCAACCACGCTGGCCACCGCACCGGCCCAGGCCGCACCCCGCCAAAAGGCCAGCGCGCGGCGCAGCTTTTCCAGCAACGGGCTGGGCGCAGCGGCCACCGGCGCTGCGGCTGCCGCCTGGCGCTGGTTTTCCACCGCGTTGGCAATGCGTTTCCAGACGTTGGCGCTGGGCGCCTCGCTGGGCTGCAGTTCGGTGAGGGACGCCAGCCGCTCCTGCCAGATCAGGGCCTGCGCGCGCACGGTGACGTTCTCGCGCGCAACCGCCTCAAAACGGCGGCGCGCGCCGCCACGCAGCGTGCCCAGCGCATAGCTGGCAGCAAGTTGGTCGAGCAGTTCGGGGTTGTGGGCGAAGTTCATGGTTGTTCTTGCTTTACGCGCAAATCGGGCAATCGGATTGGGTAGCGGGCTCTATTCAGGAAAAGCGCGACATGCAGCCGCGCAGTTGTTCCAGGCCACGGCGTATCCAGGTCTTGACGGTGCCCAGCGGCAACCGCAGCTGCTGCGCCAGTTCGCCGTGGCTGAGGTCGCGCAGATAGGCCAGGCTGACCACCTCGCGGTGTTTGTTCTCCAGCCGGCCCAGGCACTGGTGCAGCGCCCAGGCACGCTCGCTGGCCTGGGTGGTGTCCATGGGGTTGGGCTGGTCATTGGAGACGGTGTCGGTAATGAAATCGTCGAGCGGCTGGTTCATGTCCACCCGCTCGGTATTGCGCCGGCGCAAAAAATCCAGCGCCCGGCTGCGCACGATCACGCCCATCCAGGCCATGGGCGGGCTGAGCGCGGCGCGGTAGTCGGCCGCAATGCGCCAGATATTCAGAAACGCATCCTGCAGCACGTCTTCGGCCCACTCGCGGTTGCCCACCACCCGCAGCGCCACGCCGTAGAGCTTGGAAGAGGTGAGGTCGTAGAGCTGGCGCAGTGCCAGTTCGGCTGCCGCGCGGGTGGCGCCGCCGGGCTGCGTTTGCAGTGCGCCAATACGTTCGATGAGTTCAATCAGCAGGGTATCGGGTGTGTTGCTTGCCATGGGGACCAGAGTCGGGATTGGTTGGGCCTGTTCATACTATTTTTGCCAGATGCGTTGCGAGTCAAAAAGGCCTGATGCAAGGCGCAAAACGCCGCCGGGGTGGGCCCCCGGCAAGGCTTTGCAACGCCGCAGCGGGCCTTTTTGGCCGCAACCCTTCGGGAAGGGGGTTAAAACAGCGCCACTCGGCGTTGCATTCCTAGGCAAGGCGCAAGCCTTGCCTTCGTCACGCGCCTGGATTGGCGCTGTTTTAACCCCCTTCGCACTGGCAAAAATAGTATGAACAGGCCCTGAAGCTACGCAGCGGTGGATCGGGTGGATTCAACACAGTGGGCCGGCAGAACAGCCCCCAACCGGCGCCACCGCTAAAATCACGGGCTGTCCCAACCATTGTGCCCCCAACACCGCGGGCGACTCCCATGACCACCGAAAAATTCGACGCTGTTTCTGTCGCCACCAAGGCCAATGTGTATTTCGACGGCAAATGCGTCAGCCACAGCATCACGCTGGCCGACGGCACCAAAAAATCTGTCGGCGTGGTGCTGCCCTCCACCCTGACCTTCAACACCGGCGCACCCGAAATCATGGAGTGCACTGCTGGCGCTTGTGAGTACAAGCTGACTGGCAGCGATGTGTGGCTCACGTCTGCCGCAGGCGAAAAATTCAGCGTTCCGGGCAACAGCAGCTTTCAGATCCGCGTGGCTGACGCTTACCACTACATCTGCCACTTCGGTTGAACAGCATGGGCACGATTCTGCAAAACGT
>JAZKCX010000133.1:0-13806 GCA_040387875.1 Pseudomonadota bacterium | reverse complement strand
GCCTTCCTCGCCCATCACATGCCAGGGCTCCAGCGCGTTGCGCAGCGTGAGTTCGATGCCGCTGGACTGGACCTCGCCGACCAGCGGGAAGCGGAACTCGAAATGCGGCGCAAACCACGACGAATCAAAAGCGTAGCCGGCGCTGACCATGTCGGCAATGACGTCGGCAAAGTCCATCTGCACAAAGGTCGGCAGCAGAAAACGGTCGTGCAGCTCGGTGCCCCAGCGGGTGGCGGGCGCCTCGTAGGGCGTTTTCCAGAAGCGGGCCACCAGTGCGCGCAGCAGCAACTGCTGCGCAATGCTCATGCGGGCGTGCGGCGGCATCTCGAACGCCCGCAGCTCCAGCAGGCCCAGGCGGCCGGTGGCGCTGTCGGGCGAGTACATCTTGTCGATGCAGAACTCGCTTCGGTGGGTGTTGCCGGTGACATCGATCAGGATGTTGCGCAGGCTGCGGTCGACCAGCCACGCGGGCATGGCGCTGCCGTGTTTCTCGCGCGCCTTGCGGATTTCGGCCAGCGCAATTTCCAGCTCATACAGCTGGTCGTTGCGGGCTTCGTCCACCCTCGGTGCCTGGCTGGTGGGGCCGATGAACATGCCGCTGAACAGGTAGCTCAAGCTGGGGTGGTTGTGCCAGTACAAAAGCAGGCTGGCCAGCAGCTCGGGCTTGCGCAGAAACGGGCTGTCGGCCGGGGTGGCGCCGCCCATCACAAAGTGGTTGCCGCCGCCGGTGCCGGTGTGGCGGCCGTCGGTCATGAACTTCTCGGCCGAAAGACGGGTTTCAAACGCGGCTTCGTACAGAAACTCGGTGTGCTCCACCAGCTCGCCCCAGGAATGCGCGGGGTGGATGTTGACCTCGATCACGCCGGGGTCGGGCGTGACCTGCAACAGTTTCAGGCGCGGGTCGCGCGGCGGCGGGTAGCCTTCCAGCACGATCTTTACGCCGAGCTGGGCGGCGGTGGCTTCTACCGCAGCGAGGAGGTCAAGGTAGTCATCAACCTCGGCCAGCGGTGGCATGAAGACGTAAAGCATGCACGAGGCCTTGCCCTGCTGCTCGGCCTTGGGGCCGTTGGCGCGGCGCGGGTCGCGTGCCTCTACGCACAGCGCGGTGCGGATGGTGTCGGTGGCAGATACAAAACGGTAGGGTGGCTGGTTCAGCGCGGCTGCGCCCTGGCTGCCGGCTGCGCCGGTGCCCGGACCTGCTACTGCGCCAGAAGAGGCTCCGGCCACGCCGCGCATCTGCATCACCCGCGTGGCTTCGCGTTGCGCATCGCCGGCCGGGCCCTGCGGCGCGTAGCGGCTGTGCAGGGTCTCGGTGGCCGGCAGCGGGGTGGTGCTGAAGACCGGGTCCATTGGGTCGCGCTCGGTGAGATACGGATATTCGTTGTCGCGAACCCAGGGCAGCGAGCCCAGTGGCAGGCGGTACCCCATCGGCGAATCGCCGGGGATCAAATACATGCGGTCGTCACGCATATGCCAGGGGCCGGTTTTCCAGCGGGCGCCGGCGAGTTTGGGCGGTGCGTCCTTGGGGCCGCTGCCGTCACCCGACGGCGACTGCAGAGGCAGCACATAGCCCACCACCGCATCGAGCTTTTGGGTGAAGACGCGGCGCAGGCGGGCGCGCTCCAGTTCGTCGTCAAGTCGCGAATCAAAAGGGTCGACGTTGACCGGCAGCTTGTGTTCCCGCCACAGGTAGTACCACACGTCCTCGTAACCGGGCGTGATGTGGTCGGTGGGCAGGCCCATCTTCTGCGCCAGCAGCGTGGTGAAGCGCTCGGCGTCGGCGCTGGTGTAGTGGCTGGGCACGCGCTCGTCGGCAAACAGCGCGGGGTTTTTCCAGACCGGCTGGCCGTCGGCGCGCCAGTAGATGTTGAGCGCCCAGCGCGGAAGCTGTTCGCCGGGGTACCACTTGCCCTGGCCGAAGTGCAGAAAGCCGCCCTGGCCGTATTCGTCGCGCAGCTTGTGCACCAGCGCGGTGGCGTAGCCGCGCTTGGTGGGGCCGAGCGCGTCGGTGTTCCATTCGCCGGCGTCGCGGTCAGACACCGCCACAAAGGTGGGTTCGCCGCCCATGGTCAGGCGCACGTCGCCGGCTTTCAGTTCCTTGTCCACCGCTTCGCCCAGGGCGAGCACAGCGGCCCACTGGTCGTCGGTGTAGGGCTTGGTGACGCGGGGCGATTCGTAGATGCGGGTCACGCCCATGTGGTGGCTGAACTCGACCTCGGCCTCGTCCATCACGCCTTCAATCGGCGCGGCGGCCGACGGCTGGGGCGTGCAGGCCAGCGGAATGTGGCCTTCGCCGGCGAGCAGGCCCGAGGTGGCATCAAGCCCGATCCAGCCGGCGCCAGGCAAATACACCTCGCACCAGGCGTGCAGGTCGGTGAAATCGACCGTGGTGCCGCTGGGGCCGTCGAGCGCTTTCACGTCGGGCGTGAGCTGGATCAAATAGCCCGACACAAAACGCGCGGCCAGACCGCAATGGCGCAGCAACTGCACCAGCAGCCAGCCGGAATCACGGCACGAACCTGCGGCCAATTTGAGGGTTTCCTCCGGCGTCTGCACGCCCGGCTCCATGCGGATGAGGTAACGGATATCGCCCTGCACCTGCTGGTTCAGCTTGACCAGAAAGTCGATGGTGCGGCCCTTGGTTTTGTCGATCTTGTCGAGGTAGGCCTGCACCAGCGGCGTCATGGGCTCGGTGGCCAGATACGGCGTGAGTTCCTGGCCCTGCTCGGCGGTGTAGGTAAAAGGGTACTGCTCGGCGTAGGGCTCGAGGAAAAAGTCGAACGGGCTGTAGACCGCCATCTCGACCACCAGATCGACGGTGATCTTGAACTCGGTGGTTTTTTCGGGGAAAACCAGGCGCGCCTGGTAGTTCGCGAACGGGTCCTGCTGCCAGTTGACAAAATGGCCGGCCGGCTCGACCTTGAGCGAATACGAAATCACGTTGCTGCGGCAATGCGGAGCGGGGCGCAGCCGTACCACCTGCGGTCCGAGGGCCACCGGCCGGTCGTACTTGTAGTGGGTGATGTGGTTGAGGGCGGCGTGGATAGGCATGCAAAATCTCGGGTTGCGGCGCGGGTCTGGGCCCGGCACCGCTCGATACTAGCAAGTCCCGAGCCATTCTTCCATGACACGCCACCTTGTCCTGTTGCCGGTTTAGCATAGGCCCATGCCTGCTACGGTGCCCCGGCGTCCTGCGTCTGCTGCTTTTGGCGGGGGTTTGCTGGTGGCTGCGCTGGCCAGTTTTGTGGGTGGCAGCGCCCTGCAATTGCAGCAGCCAGTGCTCTGGGAAACCTCTGTTTATGCATGTTTCATGGCTCTGGCCGGCGCCATCGCTTGCTTTGCTGCTATTAGAAAGATAGTTCACGGTGCGCGCTGGGGTCTGGTGCTCAGCGCGGCGCTGCTGGCCGGCTTTGCGCTGGTGGGGCTGCGCGCAGTGGTTTTCCAAAGCCAGGCGCTGAACCCCGCGCTCGAGGGCCGCGACCTGTTGTTGCGCGGCACCGTAGCCACCATGCCGCAGCAAAACGAGGCCGGCATGCGCTTTCGTTTTGACGTGGACGCTGCCACGCTGGATGGCGCCGCGGTAAGGCTGCCGCCGCGCCTCTATCTGGGCTGGTACGGCGGCGTCTGGCAAACCCAGGCGGCGGGGTCGGCGCAGGTACTGGCCGAACCCCAGCAGCAGCCGCCCGAAATCCGCCCCGGTGACCGCTGGCAGTTCAACGCCCGGCTGAAGGCCCCGCACGGCAGCGCCAACCCGCATGGTTTTGATTACGAACTCTGGATGTGGGAGCAGGGCCTGCAGGCCAACGGCACAGTACGCGCCGGCCCCAAGGACCCCACGCCGCAGCGCCTGGGCGCAGGCACGCCGCACCCGGTGGAGCGGGCGCGGCAACAGGTGCGCGATGCGATTTTTGCCAGCGTCGCCGACCGCAAACTGGCCGGTGTGGTGGCCGCGCTGGTCACCGGCGACCAGAACGCGATTGACCGGGCCGACTGGGACATCTACCGCGCCACCGGCGTGGCCCACCTGATGAGCATCTCAGGCCTGCACATCACCATGTTCGCCTGGCTGGCCGCCACCGCGCTGGGCTGGCTTTGGCGGCGCAGCCCCTGGCTGTGCCGCCTCTGGCCGGCGCCTTCGGCCGCGCTGCTGGGCGGGCTGCTGCTGGCGGCGGGCTATGCGCTGTTCAGCGGCTGGGGCGTGCCGGCCCAGCGTACGGTGCTGATGCTTGCCACGGTGGGCCTGCTGCGGCTGGGTGGTGTGCGCTGGCCCTGGCCGGTGGTGTGTTTGCTCGCCATGGCGGTGGTGGTGGCAGCGGACCCCTGGGCGCTGCTGCAGACCGGTTTCTGGCTGAGCTTTGTGGCGGTGGCGGTGCTGTTTGCGTCGGACAGCGGCAAGACGGGCGGGCGCAGGGCGCAGCGAAAGCCCGCGCCGGAACATCCGCCCGGCAGCGCGGCCGAAGCCGCCGCCAGCGTGGGAAATCTGGATGATTCAAATTTAATAGCAGATAACCAAGTGGGGACGCCGGCCAGCAGTCGATTTCTTTCAATTTTCCGGGAGCAATGGGTGGTTACGCTGGCGCTGACGCCGCTCACCTTGCTGCTGTTTGGCCAGGTCTCCGGCGTGGGCCTGCTGGCCAATTTGCTGGCGATTCCCTGGGTCACGCTGGTGGTTACGCCGCTGGCGATGCTGGGCATGTTGTACGCGCCGCTGTGGACGGGCGCTGCCGGCGCGGTGGGCTTGCTGGGCGGCTATCTGCAGGTGCTGGCCGCGCTGCCTTTTGCCACGCTGTCGGTGCCTGCACCTGCGCTGTGGGCTGGCGCTGCCGGCGTGCTGGGCGGCCTGCTGCTGGTGCTGCGGCTGCCGCGGCCAGTGCGCGTGCTGGGCTTACCTTTGCTGCTGCCTGTCGTGCTGTGGCAGGCGGCGCGGCCCGCGCCCGGCAGCTTCGAGCTGCTGGCAGCCGATGTCGGCCAGGGCAACGCCGTGCTGGTGCGGACCGCCGGCCACAGCCTGCTGTACGACGCCGGGCCACGCTTTTCCAGCGAAAGCGATGCGGGCAACCGGGTTTTGCTGCCCCTTTTGCGCGCTTTCGACGAAAAGCTCGACACCGTGCTGCTGAGCCACCGCGATACCGACCACATCGGTGGCGCGCCCGCTGTGCTGGCCATGCAGCCGCAGGCGGCGCTGCTCAGTTCCATTGAGTCCAGCCACCCGCTGCAGGCGCTGCGCAGCGCCACCCGCTGCGTGGCGGGCCAACGCTGGCGCTGGGATGGGGTCGATTTCGAGATATTGCATCCGCAAGCGGCCGACTACGACGGCAGCGCCAAAAGCAATGCGCTGAGCTGCGTGCTGCGGATTGCCGGTGGCGGCAAGGTGGCGCTGCTGGTGGGCGATATCGAGGCGGCGCAGGAGGCGCGGCTGGTGGCCAGCGGCGCGCCGCTCAAGGCCGACTTTCTGCTGGTGCCGCACCACGGCAGCAAAACCTCGTCCACCGCCGGTTTTCTGGACGCTGTCCAGCCGCAACTCGCTGTTGCCCAGACCGGCTACCGCAACCGCTTTGGCCACCCCGCGCCGGAAGTACAGGCTCGCTATCGGGAGCGTGGTGTGGCGCTGGTCGAGTCGCCGCAGTGTGGCGCGTTGGGGTGGCGGTCGGATTCTGTGGGCGTGCCGCAGTGCCAGCGGCAGGTGGCGAAACGCTATTGGCAGCACCGATGGCCCTGATTCGGTGCAATCGGCCTGGAACTTGCTAAGCTCTGCGCAGAGACAGGAAATGGTGATTCATGACGAAATTTGACGAGATGTATACCGAGTTGCCCTACAAGTTCTTTACCAAGGGCAAGGAAATCCGGGAGCATTACAAGATTTACGACGAGTGGCTGGCACGCCAGCCCGGCGACATGATGCGCAAGCGCCGCGAAGAGGCCGAAATGATTTTCCGGCGCGTCGGCATCACCTTTGCCGTCTACGGCGCCAAGGAAGAAGACGCCGAGAACGGCGGCACCGAGCGGCTGATTCCCTTCGACCTGATTCCCCGCGTGATTCCTGCTGCCGAGTGGGAACAGATGGAACGCGGCCTGGCCCAGCGGGTGAACGCGCTGAACAAGTTCATCCACGACGTCTACCACGACCAGGAAATCATCAAGGCCGGCATCGTGCCGGCCGAGCAGATTCTGAACAACGCGCAGTTCCGGCCCGAGATGGTGGGTATTGACGTGCCCAACCAGATTTATTCGCATATCGCCGGCATCGACATCGTGCGGGCCGCAAACGCCCAGGGCGGCGGCGAGTACTACGTGCTGGAAGACAACCTGCGGGTGCCCAGCGGCGTGAGCTACATGCTGGAAAACCGCAAGATGATGATGCGGCTCTTCCCCGACCTGTTCAACATGCACCGCGTGGCGCCGGTCGCGCACTACCCCGACCTGCTGCTGGAAACCCTGCGTGCCTCGGCCCCACCGGCCACGGCCGACCCCACGGTGGTAGTGCTGACCCCCGGCATGTACAACAGCGCCTACTTCGAGCACGCCTTCCTGGCGCAGCAGATGGGCGTGGAGCTGGTCGAAGGGCAAGACCTGCTGGTCAAGGAAGACTTTGTCTACATGCGCACCACCCGCGGCCCCAAGCGGGTGGACGTGATCTACCGTCGGCTCGACGACGATTTTCTCGACCCCGATGTGTTCCGTCCCACCTCCACGCTGGGCTGCGCCGGGTTGATCAAGGCCTACCAGGCCGGCAACGTAACCATCTGCAATGCAGTGGGGACCGGCATTGCCGACGACAAGTCCATCTACCCCTACGTGCCCAAGATGGTCGAGTTCTACCTGGGCGAAAAGCCCATCCTGAACAACGTGCCGACCTACATGTGCCGCAACAAGGACGACCTGGCCTACACGCTGGCCAACCTGAAAGACCTGGTGGTCAAGGAAGTGCACGGAGCCGGGGGCTACGGCATGCTGGTGGGCCCGGCATCGACCACTGCCGAGATCGAGGATTTCCGCAAGGCGCTGCTGGCCAACCCGGCCGGCTACATCGCCCAGCCTACGCTCAGCCTTTCCAGCTGCCCGACCTTCGTGGAGAGCGGCATTGCGCCACGCCACATCGACCTGCGGCCCTTTGTTCTGACTGGCAAGGAGGTACAAATGGTGCCGGGCGGGCTGACCCGCGTCGCCCTGAAAGAGGGCTCGCTGGTGGTGAATTCGTCGCAGGGTGGTGGTACCAAAGACACCTGGATTCTGGAAAACGGCGCGGCTGTGCCGCGACCGGCGCAGAGCCAGTCGCAATCGCAAGGCGGGGAGGCTTAAATCATGTTGTCACGCACCGCAGACCACCTTTTCTGGATGTCCCGCTACACCGAGCGCGCGGAAAACACCGCGCGCATGCTGGACGTGAACTACCAGACCGCGCTGTTGCCGCAGTCGGCCGCCGTGGCCCAACTGGGCTGGCAGGGCCTGCTCAGCATCAGCGAGTTGCTACCGGCCTACAGCGCCAAACATGACCAGATCAAATCGTCGGAGGTCATGGAGTTCATGGTGCGCGACGAGAGCAATCCGTCCAGCATCATTTCCTGTCTGCGGGCGGCGCGCGAGAACGCCCGCGCGGTGCGTGGGACACTCACCACCGAGGTCTGGGAAACCCAGAACCAGACCTGGCTGTCGCTGATCCGCATGCTCCGCTCGGGCGAATACGAAAGCGACCCGGCGCAGTTTTTCGAGTGGGTGAAGTTTCGCTCGCACCTGTCGCGCGGCGTCACGGTGGGCACCATGCTGATGGACGAGGCGCTGTATTTCATGCGCCTGGGCACGTTCCTGGAGCGGGCCGACAACACCGCGCGGCTGGTCGATGTGAAATTTCACGCGCTGCAGAGCGATTTTTTTGGCGCCGCCACCGAACAGGACCAGGAATACGATTTCTACCACTGGAGCGCGATTCTGCGCAGCGTCTCGGGCTTCGAGATCTACCGCAAGGTCTACCGCGACGTGATCAAACCCGAGCGGGTGGCCGAGCTGCTGATTTTGCGGCCCGACATGCCGCGCTCGCTGCACGCCAGCCTGAATGAGGTGGTGAGCAACCTGGCCATGGTCACCGGCGACCAGTCCACCGAAACGCAGCGCCGCGCCGGCAAGCTGCGGGCCGACCTGCAGTACGGCCGCATCGACGAAATCCTGGCCACCGGCCTGCACGCCTTCCTGACCCAGTTCCTGGACCGGGTCAACGAGCTGGGCGCCCACATCAGCCGCGACTTTTTGCTGCCGAATCCCGGTTAAGCCGGGTTGACCCGGGCTGACAATTCCCGGCGGTAAAAGGCCGGGCCGTCTCCTCTGTAAAAGGGGGTTGCTCTCAGGGTCAACCCGGAGTACAATGCGCACTTCACGACCAAACGGGCGGGTTCACACCGCCCGTTTTTTTTGGTCGATCGTTTTTCACCTTGACTATTTTTGGGTCTATTCCGAAGAGATATCCGAACAGTGGCGCTGCAGCAGATCGTTGAACAAACCGTAGCCGGACTGGGCTACGACCTGATAGAGATTGAACGCTCTGGCGGGGGCTTGCTGCGCATCACGATCGATCTGCCCTGGGCCGTGGGCAATCCGCCCGACCAGTTTGTCACGGTGGAAGACTGCGAAAAGGTCACCCGCCAGCTGCAGTTTGCGCTGGAAGTGGACGCGGTGGAGTACAAGCGGCTCGAGGTGTCCTCGCCCGGTATCGATCGCCCGTTGCGCAACAACAATGATTTTGAGCGTTTCACCGGCGAGCTGGTCGAGGTCACGCTGAAGGTGGCGATGGGTGCTGCGGCGCAGGGCCAGGTCAGTGCCAGCCGCAAGAAATTTCGTGGAACGCTGGAAAAGGCCGATACCGGCTGGCAAATCGTCTGGAGCGATGCACCCGCCGCCAAGCCGGGCCAGAAGGTCAGCGCCAAACGCGCGCCAGCGCCGCTGCAGGCGCTGGGTTTCACACTGGACGAGATCCGGGAGGCCCGACTGGCCCCGGTGGTTGATTTCAAGGGGCGCAAGCCCAGAGGCGCCGGCCTGGCTGGCGCGCATGGCGGGACAACGGCCGGCGACAACGCCGGGCCGGTTCCCCACTGATTACAGGAGAGTTGTGTCATGAATCGCGAAATGTTGATGCTGGTGGATGCCATCTCGCGCGAGAAGAACGTCGAGCGCGACGTGGTGTTCGCGGCGGTGGAGTCTGCGCTGGCCCAGGCCACCAAAAAGCTGTACCAGGGTGAAGTGGATATCCGCGTTGCGGTTGACCGCGATAGCGGCGCCTACGAGACCTTCCGCCGCTGGCTGGTGGTGCCCGACGAGGCCGGCCTGCAAAACCCTGATGCCGAAGAGCTTCTGATGGACGCGAAAGAGCGCATTGCCGATGTGGAAGAGGGCGAGTACATCGAAGAAGGCGTGGAGTCGGTGCCGATTGGCCGGATTGGCGCCATGGCTGCCAAGCAGGTCATCCTGCAAAAGATCCGCGACGCCGAGCGCGAAATGTTGCTGAACGACTTCATGTCGCGCGGCGAGAAAATCTTCACCGGTACGGTCAAGCGCATGGACAAGGGCGACCTGATTGTCGAAAGCGGCCGCGTCGAGGGGCGCCTGAAGCGCACCGAGATGATCCCCAAGGAAAACCTGCGCACCGGCGACCGGGTCCGCGCCATGATCATGGCGGTGGATTTGACCCTGCGCGGCGCGCCCATCATCCTGTCGCGCAGCGCGCCGGAAATGATGATCGAGCTGTTCAGCCACGAAGTGCCCGAAATCGAGCAGGGCCTGCTGGAGATCAAGAGTTGTGCCCGCGACCCCGGCTCGCGCGCCAAGATTGCGGTGCTGAGCCACGACAAGCGGGTGGACCCCATCGGCACCTGTGTCGGCGTGCGTGGCACCCGCGTGAATGCCGTCACCAACGAGCTGGCCGGCGAACGCGTCGACATCGTGCTGTGGTCGGAAGACCCGGCGCAGTTTGTCATTGGCGCGCTGGCCCCGGCCAACGTGTCGTCCATCGTGGTGGACGAAGAGCGCCATGCGATGGACGTGGTGGTCGATGAAGAAAACCTGGCCATTGCGATTGGCCGCGGCGGCCAGAACGTGCGCCTGGCGTCCGAGCTCACGGGCTGGAAGATCAACATCATGGACGCCGCCGAGTCGGCCCAGAAGGTTGCCGACGAAACCCACGGTGTGCGTGCGCTGTTCATGGAAAAGCTCGACGTGGACCAGGAAGTCGCCGACATCCTTATCAACGAAGGTTTCACCAGCCTGGAAGAAGTGGCCTACGTGCCGTTGACCGAGATGCTGGAAATCGAGAGTTTTGACGAAGACACCGTGACCGAGCTGCGCACCCGCGCCAAGGACGCCCTGCTGACGATGGAAATCGCCCGCGAGGAGAGCGCCGAAGGCGTGTCGCAGGCGCTGCGCGACGTCGAAGGCCTGACCCCCGAACTGGTGGCCAAACTGAATGAAGGCGGTGTACACACCCGCGACGACCTGGCCGATCTGGCCGTGGACGAACTTACCGAAATTACCGGCCAGTCTGCGGACGAAGCCACAGCCCTGATCATGACGGCGCGTGCCCACTGGTTTACCAGTGAAGCCACCCCCGAGTCCTGATCATGACGGCCGCCAAGACAAGGAACGCCAGATATGTCCACCACAGTCGCCGAGTTTGCATCCGAACTCAAAAAATCCGCCGAAACCCTGCTTGACCAGCTCAAGGCAGCAGGTGTCGCCAAGGCCACCACCGCCGACCCCCTGACCGAGGCCGACAAGCAGAAGCTGCTGGGCTTTTTGCAGGCCAGCCACGGTACCGTGGCCGCAGACCGCAAGAAAATCACGCTGGTGAAAAAATCCACCAGTGAGATCAAGCAGGCCGACGCCACCGGCCGCGCCCGTACCATCCAGGTGGAAGTGCGCAAAAAACGCACCTTCATCAAGCGCGACGACGAGCTGGACACGCCCGCGCCTGTGGTGGAAGAAGAGGCGCCACAGGCCCATATTCCGCACACCCTGGACGACAGCGAGTTGGCCCGCCGCGAGGAAGAAGCCCGCCGCCAAGCCGAACTGCTGCGCCGCCAGGAGCAGGAGCTGACCGAGAAGCGCAAGCAGCGCGAGGCCAACGAGGCCCGCGAACGCGAAGCCGAAGAGCGTGCTGCGGCCTACGAAACCGCCCAGCGCGACAAAAAAGAAGCCCTGGCCGACCAGGCGGCTTCGGAAGACAAATCCATCGCCGAGGCCCGTGCCCAGCGCCAAGCCGCCGAAATTGCGGCCAAGGAAGAAGCGCGCCAAAAGGCTGCGGCCGAATCCAAGGCCCGTGCCGACGAGGAGGTAGCCCGCGCCCACGAGCTGCAGGAACGCCGCCGCAAGGCTGAAGCCGAAGCCGCTGGCATCCGTTTGATGATGTCCACACCCAAGAAGGTGTTGACCGCCAAGAAGCCCGAAGAAGCCAAGCCGGTGGCCAAGGCCGACCCGGCCAAGCCCGGTATGAAGGGCACCTTGCACAAGCCGGCCGCCGGCACCACCGCGCGCCCTGGCGCACCCGCTGCGCCTGGTGACAACAAAGAAGTCAAATCGGCCAAGCTGTCGTCGAGCTGGGCGGGTGATCCGGCCAAGAAGAAAGAAATCAAGACCCGCGGCGACAGCAGCGGTGGTGTCGGCCGGGGTGGTTCCAACTGGCGCGGTGGGCCGCGTGGTCGCCGTTCCGGTGACCGCAACGACCGCACCGAGATGGTGCAAGCCGCGCCTGCCGAGACGCGCATCATGGAAGTGCACGTGCCCGAGACCATTACCGTGGCCGAACTCGCCCACAAGATGGCGATCAAGGCGTCCGAAGTTATCAAGCATCTGATGAAGCTGGGACAGATGGTCAGCATCAACCAGCCTTTGGACCAGGACACCGCGATGATCGTGGTGGAAGAAATGGGCCACACCGCCATCGTGGCGGCGCTGGACGACCCGGAAGCCTTTACCGACGACGAAGTCTCGGCCCAGGCAGCAGAATCGCTGCCACGCGCACCCGTCGTCACGGTCATGGGCCACGTCGACCACGGCAAGACCTCGCTGCTGGACTACATCCGCCGCGCCAAGGTCGCGTCGGGCGAAGCCGGCGGCATTACCCAGCACATTGGTGCCTACCACGTGGAAACCCCGCGCGGCATGGTGTCCTTCCTCGACACCCCCGGTCACGAGGCGTTTACCGCCATGCGTGCCCGCGGTGCCAAGGCGACCGATATCGTGATTCTGGTGGTGGCCGCCGACGACGGCGTGATGCCTCAGACCCGCGAAGCCATCAAGCACGCCAAGGCGGCCGGTGTACCCATCGTGGTGGCAATCAACAAGATCGACAAGCCCGACGCCACGCCCGACCGCGTGAAGCAGGAGCTGGTGGTCGAGCAGGTGGTGCCCGAAGAATACGGCGGCGATTCACCTTTTGTCTCGGTTTCGGCCAAGACCGGCGAGGGCATCGACGCGCTGCTGGAGCAGGTGCTGCTGCAGGCCGAAGTGCTGGAACTCAAGGCGCCAGTAGACGCCATGGCCAAGGGCCTGGTGATTGAAGCCAAGCTCGACAAGGGCCGCGGCCCGGTGGCTACCGTACTGGTGCAGACCGGTACGCTGAAAACCGGCGACGTGGTGCTGGCTGGTCAGACCTATGGCCGCGTGCGCGCCATGCTGGACGAGAACGGCAAGCCGATCAAGACCGCAGGTCCGTCGATCCCGGTGGAAATCCAGGGCCTGACCGAAGTACCGCAGGCCGGCGACGAATTCATGGTGATGACCGACGAGCGGCGCGCCCGCGAAATCGCCACCTACCGTGCCGGCAAGTTCCGCAACACCAAGCTGGCCAAGCAGCAGGCCGCCAAGCTGGAGAACATGTTCACCGACATGACCGCCGGCGAAGTCAAGATGGTGCCCATCATCATCAAGGCCGACGTGCAGGGCTCGCAGGAAGCGCTGGCGCAGTCGCTGCTCAAGCTCTCGACCGACGAGGTCAAGGTGCAGATGGTCTACACGGCTGTGGGCGGCATCAGCGAGTCCGACGTCAACCTGGCGATTGCCTCCAAGGCCGTCATCATCGGCTTCAACGTGCGGGCCGACTCCGGTGCGCGCAAGCTGGCCGAAGGCAACGGCGTGGACATCCGCTACTACAGCATCATTTACGACGCGGTGGACGAGCTGAAGGTCGCCATGTCGGGCATGCTGACGCCGGACAAGAAGGAAGAAATCATCGGCATGGCCGAGATCCGCACCGTCTTTGTGGCGTCCAAGATCGGTACGGTGGCCGGCTGTATGGTCACCTCGGGCATGGTTAACCGCTCTGCCAAATTCCGCCTGCTGCGCGACAACGTGGTGGTCTACACCGGCGAACTCGAGTCGCTCAAGCGGGTCAAGGACGATGTGCGCGAAGTCAAGGAAGGCTTTGAGTGCGGTATCAAGCTCAAGAACTACAACGACATCCAGATCAACGACCAGCTGGAGTTCTTCGAGATCAAGGAAATCGCCCGGACCATCTGAGCGACCACCTGACCTGACGCCATGCCCGCAAAAAAGTCCGCCACGCCCAACCGCAGCTTCAAGGTTGCCGACCAGATCCAGCGCGATCTGGCGGAGCTGATCGCGCGTGAGCTGAAGGACCCGCGGGTGGGCATGGTCACGCTGCAGGCGGTGGAAGTCACGCCCGACTACGCCCACGCCAAGGTTTTCTTCAGTCTGCTGCAGGGCAATCCGGAAGAAGCCACGATTGGCCTGAACCAGGCGGCAGGTTTTTTGCGCAACGGCCTGTTCAAGCGCCTGCACATCCACACCGTGCCGACGCTGCACTTC
>JAZKCX010000132.1:0-6461 GCA_040387875.1 Pseudomonadota bacterium | reverse complement strand
GCGTCGCGCAGCCGCTTGTAGATGCCTTGTTCTTCCCACTGCTTCACCCAGCCCGGCTCGCGCTTGGGCAGGTCGCCGCGCATGGGGAAGGGCGTGTCGGGCAGGTTCAGGGTTTTGCGGTAATCGGTCTTGTCGGTCATGGCTGGTGCGATGCGTTGGATTCGGTGCGGGCCGGCGCGGCGCAGTGCACGGCGCGGGAAGGGGCTGGGAGCGGGGCAGTGCGCGGGGTCAGGCCCGCCGCCCCTTCAAATTCGCGGGATCGGTGCCGACACCGGGTTGGCTGCAAACCAGGCGCGCGCGTCGGCACAGTCTTTGGCAATGCCGGCTTTCAGGGCATCCAGACCGTCGTAGCGCAATTCGTCGTGCAGTTTGTGCAGCAGTTCCACCCGGATGATTTTACCGTAGCCCCCCTCGGCGCCCAGCGCGGCCGGCCAGTCCAGGCAATAGGTCTCCAGCAGCACCCGGCCGCCGTTCACATCGGCCGGGTCCAGCGAAGGGCGAATGCCCAGATTCGCCACGCCCACCAGCGCCTGTTCGCCGAGGCCAAACACTTTAACTGCGAAGATGCCGCTGGCAGCCGGCTTCCAGTGCGAAAACCGCAAATTCAGCGTGCGAAAACCCAGGTCGCGGCCCAGCTTGCGGCCATGCACCACATGGCCGCTGATGCTGTAGGGCCGGCCCAGCAGCGCGGCGGCATCTTGCATGCGGCCTTCGGTCAAAGCCTCGCGCACAGCGGAGCTGGAAACGCGCAGGCCGTGGACTTCGTAGCTGTTCATGCGGGCCACGTCAAAGCCGCCGATCTGCCCGGCGGCGTCCAGCATGGCGTAGTCGCCCGCGCGTTTGGCGCCAAAACGAAAATCGTCGCCCACCAGCACGTACTTGGCACCCAGGCCGCGCACCAGCACCTCGTCAATAAAGGCCTGCGGTGGCATGGCCGACAGTTTGGCGTCAAACGGCAGCACCACGCACTGGGCCACCCCGCATTGGGCCAGCTCGTGCAGCTTGTCGCGCAGCGTGGCAATACGGGCCGGGGCCAGCTCGGGCTTTCGGGCCAGCGCGGCGAAATAGTCGCGTGGGTGCGGCTCGAAGGTCATGGCGCAACTGGGCACGCCGCGGTGGCGGGCCTCGTTGTTGAGCAGCGCCAGCATGGCCTGGTGGCCGCGGTGCACGCCGTCGAAATTGCCGATGGTCAGCGCGCAACCCGCGCCGGCCAGCCCGGCAAGATCGTAGCCCCGGAAAATCTTCATGGTGTTGTTATCTTTTTGATAGCACCCTGCGCCCACGCTTCGCCGGCCACAGGCAGATTTGTCATAAAAACAGGGTATATTGTGCGGGAGAGACGTTGCGATCCGAAGTAAGTGGCTTTTTGCTGTTGAAGGAGGCGTGTTTTGAAGGTTCTAAAGCTGTCGGCCCAGGGGCTGCCCCAGTCGTGGATCACGCTGGAGCAGGCGGTGATCCATTACGCTGCGGGCGAGGTGCGCTGGGAGTCGGGCGGCGAAGTCGCGGTGTTTCGCGGCGGCCACAACGCCGTGACCGGCGAGCAGTCCATCATCAAGGTCAACAGCATCATCGGCACCCGCGGCGTGCCCAACATCAACCCCTTCAACCTCAAGCCGGGCCTGACCAACAGCAAGCTGTTTGCGCGCGACCGCAACCTCTGCGCCTACTGCGGCGACCTGTTCCACGAAGAAGACCTGACGCGCGAACACATCATTCCGTTTGCGCAGAACGGTATCGACAACTGGATGAACGTGGTCACCGCGTGCCGCGCCTGCAACCACCGCAAGAGCCACCGTACCCCCGAGCAGGCCCACATGCCGCTGCTCTACGCGCCCTACGTGCCCAGCCTGTGGGAAGACTTCATCCTGCGCAACCGCCGCATCCTGGCCGACCAGATGGAGTTTCTGCTGGCGCATGTGCCGAAGAATTCGCGGCTGGTGGCGTGAGGCGGCCAGCGCGAATGGCAGTCAGCTATTGGAAGCGCCGCGCGCCACCCCCTCAATAAACTCCGCCGTCCTTGCCACCTGCGTCACCGGCAGCATGTGTCCGCCTTCCACCAGCGTGAGCTGGGTGTGCGGCACTTTTTCTACAAAAGCTTTGCCGTGCAGTTGCGGGTCTAGCACCAAGTCGCCTTTGCCGTAGAGCATGTACACCGGCGTTTTCAGATTGGCGTAGCTGGCTTCCAGCGCGGGCAGGCTGTCGGGGATGGCGGCCAGGTCGGTGGATGCGGCGATGAACTGCGAGGGCTTGAGGCTCATCAAACCACCGGCGCGGGTGGCGAAATCCTTGGGGTGGATTTCGGGCGCGAACAGAAATTTCATGATGCCGGGACTGCGGACGATGAAGGCCGGCACGGCCAGCGTCCAGGCGACCCATTTGCGCAGCGTGGGCTGGGTGATGTCCAGCCCGCGAAACGGCGGCGGCAGGCCTTCGGGCGTGAGCGTCAGCGGCGCGACCAAGGCCAGCGCGTTAACCCGCTCTGGATGGCGTGCGGCCAGCATCAGCGAGATGGCACCGCCCAGCGAGTGGCCGACCACAGTGGCTTTGGCTATGCCGAGTTTGCCCAGCAGCGCGGCCAGTGCATCGGCCTGGGTTTCCAGCGAGGCACTGGTGCCCGCATGGCGCAGCGAATGGCCGGATCCGGGGCGGTCCACCGCAATCACGCGGAAGTTTTTCGACAGCAGTTTCTCCACGCCATAGGTGTAGTGGCGCAGCTGTCCGCCCAGGCCGTGCACCAGCAGAATGACCGGGCCAGCGCCACGGTCTACCACCTGCAGGCGCGCGCCGGGCACGTCGATGAACTGGCCGGGTGGCGTGAAGCTGGCGTCAATGCGCCGGTTGGTGGTCCAGGCAAAAAGCACCAGACCGGTGGTGACAAGCGCCAGCCCGAAAAGAGTCCACAGCGCGGCGTTCACAGCTTGAGCCCCCGGCCCAGCAAGCCCCAGTAGGCAACAGGCATCAGGCGCTCGATCAGTGCAGCAAACCAGGCGTCCCAGCCCACAATCACGCGGGCCTTGTCGCGCTCCACAGCGCGCACGATGATGGCGGCCGCTTTTTCGGGCGGCATGCGCAGCAGCTTCTGGCTCAGAGCCTGGCGCTTGGCCACGTCTTCCGACGACAGGCCATCGGCCATGCGGGCGCTGCTGGCAATGTGGGTGGCCACACCACCGGGATGCACTACCGTCACGCCCACGCTGGAGCCGCTCATGGCGAGCTCGTGGCGCAACGCGTTGGAGAAACCGCGCACCGCAAACTTGCTGGCCGAATAGGCGCACTGCTCGGGCGGAGCAATCAGGCCGAACAGGCTGGACAGGTTCACGATGCGGGCGGTCGGGCGGGTTTTCAGCAGCGGCAAAAATGCGCGGGTCAGGCGCACCACACCGTTGAAATTGATGTCCATCAGCCAGTCGAAATCGTGCTCGGTCACTTGGTCAAAGGTGCCGGCCATCGCCACACCGGCGTTGTTGATGAGCAGATCCACCTGGCCGTGCTCGGCCAGCACGGCGGCGGGTAGCGCGGCCACCGCCTCGCGGCTGGCAACATCGAGCGCATGCTGGCTCACGCGCACGCCCAGCGTCTGCACCAGCGCAGCGGTTTCAGCCAGCGCGGCGGGGTTGATATCGGCCAGCGCCAGGTGGCATCCCTTGCGGGCCAGGACCAGCGCCAGTGCGCGGCCAATGCCGCTGCCGGCGCCAGTAAGTACGGCAACTTTGTTCTGCAGGTTCATGGGGTTCTTTCAGCGGCAGGGCGTTAGCGGGAGAACTGCACCACGCCGTCGGCAATGCGGCCGTAGCGGATGGTGAGCATGTCCAGCAGGTAGTTCTGGTACACCTGCCAGGGCCGGCGCGAGCCCTGCTTGGGCAGGATGCTGGCGGCGCGCTGCACATAGCCCGAGCTGAAATCGAGAAAAGGCTGCTGCTCGACGTCGTTGCCAGGGCGGGCCACAGCGGTACGCAGGCCCTTGGCGTCCATATGGTTGAGCAGCCGGCAAACGCGCTCGGCGGTGAGGTCGGCCTTGAGGGTCCACGAGGCATTGGTGTAGCCAAAAGCCATGGCCAGATTGGGTACATCGCTCAGCATCATGCCGCGGTACACCAGCGTCTGGTTGGCCGTCACCGGCTGGCCGTCCACCGTCACGGCAATGTCGCCCAGCGCATTGAGTTTGAGGCCGGTGGCGGTCACCACGATGTCGGCCTGGAGTTCCTTGCCCGAGCTGAGTTTGATGCCGGTGGGCGTGAAACGGTCAATCGTGTCGGTCACCACGCTGGCTTTGCCGGCGCGCAGTTGGCGGAACAGGTCGCCATCAGGCACCACACAGACGCGCTGGTCCCAGGGCTTGTATTTGGGCGTGAAGTGCGCGGCGTCGACCTTGCCGCCTGTCTGCTTTTTGGCCAGGTGCACCAGAATCTGCTTGACGCGGTTGGGCCGGCGGCGCGAGAGCTGGAAGAAGAACATGCCCAAACCCACGTTTTTCCAGCGCGTCAGCGCGTAGGCCAGGCGATCGGGCAACAGGCGCTGCAGGCGCTGGGCCATGCCGTCTTCGGCCGGGCGGCTAATGACGTAGGTAGGCGAGCGCTGCAGCATGGTCACGTGCGCGGCGGTGTCGGCCATCGACGGCACCAGCGTGACCGCAGTGGCGCCGCTGCCAATCACCACCACCTGCTTGTTAGCGTAGTCGAGTTTTTCGGGCCAGAACTGCGGGTGAACCACCTGGCCGGCAAAGTCGGCCTGGCCGGCAAACTCGGGCGCATGGCCTTCGGCATAGCTGTAGTAGCCGCTGCACAGGTACAGAAAACGCGCCTGGATTTGCACCGTCTGCACGGTGTCGTCGAGCTGGTGCTCGCACTCGACGGTCCACAGCGCATCTTGCGACGACCATGCGGCGCGCTTGACCGTATGGCGGTAGCGAATTTTGCTGGTGATGCCGGTTTCCTCGGCCGCCGAGCGGATGTAGTTCAGGATGGACGGGCCGTCGGCAATGGCCTTGGCGGCGGTCCAGGGCTTGAAGCTGTAGCCCAGGGTGTGCATGTCCGAATCCGAGCGGATGCCCGGGTAGCGGAACAAATCCCAGGTGCCGCCCAGGGCAGCACGGGCCTCCAGCAGCGCAAAACTCTTGCCCGGGCAGCGCTTTTGCAGATGGCGGGCGGCGCCAATACCGGACAGGCCGGCGCCAATGATGAGTACGTCCAGCGGGGCAGCGTGAGCGGGTGAGACCATGGTGAAAGACCTTTGAGTTTCTGACATGCTGAATTGTCAAATTATTTGACAACCGATCATGTCACAATGGTGACGTGGTAAATAAATTTGTGCCCGAACCCGCTTCCGACGCCACCCGCTCCTACCGCGGCATGCCGCTGGACGAGCGGCGCGCGCAGCGGCGGGCGCAACTGATTGACGCGGCCATAGAGACCTATGGCGAACATGGCTACCGGGCGTCTACCGTGAAGGCGGTGTGTGCGGCGGCTGGCCTGACCGAGCGCTATTTCTACGAATCGTTCGAGAGCAGCGAGGCGCTGCTGATGGCCTGCTACCACCATGTCAACGCCCAGCTTTTCTTGGAGATTGCCCAGGCCGCAGAAGCCGCCGGTGGCGACCCCAAGGCCCGCGGCCGCGCCATGCTGCGTGCCTATTTTTCGGCGCTGCAGGCCCAGCCCCGGCCAGCCCGCGTGTTTTTGATGGAGATTCGCGGCGTCAGCCCGGCGGTAGACGCCGCCTTTGACGAAGCGCTGGCCCAGATGGGTGCAGCCGCCACCGAGGTGATTGCCCCCGGCAACACCGCGCCCAGCCCGCTTTTGCAAACCGGCGTGACCGGTGGCGTGGTGCACATTGCGATGCGCTGGATACGCGACGGTTACCAGCCGCCGCTGGCCGAGGTGGTGGAAACCGCGCTGGAGCTGGGGCTGGTACTGACGCGGCCTGGCAAATAGCGCGTCCGTTGTTCGGGTTCAGGCGAAAACGCCGGCCGTGTCCTGCATGCGCGCCGACACCTCGCCCAGGTGGTGCAGGCTGTCGCCCCAGGTCATTTCGAGCTGGGTAAGTTTCTTGAAGTAGTGGCTGACGATGTACTCGTCGGTCACGCCAATGCCGCCATGCAACTGCACCGCCTGCTGGCCGACAAAACGCATCGACTGGCCCAGTTGGTACTTGGCGCGGGCCAGTGCGCGGCGGCGTTCTTCGGTGGGCGCGTTGAGCTTGAGCGAGGCGTAGTAGCTCATCGAACGGGCCAGCTCCAGCTGCATTTTCATGTCGGCTACCCGGTGCCGCAGCGCCTGAAAAGTGGCAATGGCCACGCCAAACTGCTTGCGGGTGTTCATGTACTCGACCGTCACCGCCAGCGTCTTGTCCATCACGCCCACCGCTTCGGCGCAGAGCGCGGCGATGCCCACGTCCACCGCATGTTCCAGAGCGGTCAGGCCATCGGTGGTGATCAACGTGGCGGGGCTGTTGGCGCAGGTCAGTTC
>JAZKCX010000131.1:0-2058 GCA_040387875.1 Pseudomonadota bacterium | reverse complement strand
AAGGCCGCCATCTCCCAGATCTTGAAATAGCGCCGCGCGGTTTCTTCCACCACCGTGGTGCGCACGTTGGCGCCGATGTTGAAGACCAGCGCCTCGATCGAGCCTATGGTGGCCTCTATCTGCTCGACCAGTGCCACGACCGCTTCTTCCTTGCGGGCGTCGGAGCCAAAGCCGTGTACCGTGCCGCCGTCGGCCTTGATCTGTTCCAGCAAGGGCTGCAGTTTGTCCGCGTCACGCCGCACCGCGCAAACGGTGAGGCCACCGCGTGCGAAACGCCGCGCAATGGCGCCGCCAGTGGCATCACCCGCACCGACGATCAAGGCAACGCCGGGATTTTTCATGTTTACTCTTTGTAGTACGCCAATTGGTGCGTCGTTACCAGCAAACGGCCTTCTTCATTCCAGAGCTGCGCCGTCTGGTCATAAAACCCATTACGAAAGCCCTGGGCTTGCGCCTGCGCCAGCAGAAAGCCGGTGCCGGTGGCCGCAAGCTGCGCGCTGTCGGCATGGAAATAAATGGTGAGCGTGACGGTACCCACCGGCACTGGCAGCGCGCGTCGCAGCCAGATGCGGGGATAAAACGTGTCAGACATGGATGCCAGCGACAGGAAGTCCAGCGGCCGCGGTTCGGCATCGCGCACCCAGAGCTGCGTCAGACTGTTGCTGCCGCCGCCGTCCCAAACCGTGGGAATCGCGCCCGCCACAGGCCGCATCTCGTAGCGCTGCACCCACTCCACCTGGGCAAACATATGCACCTGCTCCACCGCCTCTGGCGGGGGTACGGCGGGCATGGGCAGCTCATCCAGGCTCCAGGTAGCGCGGCGCACAGACGTCATGGCGGTGCCGGTGGTCACCATGTCTTCTGTGCCATCGCTGCCCGCCTGCCAGAGCTCCAGCACCCAGTGCTGGGTCGATCGGTTGGTGCGCACCGGCCGCGCCACCACCCGCACCGGGCCTGCGCCCACCGCGCTGGCGTAGTTGATGGTCAATGCCAGTGGATCGCCCAGCCGCTGCGGGTGCAGCAGGATGGCGTTGACCATCGTGGCGGCAGTGATGCCGCCGTAGGGGCCCACCATGTTCCAGTAAGCGGGGCTGGGTGTGCCAACAAAGTCACCCCCTGGTTGCGCCGTGAGGGCCAGCGCTTGGTCAAATACATGCAAAGTCATGCTCCCAAGTGTGCCGGTTTTTGATTGCCCGGACAGCCGCTCTGGTGACTATTGCTCTCCAGCCGTCAGACTCTTTCAAATATCCCTGCTGCGCCTTGCCCCATGCCTACACACATGGTGACCATGCCGTACTTTTTGTTGTGCCGCCGCAGCGCGTGCACCACAGTCGCCGCACGAATCGCCCCCGTTGCTCCCAGCGGATGCCCCAGCGCAATTGCGCCGCCCATAGGATTCACCTTGGACGGGTCCAGCCCCAGCGAATTGATGACCGCAATCGACTGCGCCGCAAAAGCTTCGTTCAGCTCGAACCAGTCGATATCGTCCTGCTTCAGGCCGGCGTAACGCAGCGCTGCGGGAATCGCCTCGATCGGGCCTATGCCCATGATGTGCGGCGGCACGCCCTTGCTGGCATAGCTGACAAAGCGCGCCAGCGGCGTCAGGCCAAAACGCTTGACCGCGTCGCCGCTGGCCAGGATCAGCGCACCGGCGCCGTCAGACGTTTGCGAGCTGTTGCCGGCCGTCACCGAGCCGCGGGCCGCAAACACCGCGCGCAGTTTGGACAGGCCTTCTACCGTGGTGTCGGGCCGCGCGCCTTCGTCCAGGCTCACGATACGGGTACTGGTGCTGACCTCGCCGGTCTCCAGATTGGGCGTACGCTCGGTCACTTCAAACGGCGTGATCTCGTTGGTGAACTCGCCAGCCTTCATCGCGGCAATGGCCTTCATGTGCGACTGGTAGGCGAATTCGTCCTGCGCTTCGCGGCTGACTTTCCACTGGTTCGCCACCTTCTCGGCGGTCAGACCCATGCCGTAGGCAATACCGATGTTCTCGTCGTTGCTGAACATGCTGGGCGACAGCGACGGCGAGTTGCCGCTCATCGGCACCATGCTCAT
>JAZKCX010000130.1:0-4728 GCA_040387875.1 Pseudomonadota bacterium | reverse complement strand
GCGCTGCAGGAAAAGGTCAAGACCGACGGCAAGCTCAAGCCCTGGCTGGCCAAACATGGGCTGGATGGACTGCAGGGCCTGTGGAGCCGGATCCACATCGAGCGCGGCTGGGAAAACGCGCTGGAAGCCGCGTTGCGCGAACGCCTGGGTGCGCTGGAAGTGTCCCGGCTGGAAATGGTGCGCGGTTTTGCCGGCACCGACGGCCGTGAGGCGCCCCCCGCCAAGCTGGCGTTCTACAGCCCGCCGCAAGCCGGTGCTCCCTTGCCCGCCAGTGCCTCGGGCCTGCAGCCGCTGGCTGACTTTCTGCGTCTGAACGACGCTGGCCAGAAAGCCCTGCTGACCGATTGGCTGCACGGCTGCTTTACCGCCGCCAGCTTTGACGACGCGCTGGCCGCCCGCAGCAAGCTGCAGCCTGGCGAGGTGGTGTACCTGCAAACCGGCCATGCCGTCACTGCCCACAGCGTGAGCCTGTATGCGCAGGATTCCGAGCAGGCCGGCCTCCTGGCCCGAGCGCAGGAAATCGAAAATTTAGAGAAGCAGTTGCGCGCGCAGTCGCTGATTGCCGAGGAATCGCGCTCGGCACTGGTGCGCGCCGAAGCCGCCTATGCCGATGCGTCGCAGCGCCTGGTCTCCAGCCGGCGCGAAGCCACACTGGCGCAAAGCCGTGCCCACGAATTGCAGGTCGAAACCCTGCGTCTGAGCCAATTGGCCGAACAGGCGCGCGCCCGCAGCGCGCAGCTGGGCGCCGACCTGTCCGAGATCGACGCGCAACTGGAAGAGTTGCAAGAGCGCCGCGTGACTGCCGAGGCCCGCTTCGAGGAGCTGGACATGCAGCTCGCCGACAGCCAGGAGCGCCACGCGCAGCTCGACGAATACGTGATTACCGGCGAACGCAAGCTGACCGAATGCCGCGAGCAGCAGCGCAGCCTGGAGCGCAAGGCGCAAGAGGCGCAGTTTGCCCAGCGCACGCTGCAGGCCCGCCAGGCCGAGCTGGGGCGCAGCATCGCCACCGCCACACAACAGACCGAATCGATTGCTGCCGAGGCCCAGCGCGCGCAGGACGAACTGGCCCGGCTGACCGATGCCGCCGCGCAGGCCGGACTGCAGAACGCGCTGGCCTTCAAGCTGGAGCGCGAGACCAGCCTGGGCGCCATCCGCAGCGAATACGACGACCTCACCGCCAAGCTGCGCGCCAGCGACGAGCGCCGGCTGCAACTGGAGCGCGAACTCGACCCGCTGCGCCAGCGCATCACCGATTTCCAGCTGAAAGAGCAGGCCGCACGGCTGGGCCTGGAGCAATACGCGCAGTTGTTGCTCGACGCCAAAGCCGATCTGGACGCGGTGGCGCTGTCGGTTAGCGAAGGCAAGGTGCGCAGCGCCGGCCTGCAGGGCGAGATCGACCGCCTGCACCGCGAGATTGCCGCGCTGGGCGCAGTGAATCTGGCCGCGCTGGACGAGCTGACCACGGCCCGCGAGCGCAAGCAGTTCCTCGATGCGCAGTCGGCCGATTTGACCGAGGCCATGACCACGCTGGAAGACGCGATCAAGAAAATCGACGGTGAAACCCGCGAGTTGCTTTCGGGCACCTTCAATGCAGTGAACGAGCATTTCGGCCGCATGTTCCCCGAGCTGTTTGGCGGCGGCAATGCGCGGCTGGTGATTACCGGCGACGAGATTCTGGATTCCGGCGTGCAGGTGATGGCGCAGCCGCCCGGCAAGAAAAACCAGACCATCCACCTGCTCTCGGGCGGCGAAAAGGCGCTCACGGCCATCGCGCTGGTGTTCGCCATCTTCCAGCTCAACCCCGCGCCGTTCTGTCTGCTGGACGAGGTCGATGCGCCGCTGGACGACGCCAACACCGAGCGCTATTCCAAGCTGGTGCGCAGCATGAGCAAGGAGACGCAGTTTCTGTTCATCAGCCACAACAAGATTGCGATGGAAATGGCCGAGCAACTCATCGGCGTGACCATGCAGGAGCAGGGCGTTTCGCGCATCGTGGCGGTGGACATGGAGTCTGCAGTTGGAATGGCGGAGGCGGCATGATGCGAAGCAATTCTGAAGCCGCCGTGATGTGTTTCACCGCCGGGCCGTCCCAAGGTGAAACGTGGCCCCCTCGGGGGGCAGGAAGCCACACGCAGTGGGCGACTGTGGGGGCGAATCAGCATGAGTAACTTCACCGTCGGTTTGGCGATCATTGGTGGGCTCCTGCTTGCTGCGGTGATTGCCCACAGCACCTGGGTTTCGCGCAAGAACACGCCCCGCATGGCCCAGCCTGAGCCGCTGCCCGAAGACCTTCCGCCGCCGGTGCAGATTGAACCGACGCTGGACGGCAGTGTGTTTGTGCCCGAACCGGGCGAAGGCATCGACCCGGCCTTTGGCGCAGCCGAGCCGGACGCGCCGCTGGTCATGCCCGCACCCAGCCGCCGGCCGGGGCTGGACGCGCTGATCGACGTGATCGTGCCCATTGCGCTGGATGCGCCGGTTTCCGGCGACGCGGTGCTGGCCGCCATGCCCAGCACCCGGCGCGCCGGCAGCAAGCCGGTCGCCATCGAAGGCCAGAACGACCGCAGCCGCCAGTGGGAGCCGCCTGCGGCCGGCCAGCGCTACACCGCGCTGCAAATTGGCGTGCAGCTGGCCAACCGCACCGGCGCGCTGAACGAAATCGAGTTCTCGGAATTCGTCGTCAAGGCCCAGGCTTTTTGCGATGTATTGGGCGGCACGCCGGAATTTCCCGACATGCTGGATGTGGTGGCCCGCTCACGTGAGCTGGACCAGTTCGCCAGCGCGCACGATGCGCAGCTCAGCTTCACCCTGCGCGCGCGCCATGCCGCCTGGAGTCCCGGCTATGTGCAGCAGCACGCGGCGCGGCTCGGTTTTGTGGCCGGCGCCATGCCCGGCCGCATGGTGCTGGCCTCGGCCAGCGGGCCGTCGGCAGCCATGCTGGTGCTGGCTTTTGATACCCAGGCGGCGCTGTCGGACGACCCGGCCCAGTCGGCCATCCGCGAGATTTCGCTGACGCTGGACGTACCGCATGTCGACCGCTACGAAGCGCCGTTCGCACGCATGCGCGAAGCCGCCGACGCGCTGGCCGCCGCGATGGACGGCGCCGTGATCGACGATAACGGCCAGCTCATCCAGCCTGCTGCCTTGGACGGCATTGCCGGCGATCTGGAAACACTCTACGACGCGCTCGATTCGCGCGATTTGTCGGCGGGCTCGGTGCTGGCGCGGCGGTTGTTCTCATGAGCCCCCACGCTCCGCCGCTGCGCGGGTCGCTGCCCCCCGAGGGAGCTGGCCGACCTTGGGGCGGCCCGGCGGCCGGCCGGCCATGACTTCCCCGGGCGATCGTGTGCTCGAACTGCACACGTTGCTGCACAAGTATGCCCACCGCTACTACGTGCTGGACGACCCGGAAGTGCCCGATGCCGAGTACGACCGGCTCTTCACCGAACTGCAGGCACTGGAAGCGGCCCACCCGGACCTGCTGACCCCCGATTCGCCCACGCTGCGTGTCGGCGGCAAGCCCTTGCCGCAGTTCGCACCGGTGCGCCATGCGGTACCCATGCTCAGTATCCGCACCGAAACCGACAACCAGGCCAGCGGTGCGGTAAATTTCGACACCCGCATCCGCAAGGAACTCAAGCTGACCGAGGCCGACCCGCCGGTGGCCTATGTGGCCGAGCCCAAGTTCGATGGCCTGGCGATGAGCCTGCGCTATGAAAACGGTGTGTTGGTGCAGGCTGCTACGCGGGGCGACGGCGAGGTGGGTGAAGACGTGACGCAGAACATCCGCACGATCCGGCAAATCCCCTTGCGGCTGGTTGGTGTGAAATTCCCGGTGCTTGAAGTACGAGGCGAGGTCTACATGCGCCGCGCCGATTTCGAAAAACTCAACGACGCCCAGCGTGAACGCGGCGAGAAAGTCTTCATCAACCCGCGCAATGCCGCTGCCGGGGCGGTGCGCCAGCTTGATCCGGCGATTGCCGCGCGCAGGCCACTGAGCTTTTTTGCCTACGGCCTGGGCGAGGTCACGCCAGCAGAAGAGGGCGGCCCGGCGTTCGCCACCCACTTCGAGATGCTGGAGAGCCTGAAATCATGGGGTTTTCCGGTATCGGCCAGCGTACAGCTTGCCTCGGGCGCTACGGAATTGGTCGCGTACCACCAGGCCCTGGGCGCGCAGCGCGACAGCCTGCCGTTCGATATCGACGGTGTGGTCTACAAGGTCAACAGCCTGGCGCTGCAAAAGCAGCTTGGCTTTGTCACCCGCGAGCCGCGCTGGGCCGTGGCCCACAAATACCCGGCGCAGGAGCAGCTCACCACGGTACTGGGCATCGAGGTGCAGGTGGGGCGCACCGGCAAACTCACGCCGGTGGCCAAGCTGGCGCCGGTGTTTGTGGGCGGCGTTACCGTCACCAACGCCACCCTGCACAACGAGGACGAGGCCCGGCGCAAGGATGTGCGGGTGGGCGACACCGTCATCGTGCGGCGCGCCGGCGATGTGATTCCCGAGGTGGTGGCGGTACTGCCCGAGAAACGCCTGCACGAAGCGCAGATTTTTACGATGCCGCGCACCTGCCCCGTCTGCGGGTCGGATGCGGTGCGCGAAGAAGGCGAGGCCGATTACCGTTGCACCGGCGGCCTGTTCTGTGGCGCCCAGCGCAAGGAAGCCATATTGCATTTCGCGCACCGCCGCGCGGTCGAGGTCGATGGCCTGGGCGACAAGCTGGT
>JAZKCX010000129.1:4573-12404 GCA_040387875.1 Pseudomonadota bacterium | reverse complement strand
TGCGGTCGATGTGGATCATGTCGAGCCGGCCCATGGCCCAGCCGAAAAACGGCACGTAGATCAGCTCTTTTTTGAACACATAGGCCAGCGGGTGCGGCATGAGCGTGGGCATGGCAAACGTCTCCCAGGTCGACTGGTGCTTGACCAACAAAATGGCCGGGCTCTTTTCGCCGGTGGGCAGGTTTTCCATGCCGGTCACGCGGTTCTGGATGCCCAGAATGGCGGTGCCGCCCGAGGTGGCCATGCGCAGCCACATAACGCACTGCCAGTACAGCGTGGTGCTGTTGACCACCAGCGACGACGCCAGCATGTAGAACGACCAGGGGATGACGGTAACAATCATCCAGAGCAGGTGCAAAATCGAGCGAATCAGCGCCATTTTTTAGTCTTTTCGGCCGGTAGCCGGCGTGGAATATACGGTTTTAGCTATTGAATCAGTAGCGTTAAATAGCCACTGCCAAAGCCGCCTGCACTTCGCGGGCGATCAGAAAATCAGCAAACGCGGCCAAGTCGGCATGGGTGTGTGTGCCGGGTGGAAAGCTGTCCGGCAGCGGCTGATTGCGGTAAATCACGCTCTTACCCGTAAGCACCAAGTGCGGCTCGCAACCGGCAGCCACACCGGCCTGCAGATCGCGCAGGCTGTCGCCAGCGGTGGGCACGCCTTTGAGTTCAATGCCGTAGCGGTCGCCAATCTGCTCGAACAGTCCGGGCAGCGGCTTGCGGCAGGTGCAAGCCTTCTCGCCCTCGCCGGGCGAGTGCGGGCAGTAAAAAATCGCGTCGATGCGCCCACCGGCCACGGCTACTGCCTTGAGCATCTTGCTGTGGATGGCGTTGAGCGCGCTCACGTCAAACAGCCCGCGGCCCAGGCCCGATTGGTTGGACGCAATCACCACATGCCAGCCGGCGTGGCTGAGCCGCGCAATCGCATCCAGCGCGCCGGGCAGCGGCTCCCACTCTTCGGCCGACTTGACGTACTCGTCGCTGTCGATGTTGATGGTGCCGTCGCGGTCGAGGATGACAAGTTTCATCGCAGTCTTTTCAACTTGCCAAACGGGACAGATCGGCCACACGGTTCATCGCCGCATGCAGGCTGGCCAGCAGGCCCAGCCGGTTCAGCCGCACCGCCATGTCGTCGGCATTCACCATCACGCCGTCAAAAAAAGCATCGACCGGTGCGCGCAGTGCG
Source organism: Pseudomonadota bacterium (assembly GCA_040387875.1). GTDB lineage: Bacteria > Pseudomonadota > Gammaproteobacteria > Burkholderiales > Burkholderiaceae_C > PCRC01. The sequence goes on along the minus strand of JAZKCX010000129.1, from coordinate 11,218 downwards.
GCCAGCGTCTGCAACGACGCGGCGTAGTCGCCGGACTCGAACTGCGCCGTTGCTGTGGGCACCACCTTCTGCATGGCAAGCTGCAGCGCCACTTCGGCTGGCTCGGTGAGCAGCGCTTCGTTGACATGCGCATCGACCGCGTCGGCTTTTTTCAGGATGTTGCTGATGCGCTTGTTGGCGGCCGCCAGCGCGGCGGCTTCGGGCAGTGCGGCGAAGGCACGCACGGCTGCCAGGCGGTTGCCGACATCGCCCAGGCGCTGCGGACGCAGGGCCAGCACGGCATCGACTTCCTGCGCGCTGTAGCCCTGCTCGCGCAGCTGGCCAGCGAGGCGGTCGTTGATGAAATCGGCCAGCGGGCCTTCCACCGGCTCGGGCCGCAGCGCTGCCGGAAAGGCCTGCACCGCTGTGGCGATCAGGGTGCCGAGCGCCAGCGTGGGCGCCTTCTCGCCCAGCATGCGGATGATGCCCAACGCATGCCGCCGCAGCGCAAACGGGTCCTTGTCGCCGGTCGGCAGGTTACCGATGCCGAACATGCCCACCAGGGTTTCCAGCTTGTCGGCCAGCGCCACCACCACGCCGGTGTCGTTGCGCGGCAACGCGTCGCCGGCAAAACGCGGCTTGTAGTGGTCTTCAATCGCGTCGGCCACCTCGGCGCTTAGGCCGTCGTGCAGCGCGTAGTAGCGGCCCATCGTGCCCTGCAGCTCGGGGAACTCGCCCACCATGTCGGTCACCAGGTCGGCCTTGGCCAAGTTGGCGGCCTGGTCGGCCTTGCTCGCCAGCAGGTCGCCGCCGAGCTGCTGGCCAATCGCCTTGGCAATCGCGCGCACGCGCTCGACGCGCTCGCCCTGCGTGCCGAGTTTGTTGTGGTACACCACCTTGCCCAGCCCCGCCACGCGCGAGGTCAGCGGCTTCTTGCGGTCCTGGTCAAAGAAGAATTTCGCATCGGCCAGACGCGGGCGCACCACGCGCTCGTTGCCGCCGATGACCGCGCTGGCGTCGGCCGGCGAGATGTTGCTGACCACCAGGAATTTGTTGGTGAGCTTGCCGGCGGTGTCGAGCAGCGGAAAGTATTTCTGGTTGGCCTTCATTGTCAGAATCAGGCACTCCTGCGGTACATCGAGAAACTGTTTCTCGAACTCGCAAATGAGCACATTGGGGCGCTCGACCAGCGCGGTGACTTCGTCGAGCAGCGCGTCGTCTTCGATGGGTTTCGTACCACCGCCGACCTTGGCAGCCGCCTCGGCCAGCTGGCGCACGATCTCGGCGCGGCGCGCGGCAAAGCTGGCAATCACGGCGCCGTCCTGCTCCAGCGTGGCGGCGTAGCAGTCGGCATTTTTCAGCACTACCGGCGACACCAATGCTTCAAAGCGGTGGCCCTGGGTGCTGTTGCCGGCTTTCAGGCCCAACGCCTCCACCGGCACCACGGTGCTGCCATGCAATGCCACCAGCCCGTGGGCGGGGCGCACAAAGCTCACGCTGCTCCAGCCAGGCATCTCGCAGCCGGTCTCCAACTGGTAGCTCATGACCTTGGGGATGGGCAGCTTGGCAATCGTCTCCTGCAGCGCCTTCTGCAGGCCTTCGGCCAGCGTTGCACCCTTGACGGTGCTGTCGTAAAACAGCGCCTCGGCTTTGCCGTCGGGCGCGCGTTTCAGGCCAGCCACCGCACCTGCATCGGCACCCAGCGCCTGCAGTTTCTTTAAAAGCGCAGGCGTGGCGTTGCCGGAGGCATCCAGCCCCACACTCACCGGCATCAGCTTTTGTGAGACGGCTTTGTCGGCGGCCTGGGTCAACACCGCGGTGACGTGCGCAGCCAGTCGGCGCGGCGAGGCAAAGCTGGTGAGCGCCGAGCTGACAGCGGTCAGGCCCTGGGACTTGAGCTGCTCGAACAACACACCGGCGAACGCATCGCCAAGTTTTTTCAGAGCCTTGGGTGGCAGTTCTTCTACAAAGAGTTCAACCAGAAGGTTTTGCGTATTCATGTTTCAGGCAGCCTTCTTCGCAATCTGGTCCACCCACGCGCGCGGCGCCATCGGAAAACCCAGCCGCTCGCGGCTCTCGTAATAACTCTGCGCCACAGCACGGGCCAGATTGCGGATGCGGCCAATGTAGGCTGCCCGCTCGGTCACGCTGATGGCGCCGCGTGCATCCAGCAAGTTAAAGCTGTGCGCGGCCTTCAGCACCTGCTCGTAAGCCGGCAGTGCCAGTTGCTGCTCTATCAAGTACTTGGCCTGCTTTTCGTGCGCGGCAAAGGCGGTGAACAGGAACTCGGCGTCGCTGTGCTCGAAGTTGTAGGCGCTCTGTTCGATTTCGTTCTGCTTGTAGACGTCGCCATATTTCAGCGTGTCCGTCCAGGCCAGGTTGTAGACGTTGTCCACGCCCTGCAGATACATCGCCAGCCGCTCCAGCCCGTAGGTGATCTCGCCGGTAATCGGCTTGCAGTCGATGCCACCGACCTGCTGGAAATAGGTGAACTGCGTCACCTCCATGCCGTTGAGCCAGACCTCCCAGCCCAGGCCCCAGGCGCCCAGCGTCGGGTTCTCCCAGTCGTCTTCGACAAAGCGGATGTCGTTCTTTTTCAGATCGAAGCCCAGCGCCTCGAGGCTGCCGAGGTACAGCTCCAGAATGTTGCTGGGTGCGGGTTTCAGCACCACCTGGTACTGGTAGTAGTGCTGCAGCCGGTTGGGGTTCTCGCCGTAGCGGCCGTCTTTCGGCCGGCGGCTGGGCTGCACGTAGGCAGCTTTCCACGGTTCGGGCCCAAGCGCTCTTAAAAACGTAGCAGTATGTGAAGTACCGGCGCCGACCTCCATGTCATAGGGCTGCAAAAGAGCGCAACCCTGCGCGTCCCAGTAGGACTGCAGCTTGAGAATGATTTGCTGAAATGTAAGCATGTGGGGATATCGGCAATTGCGGGAAGCAGCGCGTGCAAACCCCTGATTTTACGGGGCCGGGGCGGGGCGCTCCCCGCCGTACTAACGGCGCCGGCGCAGCACCAACGCGGCGGCCACCAGCAGAAGGCACAGCCCGGCCAGCGGCCACAGCCCGAAACGCGCCACCCACCAGGCAAACGGCGTGGTGCCGGTGCGCCCTTCCACCTCGCCCACCAGCACGCCGCGCGTCAGTCGCGGCAGCGCATGGGTGACCTCGCCCCGGTGGTTGATGATGACGGTGGCACCCGTGTTGGTAGCCCGCACAAACGGCCGCTGGAACTCGATGGCGCGCGCCCGCGAAATCAGCAGGTGCTGGTCAATCGCCACGCTGTCGCCAAACCAGCCGATATTGCTGACGTTGACAAATATCGTGGGCGCTGTGGCGGGGTCGATAAAACGCGCGCCGAGTTCCTCGCCAAACAAATCCTCGTAGCAGATGTTGGGCGCCAACCGCTGGCCCTGCCAGTCAAACGAGGGCTGGCCCACCGCGCCACGGTTGAAGTCGCCCAGCGGAATGTTCATCAGCGAGGTGAACCAGCGAAAGCCGAACGGAATGAATTCGCCAAAGGGCACCAGGTGGTGCTTGTCGTACTGGTAGACGGTGGCCTGGTCGGGTTTGAGTCCTACCACCGAGTTGGTGTAGCCGGCCTGCAGGCTGCCCAGCGGAATGCCCAGCAGCGCAGCGCGGCCAGCCTGGTTGAAGCGGCTGCGCAACGCGTCCCAGTAGCCGGGAGGCAGGTCGTCTGGAAGCAAGGGCACGGCGGTCTCTGGCCCCACCACCAGCGACGTGGAAGCCGCCAGCAACTGGTCGCCATACCAGCGCAGTGCCAGCGGTACGCCGCTGCCGGGCTGGAATTTTTCGTCTTGCGGGATGTTGCCCTGGAGCAGAGTCACGCTGAGCTTGCCGGCGCTGGCCGAGGTGCCCGCCAGCCAAGGCAAGGCGAAGGTCAACACGCTGGCAACAAGTACCAATGCCACCGCTTCTTTCCAGAGCGCCCCGCGCCAAAGGCCTACCGTAGCGGCCAGCAGTACGGCCAGCCCGCCGGTTCCCAGAACGCCCAGTACCGGCAACCAGCCCGCCAACGGGCCGGTAATGTGCGCATAGCCCCCCGCCCCCCACGGAAAGCCGGTGAACAAGGTGTTGCGGGCCAGTTCGGCCAAAGTCCACAGTGCCGCAAAAACCAGTGCCCGCCACAGCAGCCGCGCCCGGCTACGGGAAAACAGCAGGCCAAACACCGCGCCGGCAGCGGCGTAGTAGCTGGCCAGAAAAACCGCCAGCCCCAGCACCGCCAATACGGTGAGCACGGGCGCCAGGCCACCGTAGGTGTGCATGGAAATGTAGAGCCACCAGAAGGTGCCCACCAGCATGGCGGTGCCAAAGGTCCAGCCCAGCAGGCCGGCGCGTTTCCAGGTCGGTGCGCGCTGCAGTTGCCAGACCAGCACCGCCAGTGCGACCATCTGCAGCCACCAGACTGGCTGCCCGGCGGTCAGCCCCCAGGCGAATGGCCACGCAACCGACAGCGCGTGGGCCAGACCTGCCAGCAGGACGATGGCAAAAGGCATGGTCAGGAGATGGGAAAAGTTATGGGGCGGCGGCGGCGAACGCGCCGCATCATGCGGGCGCCTGCTCCAGCGCCACCTTGAACCACTTTACCGCGCCGCCCTTGGTGTGCAGTACGGTGAAATGCAGGCCGTCCACGCGGAACTGCTCGCCGCGTTTGGGCACATGGCCCATCTCGTGCGCCACCAGGCCGCCGATGGTGTCGACGTCTTCGTGCGCCAGCGCGGTGCTAAAGGCCTCGTTGACGCGCTCAATCAGCGTGTCGCCGCTGACGCGGTAGGTTTTGTCGGGCAGGCCGAAGATGTCGCCCTCGTCCTCGGCAATGTCGAACTCGTCTTCGATCTCGCCGACGATTTCTTCCAGCACATCCTCAATGGTGATCAGGCCGGCAATGCGGCCGAATTCATCGACCACGATGGCCAGGTGGTTGCGGTTGCCGCGGAATTCGCGCAGCAAATCGTTCAGGCCCTTGGTTTCGGGAATGAAGACTGCCGGGCGCAGCAACGCGCGGATGTTCAGTTCGGGCGCACGCTGCAGCTTGAGCAGATCCTTGGCCATCAACGTGCCAATGATGTTTTCCTTCTCGCCCTCAAACACCGGAAAACGCGAGTGGGCCGTGTCTATCACCAGGTGCAGCAGGTCGTCGTACGAGGCCGCAATGTCGATCAGGTCCATGCGCGGCGTGGGCACCATCACGTCGCCGGCCGTCATGTCGGACATGCGGATCACGCCTTCGAGCATGGCGCGCGATTCGGAGCCGATGATGTCGTTGTCCTCGGCCTCGGCGAGGGTCTCTATGAGCTCGTCTTTGGAGTCAGGGCCGGGATGGATGAACTCGGCGATTTTCTGCAGGAAGCTGCGCTTGTCCTGGTAGGGTTCGCGCTCGGGGCGCGCCGGGTAGGGGTCTGACACTGAGGTGTGTGTGAGTTGACAGACCTCTAGGATAGCGGATTGGCGTGATGCCGGCTGTTTTCCAGCCCGGCGTATTAACTGGCCGACTTGTGGCGTGCCTCGCGCACACCGCGCCTAATTTCCTGCAGGTTGGCCAGAAAATCCCAGAACTGCTTGGCCTGCACTTTCAACCGGTAGTCGGTCTGGGCAAATTGTTCTTCCACAATTTCGGTCATGCGCGAGTCCAGATCGGCCGGCGGCAGCTTGAGGTAAGCATCGCTCTCGGAGCCGTCGCGCTCAATGATGGCGCCGGCCTTGCGGGCAATCTTGAGCATGGCAGTGTTCTCGCTCAGCGCGTGGATAAAAAGCAGGTCCACCTTTTCGTTGCGGGCGTGCATTACCGCCCGCTCGAACAGCCGCGAACCATAGCCCCGGCCACGCGCCGTACCCAGCACCGAGACACCAAACTCGGCGCAGGCACCACATTTCGGGTCGGGTGAAAACGCCAGATGCGCCACCGCAATCAGCACCAGATTGCGGTTGTAAATGCCAAAAATCTCGTCGCGCTCGAAATCCAGGCTGTCCACATACATCTGGATCTGCGCATCGCTGGCGGCATAGCCAAAACGCAAGTAGCGGTCGCCCGGCGCCAGCGCGAACAGGTGGTCGGCAATGCGTGAGCGGTGCCCCGGCCCGAGGGAGCGGATGGGCACCAGAACCGAAGCGCGTGGCATGTCGTTGGCCGCACTGTTGCCGCCGTCTGCCGAGAACAGGGCTTTGCCGGCTTTGAACGATGCGTGGACCAGACTCTTGGGATTCACCATGCACCCAATATACGGGTTTTCCCGAATAAATCTAGCCGGGATGACTCTAATCCCTGCAAATCGCGCCCGAGGCGGTGATGCCTCACGAAATCGTGACAAAAGTCCCGGAAATAGCCTGGTTTCAGTGACTTTCTGGTAGGGAATCGGTGCTTTTTCTCAGGTTTTTTGCCGGCAGGCCAGCATCCACCTGCAGCAATTCCCACAAATGTTGCAGGGGCTGGGGTGCAAATGCGAGCTGGACATGGCCCAGCCCCGGCAGGTGGCGGTTGTCTGCACCGGGCAGCATGGCGGTAGAGGCCGGCGCAACAATGTTGTCGCAGTTGGAGTACCAGCAGGTGAATTCGGGCCCACCGCCCTGCGCCATTCGAACGAGCTGCTGCAGCCAGTCGCTGTTGCGGCGCATCTGGCGGGCGTTTTTGCCATGACCAAAACGCGCCAGCAG
>JAZKCX010000129.1:0-4473 GCA_040387875.1 Pseudomonadota bacterium | reverse complement strand
CTGCCGCAGCGCCCTCAGCCAGGGCGTCCAGAATCCGCGGTTGCAAAAAAAACCGTGCACCAGCACCACGCCGCGCTGCGCTGGCACGCTGGCCGGCGGCAGGTAGTCGGGCACCGCATGGGCGCGAAAAGGCTGGCGCCAGCCAAAGGTGGCATAGGCCGCGCGGGTTTCGCCCCACCAGGCGCCTAGCAGCTGGCGCAGGCTGGCCAAGGGTACCGAATCGCTCCGGTTGGTCCAGCCGACCACTGTAAATTCAATAGCTAATATCGCAGCGGTGGCGCCGGCTACGGCCATAAAACCTGCCAAAGATGCAGCAAAACCGTGGTTTTGGAGCTGCCAGGCCGCTACCCAGGCCAGCAAGAGCACGGCGCCTACGATGCCGCGTTGGATGCGGGCCAGCATCAATTACGCGAGAACAACGTCGCGACCACCCAGACGTTTGACCAGATCTTGCGTAAGCCGGTTGACGATGCCGTAGATGGAGAGCTGCGGGTTCGCGCCAATGCTGGTAGGGAACAAGGAGCCGTCGTGCACCGAGAGGTTGTCGAGCTGCCAATGCTGGCCGTCGGGCCGCACCACGCCCTGGTTTTCGCTGGCGCCCAGCGCGCAGCCGCCCATTACGTGTGCGCTCACTACGCGGGTGAGCAAAGGCTCCATGCGCAGCTTGCCAATCGCTTCTTTGGCTTCTGCCCACGAGGTGTAGGGCGCGGCCAGCTCATGCACCGGCATCACATGCCGCGCACCGGCGGCAAACTGGATCTCGGCCATGGACAGCAGGGCGCGGCGCGCACCTTCCATCACAAAGCTGTTCAGCGGGTAGTCGAGGACGGGCGAGCCGTCCTTGCGCAAGGCCACACTGCCACCGGGAGACTGCGCATGAAAACCGTCGCGCAGCAGGGCCAGCAGCACCTGGGTGTTGGGAAGCTGGCGCAACAGGTCTGCCTGGGTTTGGCCATAGCCTGGCAGGGTGGACGAAAAAATCACCGGGTGAATCGGCGGCGATTCCAGCTTGTAGCCCATGGGGCCGTCGATGGCCTGGGTTTCCAGAAAATGGTCGGAATACACGGTTTGTGGCGCGCCGTTCCAGCCCTCGACCTTGTGCGGCATGACACCGGCCGACAGCACCACCGGGTGCAGAAAAGTGCGTTTCCCCAGCAGGCTGTGCGGGTCGGGCGCCTGCGATCGCAACAGCAGCGCCGGCGAGTTGATGGCACCGGCTGCCAGCACATAGTGGCGGGCCACAATGCGCGTGGCCGAGGCAGCGCTGCCGGCCAGCAGCGTGCCGTTGGGCGTGACAGGCATCACCAGCAAGCCGGTGATGCGCTTGCCGGCAAACTCGAAGCGCTGGGCTCGGCTTTCCACCAGCAGCTGGGCGCCGCCTTCCAGCGCGAAAGGGATCGTGGTAACCAGCATGGACTGCTTGGCGTTGGTGGGGCAACCCATGCCACACGAGCCCAGATTGGCGCAGCCCTTGACGTTGCGCGGAATCACCGCGCTCGATACCTTGATGCGGGTTGCACCGCGGCGCAGCGCCTCGTTATTCTCGTTCGGTGGCACCGTCCACTGCGCAATGCCCAGGCGGCGCTCTGCCTGCGCGAAATAATCACCGAGCTGCTCGCTGGAGTAGCTCTCCAGGCCAAAACGCTCCTGCCAGAACTTCAGCGTCGTGGGCGGCGTGCGAAACGAGCTGGTCCAGTTCACCGTGGTGGAGCCGCCCACGCAGCGGCCCTGCAATATGGTGATGCCCTTGTCCTTGGTTTTGCGGCCGGCGCTTTCCTGGTACAGGTCGGGATAGGCCACGCTCTCAATCTGCTTGAAGTCGCTGCTGCTGCGCAGCGGACCTTCCTCGACCAGCACCACCTTCAGGCCGGCTTTGGTCAGCAGCTCGGCCGTCACTCCCGCGCCGGCGCCGCTGCCGACGATGGCCACGTCGCATTCGATGCGTGCGGGCAAAGCGCCGTGCGGGCCGCCAAGAACTTTCCAGCCGCGTTTCAGACCGTCGCGGATTGGGTCAGGATAAACACTCATAGGGGGACCTAAAGCTTGAGGGGGCCGCCATAGCCCAGCAGCGCCCAGTTTTTTTCGTCGGAGAAAAAGGCGCCGTTCACGATGTCGTGAAAGGCGTGGTAGACCTGCTGGCGCAGGGCGATATTGGAAGTGCGCAGCATTTGCAGGTGTTGCTGCATGCGGGCTACCGGCGTGTCCTGCCACGAACTCCACAGGCCAAACAGCGCGACACGGCCGGCGCCCACCGACAGGATGGACAGCAGCTCGGCCAACTCATCCTGGGTAGCCCCGGGCAGCCCGGAGATAAGCACTTCGGCGCGCTGCACCATGCCGTCCAGCGCGGCGCTGCGGGCGACCGGCTCGTTGGGCAGGCAGCCATCCAGAATGGCGGAACCGACACTGGTAAAAATGGTGCGGCCCACGGCCGAAAAGTGGCCTTGGCGCAGCGGCGATTCCCACTGGGCTACGGCATAACCAGCCAGTCCCAGTGCGATGGAGCCGCCCAGGCCCATACGGAGCAGAGTTCTTCGTTGCATGATTTGACTATCGCATTCTGGTACGCCCCGCAGGTAGAGCCTGTCGTCTAGCCGACATGGGCACAATCCCTGTATGCCAGCGGATAAAAACCATGCCAATACGATTCGGACGGCCCTGGCCGCCGTCGAGCGCCTCCGTACCGAATGCCAGGCAGCACCCGCGCTGGCCACGGCAGTCAGCGAGGTCAAGGCCCTGCAGGCACGGCGTTTTGCGGGCACTTATGCGGATTTGCTGCAAGACCGCACTTATCAACCGGCTGCCCGTTTTTTTCTGGAAGAGCTGTACAGCGACACCGACTACTCTGCCCGGGACGCCCAATTTGCACGTATTGCGGGGGCCTTGCAAAAGTTCTTTCCTGCAGCCGTGGTGGCTACCGCAACGGCTCTGGCCCAACTGCATGCGCTGACGGAAGCGCTGGACCACGCCATGGGGAATGCCTGGCTTGCACATCCGCAGCTAGAGCCGGCGCAGCGCTATGTGGCCGCCTGGCAATCGGTCGGCCGGCGTACGGACCGCGACAAGCAATTGCGCGATGTGCTGCAGATTGGGCGGGAGCTGGAGTTGCTGACCCGCATGACAGGTTTGCGGTTGATGCTCAAGATGATGCGGGGTGCGGCCAACGCCGCTGGTATGGGCTCGCTGCAGAAATTTCTGGAATCGGGCTTTGATACCTTTGCCGCCATGGGGAAACAGAAATGCGGCACAGCGTTTTTTCTGGAAACCGTAGAAAAGCGGGAGTCGGAATTGATTGCTGCGCTGTTTGATTCCGGCCGACTGGAGGCCACCATCCTTCTGGATGGTTTTCTTTCAAAAGTCCGTTAATGACTACAACTACAAATCATCTCGCGTGAAAAACACCTTACCTTCAGGAGTTACCGTATTGGAGCGCGGCTGGTTGTCGTCCAACAACGTGTTGTGCACGGGACGGGACGCAACGGCAGTGGTCGATAGCGGCTATTTTTTGCACCAGCAACAAACCGTCGCCCTGGTGCAACAAGCCCTGGGGGTGAGGACGCTGGACCTTCTGGTGAACACCCATTTGCACAGCGACCACTGTGGCGGAAATGCAGCACTGCAGCAAAACTATCCCGATTTACACACTGCCATTCCGCCCGGGCAAGCGCTTTTGGTTGCAGATTGGGATCCTGTGGCGCTCAGCTATACGCCAACCGGGCAACATTGCCCCCGATTTTCTTTTGATTCAACCCTGGTACCGGGCTCCAGCGTCGCACTGGGCGACCAAATTTGGCAGGTTTTCTGCGCACCAGGCCACGACCCCAATGCGGTGGTATTGTTTGAGCCAATATCACGCACGCTTATTTCGGGCGATGCGTTGTGGCAAAACGGTTTTGGCGTGATTTTTCCGGAGCTTGAAGGTGAATCGGGCTTCGCCGAAGTGGCGGCAACGCTGGACTTGATTGAAACGCTGGAACCTCAGATCGTGATTCCTGGCCATGGCCCCATGTTTTCCGAGATCCAAGATGCCATTGCATTGGCCCGAAAACGGTTGGACGGCTTTGTGCGCGACCCGCGCAAACACGCTTTGCACGCCGGCAAGGTTTTGGTGAAATTTAAATTACTGGAAGTGCAGCGAATGGCCGAGGCTGAACTGCTCACATGGGCTCGCGCAACCCACTACTTTACCAATGTGCACCACCGCTATTTTTCGGAAACACAGGATGCCGCCTGGATCGCTTCGCTTGTGGACGACCTGGTGCGGTCGGGTGCGGCGCGGCGCACCGGAAATGATGTGCTGAACGCCTGAAGCCGAGGCCTCAGCCTGCTGCACGGCAAGCTCAAAACCGTTCGCGCAAAAACAAACGCCCCGATCATCTCTGATCGGGGCGTTGCTCGCTTTAATAGCCTGACGATGACCTACTTTCACACGGGAACCCGCACTATCATCGGCGCAGAGGCGTTTCACTGTCC
>JAZKCX010000128.1:0-20054 GCA_040387875.1 Pseudomonadota bacterium | reverse complement strand
CTGGAACAGGAAGGCCTGTCGGTCAAAGGCAGCCGCTTTACCTATGCCACTGGCAAACTGGTGCTCTGGTCGGCCAATACGGGCCTGGTGGACGACAAGGGCGATGTGCTGAAAAAAGGTGACTTCAAGAAGCTGGCCATTGCCAACCCCAAAGTCGCGCCCTACGGTGCAGCGGCGGTCGAAACCATGGCCAAACTCGGCGTGACAGACAGCATTTCCCCCAAGCTGGTGCAGGGTGAAAGCATTGGTCAGACTTTCAATTTCATTTCCACCGGCAACGCCGAACTCGGCTTTGTGGCGCTGTCGCAGGTGCTGGAAGGCGGCAAACTCAAGTTCGGGTCGGCCTGGACAGTGCCCGCCAACCTGCACGCCCCCATCGTGCAGGATGCCGTAGTATTGGCACGCGGCAAGGACAACAAGGCAGCCGCCGAACTGGTGGCCCTGCTGAAGTCCCCGCGGATCAAGGACCTGATCCGCTCTTACGGCTACGACCTTTGACCCCTACCTGAAACCGGACCCGGATTGAATGCTCAGTGATGCAGACCTTGGCGCCATTGCGCTGACCCTCAAGCTCGCCGGGCTGACAACGCTGATCCTGCTGCTGCTGGGCACCCCGATTGCCTGGTGGCTGGCGCGCACGCGGTCTTGGCTGAAAGGCCCCATCGGTGCCCTGGTCGCCCTGCCCTTTGTGCTGCCGCCCTCGGTGCTGGGTTTCTATCTGCTGGTGGCCATGGGGCCGAACGGGCCCGTGGGCCAGTTCACCCAGTCGCTCGGTTGGGGGGTGCTGCCGTTTACCTTCTGGGGCTTGCTGGTGGCCTCGGTGTTCTATTCACTGCCCTTTGTGGTGCAGCCCATCCAGAACGCGTTTGAAGCGCTGGGCGACCGACCGATGGAAGCGGCCGCCACCCTGCGCGCTTCGCCGCTCGACACTTTTTTCAGCGTGGTGCTGCCGCTGGCCCGTCCCGGCTACCTGACGGCTACCGTCATGGGGTTTGCCCACACCGTGGGTGAGTTTGGTGTGGTGCTGATGGTGGGCGGCAACATCCCCAACCAGACCCGGGTGGTGTCGGTGCAGATCTACGACCATGTGGAGGCACTGGAATACGCCGACGCGCACCGGCTCGCCGCCGTCATGCTGCTGTTCTCCTTCACCGTGCTGCTGGCGCTGTATGTGCTGAACCCCACCGGGCGCCGCAAGGCCGCAAACCCATGAGCGGCAGCGCAGGCGTTCAGGCGCGCTTCCAGCTCGACTACCCCGGCTTTTCGCTCGACGTCGATCTGGCCCTGCCCGGCAGCGGCGTGACCGCGTTGTTTGGCCATTCCGGCTCGGGCAAAACCACCATCCTGCGGCTGATGGCCGGGCTGGAGCGCGGCGCGCGTGGCCACCTGCGGGTGAATGGCGAAGTCTGGCAGGACGATGCACAGCCGCTGTTCCTGCCCACCCACCAGCGCAACCTCGGCTATGTGTTTCAGGAGGCCAGTCTGTTTACCCACCTCAATGTGGAGCGCAATCTGGTCTATGGCATGAAGCGGGTGCCGCAAGCCCAGCGCCAGGTCTCGCTGGACGACGCGGTGGAGCTGCTGGGCATTGGCCATTTGCGCCAGCGCCTGCCGGCCACGCTGTCGGGCGGCGAGCGCCAGCGGGTGGCGATTGCGCGCGCGCTGGCCACCAGCCCGCGTATTTTGCTGATGGACGAGCCACTGGCCGCGCTGGACCTCAAGCGCAAGGAAGAAATCCTGCCCTACCTGCAGCGCCTGCACGATGCGCTGAAAATTCCGGTGGTCTACGTCACCCACTCGCCCGACGAGGTGGCGCGGCTGGCCGACCACCTGGTACTGCTGGACGGTGGCCGCGTGCTGGCCAGCGGGCCCACCGCCGAGCTGCTGTCGCGGGTGGATTTGCCGCTGGCCCATGGCGACGCTGCGGGTGCCCTGGTGGCCGCCCAGATTACCGGTTTTGATGCGCCCTACCAGCTGGCCCATGCCGATTTTGCGGGCGGCCGCATCAGCCTGCTGCAGCAAAACCTGCAACCCGGCCAGCGCGTCCGGCTGCGGGTGCAGGCGCGCGATGTAAGCCTGGCGTTGCAGGCCAGTGTGGACACCACCATTTTGAACATCCTGCCGGTCACCGTGACCGACCTGTCCGACGACAGTCCCGGCCAGGTCATGGTGGGACTGGATGCCGGCGGCACCCGCTTGCTGGCCCGCGTTACCCGCAAGTCGGCCGACGCGCTGGCGCTGGCGCCGGGCAAGCCGGTTTATGCGCAAGTCAAGGGCGTGGCCATTGTGGGCTGAGGCCGAGACAGACGCTCAGGGCAGCAGCACTTCAATTTTGTTCAGCCAGCGCACATGGCGCGGGCCGGGTCGCAAATCCTGCAGCGAGCGCAGCGCCGGCAGGCCGTCGGTCTCCAGCAACTCGTCGTTGCCGTGGCGCAGCACCAGCACCACACCGTCGCCCAGGCTGCTGTTGTACAGCTCGCCCCACGAATAACTGGCCTGGTAGCCGTCTTTGGCGGTGAGCAACACCATGGCCTTGCGTACCGCCCGCCGGTCGGGTTTCAGGCCGGCTTCGTCGAGCAGCGTGCGCAGCAGCACCCCTTGGTAACGCACGGTGAGCGTGACGTCCTTGCCGTCTTGCGTAACCGTACGGTTCTCGGAAAATTCCTTGCGCGGCAGGGCCAGCAGTTGGGCTTTGGAAAGCTGCAGCGGCTGGTTGACCTGCCCCGAAACCTCCAGCAACACCGGAGCGGCGGGCTGCGAATGCGCGGGCAAAGCCAGCAGCAGCATCAGGCACAGGGAACTGAAAAATCGGCACATGGCGTGTCTCCTCACGGTGCAGCGAAACCCAGGCGCTGAAACTGCGCCTGCGCTTCGGGCGCCAGAAGGGCCTGGGCAAAATCGCTGGCTGCGGCGGGTGCGCCGCGCCGCACGGTCAGCGCATAGGCGGCCGATACCCGCAATGCTGCTGGCATGTCCACTACCCGCAGGGCTGGCAGTTCGCGTTGCGCCGCAATGGCGTTGGTGCAATAAGTCAAAAACACATCGGCCCGGCCTTCTTCCATGTTCCAGGCGTAGGCATTGCGACCGGCCGGCGGTTGGGGCGAATCGCTGGCACCAGTGAGCTGCAGCGCCTTGGCCGACAGCAGCGCAAACGTGCCGGGGCGCAACAACTCGGCCCTGCGAAACAGCTCCCAGGCATAGTCGCCGGAAGGGTCGGCTTTGGGGGTGGACGTGGCCAGCCGAACCTCGGGCCGCAGCAGGGTGTCCAGCATCGTATCGGTCGTAAGCGCAAGCCCCGGCACGACAAGCGCACACAGGCGGTTGCGCACAAACACCACCGGCGCCTGCCAGTCGCCGGCATTGGCCAGCCGCTGCGGATGCTCGGTGTCGGCCGAGGCAAACACCTGCGCTGCCTCGCCTTTTTCAATGCGTTCGCGCAGCAGGCCGGACGGGCCAAAGCCCAGCGCGACGCGGGTGCCGGTACGGGCTTCCAGCGCCGTGGCGATGGTGGTCAGCGCTTCGCGCAGGCTGCCGGCGGCAAACACAGCCGGCGGCGGGGTTTGGGCCTGGGCGGGATTCATGGCAGCTCCGGCAAGGCCCAGCAAAACCACGGGCAGAAGGCGTTGCATGGCCTGCGCTTATTTGGTGGCGTTGGGGAAAAACAGCTGCTCGCCACCAATCTTGTAGCTGGCAATCGCCGTCTGGCCCGGCGCCGAGACCACCCAGTCGACAAACTTCTGTGCATCGGCAGTTTTGACATGCGGGTGTTTGGCGGGGTTCACCACCATCACGCCGTACTGGTTGAACAGCCGCGCATCGCCTTCGACCAGCACCGTGAGGGCGCCCCGGTTCTTGAAGCTGAGCCAGGTACCGCGGTCGGCCAGCACATAGGCGCCGCTGGACGATGCCACGTTGAGCGCCGGGCCCATGCCACAGCCACATTCCTTGTAGGCGCTGCCCTTGCTGCCGTCGCCCACCGCCGTTTTCCAGTAGCGCAGTTCGGCCGCATGGGTGCCGCTTTTGTCGCCGCGCGAGATGAACTCGGCATTGCCGGCGGCCAGCTTTTTGAGCGCCTCGACAATATCTTTGCCTTTGGTTTTGGCCGGGTCGGCGGCGGGGCCGATCAGCACGAAGTCGTTGTACATCACCGGCAGGCGCTTCACGCCAAAACCGTCGGCCACAAACTTTTCTTCGGCGGCGGTGTCGTGCACAAACACCACATCGGCGTCGCCGCGGCGGCCCATGTCCAGCGCCTGGCCGGTGCCCAGCGCCACCACCTTGATGTCAATACCGCTGGCTTTTTTGAATTCGGGCAACAGCGTGCCGAACAGCCCCGACTGCTCGGTGGACGTGGTGGATGCCATCACCAGGGTCTGCGCACCGGCACCCCACGACGCTACTGAAAATATAGCTAAAAATGCATATCTGGCGCCGGCTACAGTGCTAAAAGACTTAAAAAATGTCATGCAAGCTCTCCTTTGACGAAAAAATGGGCCGCTGGATAGCTTTCCTGCAGCAGCGGCCCGTGAAAAAAATCGGCCACCGGCAGATCGGCCAGCACCCGGCCCTGCTCCAGGTAAACCACCCGGCTGGCCAGGCGCTTGACCTGGCCCAGGTTGTGGCTGGCAAACACCAGGCCCAGCGGCTGGCCGCTCTGGCCCGCCGCAAACTCGTGCATCAGCGCCTCGACCTCGCGCTTGGCGTGGGGATCGAGGCTGGCGGTGGGTTCGTCCAGCAGCAGCACGTCCGGCTGCAGCGCCCAGGCCCGGGCCAGCGCCAAGCGCTGCTGTTGCCCACCCGACAGGGTGCGGGCCGGGCGCAGCGCAAGGTCGGCCAGACCCACCCGCTCCAGCGCCGGCAGCGCCCGCACGCGTGCGTCGCGCCAGCGCACGCCAGCCAGCCACAGGCCCAGTGCCACGTTGTTCTGCACCGAAGTGCGCAACATGTGCGGGCGCTGGAACAGCATGGCCTGGCGCACCGCGCCATCGCGGGTAATACGGCCCGCATGGGGCGCTGCCAGCCCGTGCAGCAGCCGCAGCAGCGTGCTTTTGCCGCTGCCGTTGGCGCCCACCAGGGCCACCCGTTCGCCCTGGGCGATGGTCAGGCCAATGTCGGTCAGCGCCTGCACCCTGCCGTAGCGCACATGCACCGCATCCAGCGCGAATACCGGGGTCATGCACCCACCCCTGGCAGCATGGCGCCAGCGCTGCCATCTACCCGTTCGCGCCAGCGCCGCAGCAACGCAATGATGCTGTTCAGCCCCAGCACCACCGCCAGCAGTACCAGCCCCAGGGCCAGCGCCAGCGGCAAATCGCCCTTGCTGGTTTCCAGCGCAATGGCGGTGGTAATCACACGGGTGAAGCCGTCGATGTTGCCGCCCACGATCATCACCGCGCCCACCTCGGAGATGGCACGGCCGAACGACGCAATCAGCACGGTGAGCAGCGCGTAGCGTTCGTCCCAGGCCAGCAGCAGGCTGCGCAGCAGGTTGCCGGCACCCAGCGAGCGCAGTTGTTCGCCGTGGGCGCGCTCGGCGTCTTCCACCGCCTGGCGCGTGAGTGCGGTGACCACGGGCAGCACCAGAATCGCCTGCGCAATCACCATGGCCTTGAACGAAAACAGCCAGCCCAGAAAACCCAGCGGCCCGGAACGCGACAGCAGCAAATACACCACCAGCCCCACCACCACCGATGGCAGCGCGAGCATCGTGTTGAGAACGGTCAGCACCGCATCGCGCCCGGCAAACCGCGCCACACCCAGCCAGGCGCCCAGGCACAGGCCCACGCTGCAGGCCAGAAGCAGCGCCGTAGCGCTGACGCTGAGGGAGCGGAACACAATCGCCAGCAGTTGCGGGTCGAGCGCGGCGATGAGGTGCAGCGCGGTCGCAACGCTTTCGGTGATCGAGTTCATGAACCGATGTATCGTAGGCAGGTCTGTATTCCCTGCCCATATGAAATTCCGTGCATAAGATAGATCTCAGCTACGTCCTCTCGCCCCAGCCCTCCGAGGCCGGTCAGGCGCTGATCCGCAATCCGCTGCTGGATATGCTGCATGCGGTGCAGGAGCAGGGCTCGATTTCCGCGGCGGCGCGCACGCTGGATTTGTCGTACCGCCATGTCTGGGGTGAGCTCAAGCGCTGGGAACAACAGCTCGGCAGCGAGCTGCTGATCTGGGAAAAAGGGCAGTCGGCGCGCCTGAGCGAGTTTGGCAACAAGCTGCTGTGGGCCGAACGCCAGGCCCAGGCCCGCCTGGCGCCGCAGATCGAGGCGCTGCGGGCCGACCTGCAGCGGGCCTTTGCCGAGGCCTTTGATCCCGCCGTGCATGTGCTGACCCTGTATGCCAGCCACGACGATGCGCTCACCGCGCTGCGCGCCCACGCCGCCAGCCAGGCGCAACTTCACCTGGACGTTCGTTTTACCGGCAGTGTGGATGCCATCAGTGCGCTGAACGAAGGCCGCTGTACGCTGGCCGGTTTTCACACGCTCATTCAGCCCGGCCGCGACTCGCTGGCGGCGCGCACCTACCGGCCGCTGTTGAAACCGGGACAACACAAAATTATTGGTTTTGCGCGCCGCAGCCAGGGCCTGATGGTGGCGCGTGGCAACCCACTCCGGCTGCTGGCGCTGCGCGACCTGCAGCGGGACGGCGTGCGTTTTGTCAACCGCGCGCTGGGAACCGGCACCCGGCTGGTGCTTGACGAGCTTTTGGCCCAGGCCGGCCTGCCCACCCACAGCGTGCAGGGCTACGACCACAACGAGCCGTCGCATGGCGCAGTGGCGCAGGCGGTGGCCAGCGGTGCGGCCGATGCCGGTTTGGGCATTGCGTCGGCCGCGCAGGCGCGGGGCCTGGACTTTGTGCCGCTGGCGCAGGAGCAATACCACCTGGTCGGCCTCAAGTCGGCGCTGGCACAGCCGGCCACGCAGTCGCTTTTGCAGGTGCTGCAGCAGGCCGACTGGCAGAACAAGCTTGCCGCCATTGCCGGCTATGTGCCGCTGCATTGCGGCACGGTACTGCCGCTGAGCCGGGAGCTGCCCTGGTGGAGTTTCAAACGTCCGGCAGGCACGCAGTCTTCGGCGCCGGAAGTGGCCCGTCCCTAAATCGCGCAGGAGCGGAAACCTGCAAAGTGGGTGTCGTCGTCGGGCAGTGCAAAGCCCCGAAAGCGGGCATGCCGCATGCGCGCACGGGTGGCAAATGAGGCGCCCCGCAACACCTTGGCGCGGCCAAACCAGGGGCTGGCCAGTTCGTGCGCCGGGCCGGGCAGGTAGCCCGGATAGGGCCGCAGCGTGGCAGCCGTCCATTCCCAGACATCGCCCCAGCGAAAACCCCGCTGCGCGGCGGTAAGAGCAGCCATTTCCCATTCCACTTCGGTGGGCAGGCGGCGCCCAGCCCAGCGGCACCAGGCGTCGGCCTCCCACCAGCTCAGGTGCACTGCGGCGTAGTGGCCCGCCAGCCGCACCGCCTTGCCAAAACGGGTTTGCAGCACCGCACCGCTGGCAACACTGATCTGCGTGACATGCCGCGGCGCGCGCCGGCCTTCGCCCTGGCCCAGTTGCTGCAGCCAGGCCCAACCCTCGGGATGCCACAGTTCCTGGCGGTCGTAACCGTCGTCGTCCACAAATTCAATGAACTGGGCCCAGCTCACGGGCTGTGCATCAATTTCGCAATCCGGCACGTCCACCGTATGCGCGGGCTGTTCTTCGTCGAATGCAAAACCGCGCTGCAAGGGGGTAGAGGCCACGCCCATGGTCCAGCGGGTGGCCGGCAGCAGCAAAGGCGCGCGGGCCACCGAGGCCTGCGGCAGCTCCAGTTGCAGCGGCAGGCCCAACGCCTGCGCCAAACGCACCAGCGTCTCGCCCAGCCGGTCTTCGTGGAACAGGGCCAGCCGGTAAAAATACAGCGCGTCGTCGGTGTCCGGGGTTTTCTCCAGCAGGCCCAGCGTGCCTTCCAGCACGTCCAGCAAATAGGCACGGACCCGTTCGGCATCGGGCAGGGGCATCTGCCAGCGCGCCTGCGGCAGGCTCTGCGCCGGGTCCCACCAGCTGTCGGCCAGTGCTTCGATGGAGCCCAGCCGCAGCGCGTCGGCCGCGCAGGCGCTGCCCAGGCTGCGCTGCGGATTGCGGCCTGTCCAGCGCTCCTGGAACCAGCCGGCATGGCCGGCGGTCCACAGCGCCGGTGACAGATAGGCCCGCGTGGCCTCGTCATCTGGCAGCACCGCAGTCGCTTCACCTAACTGGCCCAGCAGATCGAGTGTGTGGTTGCGCGCATCAAGCAAGGCGAGCGACAGCAGCTCGCCGCCGGCGCGGCGCATGTCGGGCGAATCGATGGCTTGCAGGGGCGGTGTAGAAGTGGCGGGCATGGCAAATTAGGGTGCGGGGCTATCCGACAACAGGCCGGTGGCCACCGTGGGATAACGCAACCGCAAGCGCAGTTCGCGTTTCATGCGGCGGTTGTCAAGCTGGCGCGATTCCCCCATAAAACTCAGCAACATGGCCGGCAACTGCTGCTGCGCGGTACTGCGCGAAAGGCGCGGCGGGCGCGGCAGGCCATACAGGTCGGCGGCCAGATCAAAATAGTCGCCCATCTTGAGGGCGCTGTCGTCGCTCACGTTGTAGATGCGCTGGGGTTTGCCGCGCCACAGGGCGGCCAGGCAGGCACGGGCCAGATCGTCGGCATGGATGTGGTTGGTGTACACGTCGTCCTGCGGCAACAACACCGGCGTATTTTTGAGCAGGCGCGCGCGGGGCGTGCCGCCTTCGCGGTCGGGCGCATAAATGCCGGGAATACGCAGGATGCTGGCACGCGAGGCAGCACCACTGCGCGCGGCAAAACGTACCCGCTTCTCGGCATCCACACGGCGCCAGGCCCGGTCGGTCTGCGGGTGGGTACTGCGCGCTTCAGTCACGGTCTGGCCAGCGCAGTTGCCATACACACCGCTGGTCGATCCATACACCAGCGCAGCAGGCGGGCTGCGGCGGGCCAGCGCGCGGGCCAGCGCGGCGGTGCGCGGGTCGCTCGCGCCTTGCCCCGGTGGCGGCGCCAGATGCAGCACCCGGGTGGCAATGCCGGCCAGGCGGCGCAGACTGGCCGGCGCGTCCAGATTGCCCCGCAGGGGCAACACGCCAGCGGCGCGCAATTGCGGCACGCGCTCGGCGCTGGAGGTCAGCGCCCGCACCGTACAACGGCCACCGAGCTGCTGCAGCACCCGCAGGCCCACATCACCACAACCCACCACCAGCAGGCGCTGGCGGCGGAAGCGGGCGGGCAGTGCACCAAGGGGGTTCTGGTTTGAGGGCAAAATTAAGGGTTGGCGCAAGCCAGATGAAAAGCTCCAAGGATACAGACCCATGATTTTCAGCATCACCGTACAACCCAGCGGCCGCACTTTCACCGCGCACCCGGACGAAGCCATTCTGGCCGCTGGTATCCGCACCGGCATTGCCCTGCCCTATGGCTGCAAGGACGGCGCCTGCGGCTCCTGCAAGTGCAAAAAACTCTCGGGCACCGTGGTCCATGGCCCGCACCAGAGCAAAGCGCTGTCGGCCGAGGAAGAAGCCGACGGCTTTGTACTGACCTGCTGCGCCGTGCCGCAAACCGATGTGGTGCTGGAGTCTCGCCAGGTGACGCTGGCCGGTGCTTTCCCGGTGAAAAAAATGCCAGCGCGGGTGTCGGTGCTCGAGAAAAAATCGCACGACGTGATGCTGCTGCGCCTGCAGCTGCCGGCCAACGACAGCTTTCTCTACCATGCCGGCCAGTACATCGAGTTCATCCTGCGCGACGGCGCGCGCCGCAGCTATTCCATGGCTAACGCGCCGCACACGCTGGCCGAAGCCGGCACCGGTGTGGAACTGCACATCCGCCACATGGCGGGCGGCAAATTCACCACCCATGTTTTTGGCGCGATGAAGGAAAAAGAGATTGTCCGTATTGAAGGCCCCTACGGCAGCTTTTATCTGCGCGAGGACTCGACCAAACCCATGATCTTGCTGGCGTCGGGCACGGGCTTTGCGCCCATCAAGGCGCTGATCGAGCACATCCAGTTCCAGGGCACCTCGCGCCCGGCCACTTTGTACTGGGGCGGCCGCCGGCCGGAAGACCTGTACATGGAGCACTGGGTCAAGACCAAGGTGGCCGAAATGCCCAACCTGAAATACGTGCCAGTGATCTCCAACGCACTGCCCGAAGACAACTGGACTGGCCGCACCGGCTTTGTGCACAAGGCCGTGCTGGAAGATTTTCCCGATCTGTCGGGCCACCAGGTCTATGCCTGCGGCGCGCCCATCGTGGTCGATTCGGCCCGGTTGGACTACACCCGCTTGGGCGGCCTGCCTGCCGACGAGTTCTATGCCGACGCCTTCACCACCGAAGCCGACAAACAAGCCCCCGTCACCGGCGAACCTGTGCCGTTTTTTACCGAGGCCCTGGGCAGCGTGGCGGTGCAAAACCTGTCGCAGGATGGCTGAACCTGGCCAAGGCCTTACAAGTCCCGCTTTTCACAGGTGCTTGTCGCCCCGGGCAACACGGGTTTGCGGGCCACGGCCTAAAATCAGGCTGTGCCCCAGATACTCAACGCCGACCTGCATTGCCACTCCGTCGTCTCCGACGGTACCCTCACACCCGAGGAACTGGCGGCACGGGCCAAGGGCAACGGTGTAGAGCTGTGGGCCCTGACCGACCATGACGAAATTGGCGGCCAGCACCGCGCTGCGGCGGCGGCCCATGCCAATGGCCTGCACTACCTCACCGGTACCGAAATTTCTGTCACTTTTGCCGGCGCTACGGTGCACATCGTGGGTTTGGGATTTGACCCGGATGACAGCGGCATGGTGGCGGGCCTGCGCTCCACCCGGGGTGGCCGCGGCGCACGGGCGCAGGAAATGTCCGAAGGCCTGGCCAAGGTGGGCATTCACGGGGCCTACGACGGCGCGCTCAAGTACGTGGGCAACCCGGAGCTGATCTCGCGCACCCATTTCGCGCGCTTTCTGGTGGAAACCGGCGTCTGCAAGGACACCAACGAGGTGTTCCGCAAATACCTCACTGACAACAAGCCCGGCTTTGTGCCGCACCGCTGGGCCGCGCTGGGCGACGCGGTGCGCTGGATTACCGAGGCCGGCGGCGCCGCCGTGATTGCGCACCCGGCCCGCTACAAATTCACCGCCAACGAAGAGTACGCGCTGTTCTCCGAATTCAAGGCCCATGGCGGGCAGGCGGTAGAAGTGGTCACCGGCAGCCACACCCCGCCCGAGTATGTGAAATACGCTGCTATGGCCACCGAGTTTGGCCTGGCGGCATCGCGCGGCAGCGACTTTCACAGCCCCGACGAAAGCCACACCGACCTGGGCACCCTGCCCTTTTTGCCAGGCGCACTGACACCCGTCTGGGAATTGCTGGCCGACCGCGTCAAGCTGGCAAACACGCTGGCCGCCTGAGGCTCGATGGGCGCGCCTTTTCGCTCCGCCAACGGCGGCGGTATTGCGCTGATCGTGCTGGCCACCGCCAGCTTTGCCACGCTGGACACCTCCACCAAATGGGCCGGCGCGCTGGCGCCGGTCATGATGCTGCTGTGGTTCCGCTACGTCTTTCAGGCCGGCGCCACGCTGCTGCTGCGGCTGCCGGTGCAAGGGCGGCAGGTGCTGGCCACCCGCAATCCCCGTTTTCAGTTTTTGCGCGGTATGTTGCTGCTGATTACCAGCGTCTGCTCGTTTCTGGGCCTGCAGCATTTGCCGGTGGGCGAGTTCACCGCAATGGTGATGCTGGGGCCGCTGGTGGTCACCGCGCTGGCCGCCTGGCTGCTGAAAGAAAAAGTACCCCTGTGGCGCTGGCTGCTGCTGGTGGGTGGTCTGGCCGGGGCCTTGCTGGTGATACGCCCCGGCGGCCAGGTGTTTGGCTGGGCGCTGCTGTTTCCGGTGGTCATGGTCACCGCGTTTGCCGGCTTTCAGGTCATTACCAGCCGCATGAGTGGCGACGAAAACCCCTACACCACCCACTTCTACACCGGTCTGGTCGGCACTGTGCTGATGGCGCCGCTGGGGCTGGCGCAGTGGGACAACGCGGCCTGGCTGGCCCACTGGCCCTGGTTTCTCGTGATAGGTGCTGCCGGCACTTTTGGCCACTGGCTGCTGATCCTCGCCTACCGCACCGCGCCAGCCTCTACCCTCACGCCCTACCTGTATACGCAGATTGCTTTTGCCACACTGGCCGGCTGGCTGGCCTTCCACCACGCGCCCGATGCGCTGGCCTGGCTGGGCATAGGCATCATCGTTTGCTGCGGCGTGGCCGGCGCCCTGCTGTCGGCGCACGAAGCCAGTCGCGTGGCCCGCCAGACTGCAGCCGCTACCATGCTGGCCAGCGAACGCTAAGACACCCCCAATCCACCATGGCCCAGTTTCTGCAAGTTCACCCAGACAACCCGCAACCCCGGCTGCTCAAGCAGGCCGTGGCGCTGCTGGAAGCCGGCGGCGTGATTGCGGTGCCCACCGACTCCAGCTACGCACTGGTCTGCCATATCGACGACAAGGCCGCTGCCGACAACCTGCGGCGTATTCGCGGCGTGGACGACAAGCACCACCTCACCTTGTTGTGCCGCAGCCTGAGCGACTTGGCCAACTATGCGCGGGTAGACAACGCGCAGTACCGGTTGCTGAAATCGGCCACGCCCGGTCCCTACACCTTTATTCTGGAGGCTACCAAAGAGGTGCCGCGTCGCCTGAGCCACCCGTCGCGCAAGACCATAGGCCTGCGGGTACCGGAGCACCACACACTGCAGGCCTTGCTGGAACTGCACAACGGCCCGCTGCTGGCCACCACGCTGATTCCGCCCGGAGAGACAGAACCCATGAACGATGCGGAGGAGATCCGCGAGCGCTTTGAACGGCAGATTGCCGGCGTGATCGATGCCGGCCCCTGTCCGCTGGAGCCCACTACCGTGGTGGATTTGAGCAGCGGCACACCGGTGGTGGTGCGCGAAGGCCGGGGCGATCTGGCCCGCCTTGGCCTCTGAGACAATCGGGCCGTGGACATTGCCAACATCATCCAGACCATTGCGGTCTACGCCCTGCCGGTACTCTTTGCCATCACCGTGCACGAAGCCGCCCACGGCTATGTGGCGCGCCATTTTGGTGACAACACCGCTTATGCACTGGGGCGTGTCACGCTCAACCCCATCAAACACATCGACCCGATTGGCACCATCGTGATGCCGCTGGTGCTCTACATCGCCACGGCGGGCACTTTTCTGTTTGGCTATGCCAAACCGGTGCCGGTACGTTTTGGCAACCTGCGCAATCCCAAGCGGCACATGATCTGGGTGGCGCTGGCTGGTCCTGGTGCCAATCTGATTCAGGCATTCTTCTGGGGGGTACTGTTCTACATGCTTGCCGGAAGCGGACTGACCGAACGCTTTTTTCTGGACATGTGCAAGGCCGGCCTGCTGGTCAACGTGGTGATGTTCGTGTTCAACCTGTTTCCGCTGCCGCCGCTGGACGGCGGCCGTATTCTTGTGGGTCTGTTGCCCTACAAACAGGCCGAGCTGGTGTCGCGCATTGAGCCCTGGGGCTTTTTTGTGGTGATGGCCCTGATTTTGGCCGGCGTGCTCAGCAAGTTCTGGATGCAGCCACTGATGGCCGCAACTTATTCGGTGCTGGAACTGCTGCTGACGCCGTTGGCAATGCTGGTGAAATAAAGTGATGAAAGCTGCTGTATCCGGCGCACGCGCCAAAGAACGTGTCCTGTCCGGCATGCGCCCCACCGGCGCACTGCACCTGGGCCACTACCACGGTGCCCTGAAAAACTGGGTGCGCCTGCAGTCCGAGATGGAGTGCTACTACTTCGTCGCCGACTGGCATGCACTGACCACCCACTATGAGAGCCGCGAGGTCATCGAGAAAAACGTCTTCGAGATGGTGATCGACTGGCTGGCAGCGGGCCTGGACCCCGCACAGTGCACCATCTTCCTGCAAAGCCGCCTGCCTGAACATGCCGAGCTGTTCACGCTGCTGGCCATGGGCACACCCCTGGGCTGGCTGGAGCGCGTGCCGACCTACAAGGACCAGCAGGAAAAGCTCAAGGACAAGGATTTGTCGACCTATGGCTTTCTGGGCTACCCCTTGCTGCAGGCGGCCGACATCCTGATTTACCGCGCCAAGTGGGTGCCGGTGGGCGAAGACCAGGCCAGCCATGTGGAACTCACCCGCGAAGCAGCACGGCGCTTTAACCACCTGTACGGCCGCGAAACCGACTTTGAAGAGCGCGTGGCAAACAGCCTGCTCAAGCTCGGCAAGGACAGCACCAAGCGCATCGAGAAATCACGCAAGGTCTGGCAGGAAACCGGCGACACCAAGGCGCTGGAAGGCGCTTTGGGCTTTATCGGCAGCACCCCGTTGCTCGACGCCAAAGAGCGCGAGCGCCTGGAAGGCTGGTTCAAAGGCACCGGCAAGGCCGTTCTGGTGGAGCCCCAGGCGCTGCTCACCAGCGCCAGCAAGCTGCCCGGTCTGGACGGCGCCAAAATGAGCAAAAGCTATGGCAACGCGATTGCCATGCGCGAAGACGCCGCCAGTATTGAGCACAAGGTGCGGCGCATGCCCACCGACCCGGCCCGCGTCAAGCGCACCGACCCCGGCGACCCACTCAAATGCCCGGTCTGGCAGTTCCATCTGGTGTATTCCGATACAGCCACCCAGCAGTGGGCCAGCGCCGGCTGCAAAAGCGCCGGCATTGGCTGCCTGGAATGCAAGCAGCCCGTCATCGACAGCATCGTGCGCGAACAGCAACCCATGCTGGAGCGGGCCCAGCCCTATGTAGACAACCCGCAGGTTGTGCGTGACATAGTTGACGCTGGCACCGACCGCGCCCGCATTACCGCACGCGAAACCATGCGGGATGTGCGGGAGGCCATGGGGCTGAATTACTGAATTGCACTTGGATTTGGGGGCATTTCCAACCGTGGGTTAACCCATAAAGGCGCAAAATGGATGTATCGGGAAAATCCCTAATAGGTCCACTTACCTCTTGAACTTGCCCGTCGATTGGCGCATAAACGCCGTGACTGGGGATTCCCGGGCCGGGTAATCTGGCACCAGGCTAAAAATTTAGAAAGCATTACCGCTGTGAGTCTTTACGTTATTGATGACCATCCCCTGATGCGCGACGCCATCTCCACCGTTTTGCGGCGGCTGCGTCCTGGCACCGAAGTGATCGAGCTTGAAACCGTAGGCGCCATGGAGGCGGCTGTGGTCAAACACGGTGAACCCACCCTGATCTGCCTTGATCTGAAGCTGCCCGACGCGCGGGGCGTCTCCGGTGTGCGCGAGCTCACCCAACGCTACGCCAAAGTGCCGCTGGCCGTTATCTCCGGCTCCCCGGCTGAAGATTTTGAAGAGCTGTGCATTGAAAGCGGCGCCGACGTTTACATCGAAAAATCCGCCGGTGTGACCGAGATCGGCGCTGCGCTGCGGGCCTTGCTCACCGCCGACGCCGGTTTTGAAGAGCTGGAAGCGGTAGACGAAAAACTGTCCAAGCGGCAAAAGCAGCTGCTGGTCATGCTGGACCGTGGCCTCTCCAACCGCGAAATCGCCGAGGAACTGGGCATCAGCGAACACACCGTGAAGGTGCACTTGTGGCGCCTGTTCCGCCGCCTGAATGTAAAAAGCCGCACCCAGACCATTCACTACGCCCGCACCTACGGTTTGCTGGGCTGAATTCGCACCCTCCGGAAGAAATCGCGCGCCAAGCCACTGCTAGAATAGTGGGCTTGATCAAGTGGAGAGGTGGCAGAGTGGCCGAATGTACCTGACTCGAAATCAGGCGTACCGCAAGGTACCGTGGGTTCGAATCCCACCCTCTCCGCCAAGGTTACGTTTTTTAAGGTCCAAAGAAGGCCTCCCAACACCCCTCAAAGCCCCTGTCCACGGGGCTTTTTCTTTGCTTCAAAATTAATAGCGATAAACGCTTATTCCACGCGGGCCTGAGCCGCATTTTGTGTAAAAACTAGCGCACAAACGGACTTTTCCCGACGTATTTGCCCTCGTTCGGCACGTCCGATGGTTGGGCATGGGGATCGGGCTTTTTCTGGGTTTTGTTGCTGCCCTCTTCGCCAAAAGTTTTCTTGGCGGGCTGATTCCTGTTGACAACGTTTTCGTTGCCGTCGCGCCCGGCACCCTGTCCCACACTGGTGTTGGTCATCACATTTCCTTGGTTGAAACCGCTCCATAGCGGAGCTGTTTTCAATTTAGATATTCCCGCAGCCGCGCGGCATAGGCGGTGGCTGTCTGCGCCTGTAGGACAGGGCCAAGCACCGCTCAGCGCTGCGGCGGCAGCGCTACCTGTGTGGGCTGCTGTTCGAGCCGTATTTCGCGGCTGAGCCGGAAGGCATTGCTGCCTTCGCGGCAGACCTCGCCTGCGGGCACGCCCACCACCGGGCGCAACAAGGGCGCCATCTCCTTGAGAATCTGCACCGGCAGCGCGCTGGTAAAACGGTAGCCATCGGCTGCCTGGCCGGGCACATAGGCCGTGAGAGTGCCAAAGTGGCGGTCGCCCAGAAAGAACACAAAGGTGGCGGTGCGGTTGATGGCGCGTGAGCCGGTTTGTGCGCCACCTGCGCCGTAGGTATTGACGCGGTTGTCGCCGGTACCGGTTTTGCCGCCCACCTGCAGAGGCTCGCCGCCAGGGCCAGGCACGGCGCCCTTGAGGCGCTTTGCCGTGCCCTCGTTCACCACCAGCGCCAGTGCCTTGCGCACGGTGACAGTCACTTCCGGCGGCAACACCTGCTCCGGCACCACGGGCTGCCGCTGCAGCCGGGTTTCATAGGGTGTGCCTTGGGCAAACTGCAGTTCTTCCAGATGCACGGTAGGCTGGCGCCGCCCCTGGTTGACCACAATGCCCATCAGCTCGGCCAGCGCCGCAGGGCGGTCGCCCGAGCTGCCGATGGCGGTGGCATACGAAGGCACCAGGCTGGCAAACGGGTAACCCAGGCGCTGCCAGCCGCGGTGAATTTCCACAAACGCGTCCAGCTCCAGCAGCGACTGGATGCGCGTGTCCTGCGCACTGCGGGCCCGGGCACGGAACAACCAGCTGTAGACCTCGCGCCGCGCCGCCGCTCCGGCTTCCAGGGTCTGCGCCAGCGTGGCGTCGGGATGCCTGCGCAGATGGGCGGCCACCAGCAACTCCAGCGGGTGCACATGCGCCAGGTAGCCCCGGTCGCTCAGCGAAAAGTTGCCCGGCGCATGCTGGTCAAACAGCTTCTCCAGCGTGGCGCGCGGAATTTTTGCGGCCGGCAGGGTCTGGGCCACGAAGGCCACAAACCCGTCTAGCGTTGCGGCCGGCTCCAGTGAGCGAAAAATCACCGCCAGGCGCAGCGGCGTGGGACGCACGCCGGCTACCAGCGTCTCGGCAATGTCGCCCCCTTTCTGGCCCCGGTATTTGCGGTAGAAGCTGCGCATGAACTGCGCGCCCTCGCGGTCGGCAAAACGGTTCAACAGAACCTCGCGGTCGGGGTGGTCGGGGTCTTCCAGAATGCGTGCGGCCGACGACGGATCGCGGTAAATATGGTGGTGCACCACGTCACGCATCAGGCGGATGAACACCAGGTTCACCGAGTCGCGCAGCGCCTCGTACAAATTGGGTGTTTTGGTGTTGTCTTCGGGCTTGAAGTTGGCAAAGGTGTGCAGGCCGCCGCCAGTGTAAAAAGCCTCGGCAGGGTTGGCCGAATAGCGCCGCTGCATGGCCGCCTCCAGCATGGCGGGCAGGCTTTTGTTGGGAGCTGCGCGCAGGTGGTCTATGGCCCAGCGCGTGAGCCTGTCCTTGCGCGCCACCTTCATGCCGGCCAGCACGGCAGGGTCGAGCCCAGCCAGTCCCGCATGCAGGGACGCGATGATGTCCAGATAGCTCACCAGCGTGCGCAGCTTGGCGGTGGAGCCCAGCTCGAGTTTGGCGCCATTGTTGATGTCAAAAGGCTGGTCCAGGTTGTCGGTCTGCACCCGCACCCGGTTCACCTTGTCGCCGCTTTCGTACAGGGCAAAGCTGTAGAGCAGACGCGCCGGGTCGCCGCGCTGCAGCAGCTGTTTGTCGAGCAGCCCGGCGGCCTTGGCAGCCTGCGGCTCGCGCAGCCGGTTCAGCAGCGTGGTGACGTCGGCCTGCACCTTGCCTTCGATGGTGCTCACCGTCTGCAGATCAAGCCGATCCAGTTCGTACAGGCTGGGCACCTGCAGCAGCGAAGCCAGCTGGATGCGCAGCAGGCTGGCCGCCTTGCGCTCGTCAAAGTCGATGCCGGAGCCTGCGGGCTCGCGGTAGCGCTCCAGCACCACCAGTTTGGCCTGCAGTGCGGCATCGCGCAGGGCCGGCGCAACAACGCCTTCTTGCCCCAGCAGGCGCAAATAGCTGTCGAGCACCAGGCCCAGCTGGCGCTGGCCAGCCCCAAAATAAAACGCCGGCCGGCGCTGGGCGATGAACAGGCTCAGCACCTGGCGCAGGGCCAGGCCACGCAGCGCCAGGCCGTCCGGCTGCGCCTGGGGCTGGCGCAAGGCCAGATTGGCGGTGGCAAAGCCAGCGCCGTACCAGGCGGCCAGCCCATCGCCAATGCCATTGACATCGCCAAAACCGCGCACCGCGCCCAATGGCAGGCTGTTGACGTAGTCGAGCAGAATGCGCCGGCGCGCCGCCACGGTGTCGGCCCCCTCGGCATAGGCCCGCACCGACGCCGACACCATCTGGTGGTATTTGTCGGTGGCGGATGTGGTGCGGCCTTCGGGGGAATGGCGGTACTTCTCAATCTGCGTGGCCAGCGTGCTGCCGCCCGCGGCGGGATGGTCGCCGTCAATCAGCGTCAGCCCCTGGTCCAGCACCGCCCGGCCCAGCCGGCCCCACTCCAGGGCAGGGTTGTGCCGGGGCGCGTCGGTCGACAGCAGTTCGCGGTTTTCAATAAAAGCCAGCGCCTGCGCCAGCAGCGGTGGAATGGCCTCGTAGCTGGGGTAGACCTGCCGCGGCACCCGGGCGGCAAACAGCGGCTCCCGGCGGCAGTCCAGTACCTGCAGCCCGGCCTGGGTTTTTTCCTGGAAGGGTGCAAAAAATCCGCTGTCCATGAAGTCGATCAGCGCTTCTGACTGGCGCGATTGGGCCAGCACCCCATGGCCCGCCTGCTGCAGCCGCACGGTAAACGCGGGAATGTGGGTATAGCCCAGCCGCTCATCAAAAGGCCCGGTCTGTGGCACCCGCAGCGCCGGGTTGGGCCCGGCCTGAACTTCGTGGGTGAGCCGGGCCGCCCAGCGGGTGAAGTACTGCGACTGCAACCACGAGCCGCGCATTTCCCAGGCAATGAACTGCCATACCAGCAGCAGCGCCAGACCCAGCGCAGCCGGGGCCCAGTAGAGCGGGTACACCCGGAGCACGTGCCTAAGCCGGGCGGGCAAGGTTTGTGATGGGCGGATCACGGGCGGCGCGTCATGCATGGAAATCCAGGGTCACCCCGTGCATGGTGCGGGGGTTTTACAAATTGAACCACAGTAAGTTTGCAACACCCCCGGCTGTTTCAAATACCGAATAAACCGGTGAAATTTGGCACACTGCTTTCGCCTGTTTGCAACACTCCTGCGGCGCAAAACCGCCGCCCCAAAGAAAAAGCCCCGCAGGGCGGGGCTTTCGAAGAGGCGTGTTCTGAAAAATCAGAGTTTTTGCGCCGCCATGAAGGAGTCGAAACGGCCTTCGCTCAGACGGAACCAGGCCACCTGGTCGCGCTGGAAGTTGCGAAGATCGGCGTAGATCTTTTTCCAGTCTTCGTTTTTGGCCGACAGCTCGGCATAGACTTCCTGCGCTGCCTTGAAGGAGGCATCGAGCACCGGCTGCGGGAAGGCCAGCACCTTGGTCTTGGCGCCAATCAGCTGCTTCAGGGCCGTGGGGTTCAGGGCGTCGTATTTGGCCAGCATGTCGGTATGCGCCAGCATGGAAGCGGCTTCGACGATGGCTTTGTTTTCGGACGACAGCGCATCAAAGGCCTTCTGGTTGATGAAGAAATCCACCTCGGGACCACCTTCCCACCAGCCAGGGTAGTAGTAGAACGGCGCGACCTT
>JAZKCX010000127.1:0-12161 GCA_040387875.1 Pseudomonadota bacterium | reverse complement strand
GCGCTGGCCGATGCGCACGGCAGGGTAGGCGCATCGGTCGAGCCCTTCGCCGCACTCTATCCCGCGTTTGCGGGGCTGGATGAGCCCGCTGCGCTGTTTCACCAAAGCGCCTGCCAGCAGCAACTGCGCGCCGCCGCCAGTGCGCTGGGTCGCGCCAGCGCGCCCAGCTTTGCGGCCAAAGGCAGCGCACTGGAACAGGCCCTCACAGCCGGCAGCCTGGAAGCCGCCATTGACAGCCTGCTCACCAAAGACGGCACGCCGCGCAAGTTCAGCGAAAAAATTGTAGGCCTGGAACAAGTGCGGGCCGCACAGGAAGCCGTGTTGCATATCGTCGCTGCGCAGCACCAGCACGCGGCCTGGCTCTATCAGCAGCGCATGGCGCGGCTCACACGGGTGCTGATCGCCGAGTTTGCTGCGCTCAAGCGTGAGCGGGGCTGGGTTGATATGAACGATGTAGAGCGGGCTGCGCTCACGCTGCTGACCAACCCCGTGCTCAGCGGCTGGGTGCAGGAGCGGCTGGACGCGCGCATACGCCATCTGCTGATCGACGAGTTTCAGGACACCAATCCGCTTCAGTGGCAGGCGCTGTCGGGCTGGCTGGCAAGCTATGCCGGCGCCGGAGGTACGGCGCCCAGCGTCTTTATTGTGGGCGACCCCAAGCAGAGCATTTACCGCTTTCGCCGCGCCGAGCCGCAGGTTTTCATCGCAGCCCAGGCTTTTGTGCGCGAGGTGCTGGGCGGCGATCTGCTGAGCTGCGACCACACCCGCCGCAACGCGCTGCAGGTGACCGCCGCCGTCAACGCCGTCATGTTGCAGGCCCAGCAAGCGGGCGAGTACACCGGCTATCGCAGCCACACCACCGAATCAGACCAGCCCGGCGCGGTGCTGGCGCTGCCGCAGATAGCACGTGAGCAGACCGAAGCCCAGGCCGCGCGCGACGCCACGCTGTGGCGGGACAGCCTGACCACCCCACGCGAGCTGCCCGAGGAAACGCTGCGCACTCAGGAGTGCCGGCAGGCCGCGCACTGGATTGCGGCGCAGCTTGCCATTGGCCTGCAAGCCAAAGACGTGATGGTGCTGGCCCGTAAACGCGATCGCTTGGCCGTGATGCAGGAAGAGCTGCAGGCGCTGCGCATTCCCACCCAGCAGCCCGAGAAAAACGATCTGGCCGATGCGCCGGAGGTACAGGACATCGTGGCCCTGCTCGATGTGCTGGTCTCGCCCGCGCACGATTTGTCGCTGGCGCAGGCGCTCAAATCGCCGCTGTTTGGCGTCCCGGATGCCGAGCTAGTAACGCTGGCCTTGGCGCACCGCATTGCGGCCGCCAACGGCAACCGGCAGAGCTGGTTTGATCTGCTGCAGACTGCGGAAGACCTGCCGCAGCGCCTGAAAGACACCCGCCCTGTGCTGCTGCGCTGGCAGGCCTGGCTGGCTGCCTGGCCACCGCACGACGCGCTCGATGCGATTTATCACGACGGCGATGTACTGGCCCGCTTTGCCGCCGCCGCGCCCGCCACCCAGCGCGCCGCAGTGCTGGCCAACCTGCGTGCGCTGCTGGGCGCAGCGCTGTCGGTGGATGGCGCCCGCTACACCACGCCCTATGGTTTCGTGCGTGCGCTCAAGGCCGGCGGCGTGCGCGCACCCAGCCGGACCGACGCCAAGGCCGTGCGCCTGCTCACCGTGCATGGCGCCAAGGGGCTGGAAGCGCCGCTCGTGCTGCTGCTCGATTGCGATGCCCCCGCGCCGCGCGCCGAGAGCATGGGCCTGCTGGTGGACTGGCCCGGTGAGGCCAGGCATCCGCAGCGCTTTGTTTTTCTGGCCAGCGAAACACAGCCTCCGGCCTGTGCAACTGGGGTGCTGCAGGCCGAGCAGGCGGCCCGCGCCCGCGAGGAACTTAATGCGCTCTACGTGGCCATCACGCGGGCGCAGGCGCAGCTGGTGCTGTCGTCCATCGCGCCGCACCGCACCAGCGAATCCAGCTGGTGGCAGCGTGTGGGTCCGCAGGCCGAGCCGGTGCCATCTGCGCCTGCACCAGTGGCCCAGAGCAGCCGGGAACCCGAAAAAAGCCCATTTTCAATACAAATATTGCCACTGGCCGGCGTGGATATTGAATCTGCCGCTACAAAAATTGAAATGGAGGCAGCCACGCCCAGCGTTGAATCGCGCATCGGTCTGGCCCTGCACCGGCTGCTGGAATGGGCGCCGCTGTCGGCCAGCCCGGTAGCGCAATGGCCTGCCGAGCAGCAGCGCCGCGCCGCGCGCGAGTTCGACCTCACACCGGCGCAGACCGAGCGTGCGCACACGCTTGCGCTGCGCATCCGCAATGGCGCGGCGGCCTGGGCCTGGAACCCGGATGTGGTCAACTGGCAGGGCAACGAGGTGGAGCTGGTGCAGCACGGCGAAGTGCTGCGGCTGGACCGGCTGGTGCGACGGCGCGACGGCGGACACTGGTGGGTGCTCGACTACAAATCGCACAGCCGGCCACAAACCCAGGCCGCGCTGGTGCTGCAGATGCAGGCCTACCGCAGCGCAGTACAGGCCATCTACCCCGGCCAGACGGTGCGGGTGGCGCTGCTCACCGGCGAAGGCGCCATGGTGGAAATTGACGCGGCATAAAAAGCACAACAAACGCGAAAGCGCAGAACGGAATCGATGAACAAGTTGGTGGTAATTGGTGGTGGCCCAGCCGGCCTGATGGCGGCCGAAGTGCTGGCGGCGGCGGGGCAGCAAGTGCATGTGTTCGATGCCATGGCCTCGGTCGGCCGCAAGTTTTTGCTGGCCGGCAAGGGCGGACTCAACCTGACGCATTCCGAGCCGCTGGCGCTGTTTTCCACCCGCTTTGGCGCACGCAACCCGCACATCGCGCCGCTGCTGCAGCACTGGGGGCCACAGCAGTTGCGCGACTGGGCGCTGGCGCTGGGCGTGGAAACTTTTGTGGGCAGCTCTGGCCGCATCTTCCCTGCCAGCATGAAGGCCGCGCCGCTGCTGCGCGCCTGGCTGCACCGGCTGCGTACGGCTGGTGTGCAGTTCCACATGCGCCATCGCTGGCGGGGCTGGAATGCTGCGGGCGACTTGCTTTTTGCCGGCCCGCAAGGCGAGCAGGTGGTGCAGGCCGATGCGGTGCTGCTGGCGCTGGGCGGCGGCAGCTGGGCCCGGCTGGGCTCCGACGGCGCCTGGGTGCCCTTGTTACAGGCGCGGGGGGTGCCGGTGGCGCCGCTGCGGCCATCGAACTGTGGCTTCGATGTGGCCACCGCCCGCCAGACCGGCTGGACCGAACACTTCGCCAGCCGTTTTGCCGGCCAGCCTTTCAAGTCGGTGGCACTGGCGTTTACCTCGGCCAGCGGCGAGGAGTTCAAACGCAAAGGCGAATTTGTGGCTACCGCTACTGGGGTGGAAGGTAGCCTGGTTTATGCCGCGTCGGCCCTGTTGCGCGACCAGATTACTGCACACGGCGAGGCCGTGATGCAGATCGATTTGCTGCCCGACAAAACGCCCGAACAGGTGCTGAAAGAAATTCAGCACCCGCGCGGCGCCCGCTCGCTGTCCAGCCACCTGAAAAGCCGGCTGCACCTGGAAGGTATCAAGGCCGCGCTGCTGTACGAGGTGCTGGGCAAAGACGAAATGAACGATGCGGCCACGCTGGCCCGCAGCATCAAGGCGCTGCCGCTGCGGCTGGTGGCTGCAAGACCCATCGACGAAGCCATCAGCAGCGCGGGCGGCGTGCCGTTCGAGGCCATGGACAAGGGTTTGATGCTGGGCGCGCTGCCCGGCGTGTTCTGCGCCGGCGAAATGCTCGACTGGGAGGCGCCGACCGGCGGCTACCTGCTAACTGCGTGTTTCGCTACTGGCAAGCACGCGGCACAGGGAACGCTCGACTGGCTGGGTGCCCAGAAAAGCAAAGAAGAAGGTTGACGAGCCTTGACCCCGGCACTGACTCCACAGTTAGGGCTGCTTGGTTCCCCACCTGACCCGGTTGGCCGCTTTACCATGCGGGAAGGCCCGTCAGGTGCCATTGTAGTGGGCTGTTAAAAACCCTAGCCGCGCAGTTCCGGCAAAGCCTCTTCCTGCGGCACAAACCGCAGCGCCAGGCCGTTGTTGCACCAGCGCTGGCCCAGCGGCGGCGGGCCGTCGTCAAACACATGGCCCTGGTGACCACCACAGCGCGCGCAGTGGTATTCGGTGCGCGGCAGGATCAGTTTGAAGTCACGTTTGCTGGCCATGTGGCCGCTGATGGGCTGGGTAAAGCTGGGCCAGCCAGTGCCACTGTCGAACTTGGCCGTGCTTTCGAACAGCGGCAGATGGCAGGCGGCGCAGACAAATTTTCCGGCACGTTTTTCCTTGTCGAGCGGGGTGCTGAAGGGCGGTTCGGTGTCTTCGTTGAACAGCACGGCATAAGCCTCGGCGCTGAGTTTGTCGCGCCAGAAGGCGACAGGTTTGTTCAGCGCCACCACGGTGGGTGCGCCGGTTTGTGGCGCTGCCTGGGGCTTGGGCGTGCAGGCCGGCAGCAGGGGCAATGCGGCCAGCGCCGCCAAGCCCCGCAACGTGGTGCGGCGGCTCAAAGTGCGAGAGAGGGTGTGGTGGGAGTGCATGGCCCATCTTCCTGCATGGGTGCCGGCCCGTCAACGCGGCGGTGTAACAGGTGTATAAACACACCGCTTCCGGTGGTGCGCGCCTTGCGGTAACCGCACACCACGCCGGACATTCACACAACAACAGGCGCGGCAAGCGCTACACACCAAGGAACACGACATGGGCGCGCAGTGGAAAGCAAAAGGCAAGGAACTGGCCGCAAATGCCAGGGGCAAGCTGTTTGGCCGGCTGGCCAAGGACATCATGATCGCCGCGCGAGCCGGGGCCGACCCGGCTTCCAACTCGCGCCTGCGGCTGGTGGTGGAGCAGGCCCGCAAGGTTTCCATGCCCAAGGAAACGCTGGAGCGCGCCATCAAGAAGGGCGCGGGGCTTACCGGCGAATCGGTGCATTTCGACCATGTGATGTACGAAGGTTTTGCGCCGCACCGCGTAGCAGTGATGGTGGAATGCCTGACCGACAACGTGAACCGCACCGCGCCCGAAATGCGGGTGCTGTTTCGCAAGGGGCAGCTCGGTACCTCGGGCTCGGTGGCCTGGGACTTTGACCATCTGGGCCTGATCGAAGCCGAACCCGCCGTGGCCGGTGCCGACCCCGAACTCGCCGCCATCGAAGCCGGCGCGCAGGACTTCGAGCCCGGCGAAGAAGCCAACGTCACGCTGTTCCTGACCGACCCCGCCGACCTCGATCTGGTCAGCCGCGCCTTGCCAACACACGGCTTCAGCGTGCTGTCGGCCAAGCTCGGCTACAAGCCCAAAAACCCGGTCGATCCCGCCAGCCTGAGCCCTGAACATCTGGAAGAAGTTGAGGCCTTTCTGGCCGCCATCGACGGCAACGACGATGTGCAGAATGTGTATGTGGGCTTGGCGGGGTAATTGCCGCAGTACAACGGCTACCGTTTGTTGCCTGAAGGCCTCGTGTTGCGCGGTAGTCGCTTAGGTCGCCACCCGTAGAATGCCCGTATGTCCTACCTCGTGCTTGCCCGCAAATACCGCCCGAAGACCTTTTCGGAGCTGGTGGGGCAGCAGCATGTGGTGCAGGCGCTGTCCAATGCGCTGACCCAGCAGCGGCTGCACCACGCCTATTTGTTCACCGGCACCCGCGGCGTGGGTAAAACCACGGTGTCGCGCATTCTGGCCAAGTCGCTCAATTGCCAGGGGCCGGACGGGCAGGGCGGTGTCACCGCCACGCCCTGCGGTGTATGCCAGGCCTGCCGCGACATCGACAGTGGCCGTTTTGTGGATTACACCGAGCTCGACGCGGCATCCAACCGCGGCGTAGACGAGATCGCCGCGCTGCTGGAACAGGCGGTCTACAAGCCGGTGCAGGGCCGCTTCAAGGTCTTCATGATCGACGAAGTGCACATGCTGTCGAACACCGCGTTCAACGCGATGCTCAAAACGCTGGAAGAGCCGCCCGAATACCTCAAGTTCGTGCTTGCCACCACCGATCCGCAGAAGGTGCCTGCTACGGTGTTGTCGCGCTGTCTGCAGTTCAACCTGCGGCCCATGGCCCCCGAGACAGTGCTGGAGCATCTGCAGCAGGTGCTCCAGGCCGAGGCCGTGCCGGCCGATGCGCCGGGGCTGCGCCTGCTGGCCCGCGCCGCCCGCGGCTCGATGCGGGATGCGCTGTCACTGACCGACCAGGCGATTGCTTTTGGTAGCGGCAAAATTGAAGAAGACACGGTGCGCCGCATGCTGGGCAGCGTGGACAGCAGCCATGTGTTCGGCCTGATCGACGCGCTGGCGCGGGGCGATGGCAAGACGGTGGTGGAGACCAGCGACGGCCTGCGCATCCAGGGCCTGAGCGCCGCTTCGACGCTGGAAGAAATGACGCTGGTGCTGCAGCGCATGGCGGTTCGGCAGATGGCGGCCGGCCCCGGTGATGGCGGCTTTGACGATGGCGCCGACCACGACGCTGCCGAAACCGCCCGCCTGGCGGGGCTGATGCCGCCGGATGAAACGCAGTTGCTGTACAGCCTGTGCCTGCACGGCCGCAGCGAGCTGGGTTTGGCCCCCGACGAATATGCCGCGCTGACCATGGTGCTGCTGCGCCTGCTGGCGTTCAAACCGGCGCAGCGCCCAGTGGCCGCAGCGGAAAAAAAAACTCTGACGCCGGCTGATACGGCGCTACGCGCTGCCGCAGCGCCCGCGCCCCGGCCACCTGCGCTGCCAATGCCCCCGGCTTCGATAGCCGTTCTACCCCCTGCAGCACCGAAAATTGAACAAAATATACCGGTAGCCGGCGCGAATATTGCCCCGATAGCTACAGATTTTGTAGCGATACAGGTGCGTGAGCAGCCCGAGCCCACGCCGCGCACCGAGCAACGGGTGGCAGAAAATACCGCCGCTGCTGCCGTGCAGCCCACCGAACTGGGTGATTTCTGGCATGCGCTGGTGCAGCAGTTGGTCAACGCAGAAACCATGGTGGGGTTGGTGCGCGAGCTGGCCCTGCAGTCACAACTGGTGCTGCGCGATACGGCAGAATGGGTGCTGCGGGTCGAGCGGGCCTCGCTGAACCAGGCGGCCACCCGTGACAAATTGCAAACCGCGCTGCTCGGCCAAGGCCATGCCGTGGCGCTGGTGCTGGAAACCGGCCCCGTCACCGATACGCCAGCGCGCCGCAATGCGGCCGCAGCGGCAGAGCTGCAGCGGCGTGCGGAAGAAACCATTCTGGCCGACCCGTTTGTGCAGCAGATGCTGCGCGACTATGGCGGAAAAATCGTGCCGGGCAGTATCAAGAATCTTTGAACCACCCAAGAAGGAAAAACCATGTTCAACAAAGGACAACTCGCCGGTTTGATGAAGCAGGCCCAGGCCATGCAGGACAACGTGAAAAAAGCGCAGGAAGAGCTGGCCAACGTCGAAGTGACCGGTGAGTCTGGCGCCGGGCTGGTCAAGGTCACCATGACCTGCAAACACGACGTCAAGCGCATCACCATCGACCCCTCGCTGCTGGCCGACGACAAGGACATGCTGGAAGACCTGGTGGCGGCCGCCTTCAATGCTGCGGTGCGCCGCGCCGAAGAAACCAGCCAGGAAAAGATGGGCAAGATCACTGCGGGGATGCCCGGTCTCCCAGGCGGAATGAAATTCCCGTTTTGAGCCTGTCGTTCCGCATGACGCATGGCTGACTCCGGTGCCCTTGAAACCCTGATCCAGGCGCTGCGGCGCCTGCCCGGCGTGGGCATGAAGTCGGCCTCGCGCATGGCCTTTCATCTCCTGCAACGGGACCGCGAAGGGGCCGAAGCCCTGTCGCGCGCCTTGCACCAGGCCACCAGCACGGTGCGGCATTGCGCGCTGTGCCACACCTTCACCGAAGCCGAGGTCTGCAGCACCTGCCGCGACGAGCGGCGTGACCAGACCAAGTTGTGTGTGATCGAAACCCCGGCCGACCAGTCGGCGGTAGAGCGTACCGCAGCCTACAAGGGCCTGTACTTTGTGCTGATGGGTAAGCTGAGCCCGCTCGACGGCATTGGCCCGAAAGAAATCGGCTTGCACGAGTTGATGGCGCGCGCCACCAACGGTGTGGTGCAGGAGGTGATTCTGGCCACCGGTTTTACCGCCGAGGGCGAGGCTACGGCACACGCCATCAGCGAAGCACTGAAGGCGCGCGGTCTCAAGGTCACGCGGCTGGCGCGCGGCCTGCCGGCTGGCAGCGAGCTGGAGTATGTGGACCTGGGCACCATTGCGCACGCGCTTTTCGAGCGGCGTTAAACGCTGCATTTGGCGCCAAGGTCTTCGTTTTTCTCCCCAGGGTGTTTCACTCTGCAACACCTATACCGTTTGCTTGCGTGAAAACCCGCACGGGGATGTTCCCGATGCACTTTGCAGCACCTCGCACTAAGCTGGTGCCACAAAAGCGAAAGGGGAAATCCATGGTGCTGGACCGCAGGCGGTTCACAGCCGCAGCGGCGCTTGGTGCAGTCAGCGCGGGCATGCCGACGCTGCGCGCCGAACCGCGTCCCGAGAAGCCGCGGCTCACCATTGCAGTAGGCGGCAAGGCCGCGCTGTCCTACCTGCCGCTCACCATTGCCGACCAGCTGGGCTACTTCAGAACCGAGGGACTGGATGTTGACGTGGCCGACTACGCCAGTGCCGAGCTGGCCTTGCAGGCAGCGGCCAGCGGCGCTGCCGATGTGGTGAGTGGTGCTTTCGAAAACACCATTGCGCTGCAAAGCAAAGGCCAGATGTTCCAGGCCTTCGTATTGCAGGCGCGCGCGCCGCAGATTGCCATCGGCGTATCCACCCGCAGCATGCCTTACTACAGCGCCGTGGCCGACCTGCGCGGCCGAAAGATTGGCATTACGGCGCCGGGTTCGCCCACCGACATGGCGGCCAGCCTGGTGCTGTCGCGTGCCGGCCTGAAAGCCAGCGATGTGCGTTTTGTTGGCGTGGGCGCCTCGGCGGGTGCTCTGGCATCGCTGCGATCCGGCCAGATCGACGCAATGTGCAATACCGACCCGGTGATGACCATGCTGGAACAAAAGGGCGACGTGCGCATCATCTGCGACACCCGCACGCTGAAAGACACATTGGACATATTCGGCGGACCCATGCCGGCCGCCTGCCTGTATGCGCCGCTGGAGTTTGTGCAGCGCCATCCACGCAGCTGCCAGGCACTCGCCAACGGCGTGGTGCGGGCACTTAAATGGCTGCAGACCGCGGGACCGGGTGACCTGCTCAAGGCCGTGCCCGAAAACTACCTGCTGGGCGACCGTGCGCTGTACCTGGCGTCATTCAACAAGATGCGCGAAGCGATTGCGCTGGATGGCCTGATTCCGGAGGAGGGCGCCCGTACCGCGTTGCGCGCCTTGGCGGGCTTTGATGGCAGCGTCAGGCCCGAGAAAATTACGCTGGCCAAAACCTTCACCAACGAATTCTCCCGGCGCGCCAGGGAAAAATTCAGTGCCTGAGCTTGCGGCTACTGCGAAATCTTGCGCCCTTCTTCGATCTGGTATTCAAAGTAGCGCTGAAAGCTGAACACCACGCTGGACACCAGCACCGTGGTGCCAAACAGCAGTGCCAGCACCACCGCGCCAATCGTCAGCCAGTTCGTCTGGCCGGGCTTTGCGCTATCGGGCGCCTGCGGGTTGTAGCGGGCGTTCCATTTTTCCTTGGTGGTCAGGCCATAAACAATGGCCATCAACGCGCAGCCGGCAATGGTGAAACCAATGAAGGGAATCAGCACCCAGCTCCATTGGTCGTCCAGCCCGTTGTCCTTGACACGCTGGATGCCGTACAGGCCCAGCGCGGTGGGCAGGGGCAGCAGCCAGCCCAGGGTGTCCGACAGGCCATACAGATAAAAGCGG
Organism: Pseudomonadota bacterium; assembly: GCA_040387875.1. Classification (GTDB taxonomy): domain Bacteria; phylum Pseudomonadota; class Gammaproteobacteria; order Burkholderiales; family Burkholderiaceae_C; genus PCRC01. The sequence continues at coordinate 2,262 of JAZKCX010000127.1, read as the reverse complement.
TGCATGCCCAGCGGGCCGCCTACAAGCGCGATCCATGCCGCGAGGGTTTTGTTTTTCATGGCCGCATTATTCAGCCTAAAGCCAGCCCGCGGGCGGCGCAGGGTTGCCAGGAGCCGCAAAAAGCTATAATCGCAGGCTTTGCAGCGTGTCGCTGGCCGGGTGGCCATGTCGCGTGTCTCAACGCTGGCAAATTTTCGGGGCCTTCCCGCCCCCCACCCGAAGGAATAATCATGGTCGTCATTCGACTCTCCCGCGGCGGCGCAAAAGCCCGTCCGTTTTTCAACATTGTTGTGGCCGACAAACGTGTTCGCCGCGATGGCCGTTTCATTGAGCGCATCGGTTTTTACAACCCGATCGCCAAGGGCGGCGAAGAAAGCATTCGCATTGCGCAGGACCGCCTGACCTACTGGCGCGGTGTGGGCGCGCAGGCGTCTCCCACGGTGGAGCGTCTGGTGCAACAGGCTGCCGCCAAGGCAGTCTGAGCTTCCTGAAGGTTCTGGACCGGGCGCACCGCCGCCCGCCATGTCCGCTCCCAGCATGGTGACAATGCCCGACCTCGAGCCCGCCGAACTGCCGGCCGATGCCATCGAGGTGGGCCGCATCACCGATGCCTGGGGCATCAAGGGCTGGTTCAGGGTGCTCTCGCACAGCAACCAGCCTGAAGCGCTTTTTTCCTCCAAGCGCTGGTATCTGCAGGCCTCCGAGAAGGGCGCACGCCTTTTTTCCGGAACCCGCCTGCTCAAGATTCGCGAAGCCAAGGAACACTCCGATTCCGTCGTTGCCTCGGCCCATGCCGTGGACGACCGCAACGCCGCCGAGGCGCTGCGCGGCGCGCGCATTTTTGTGCCGCGCTCCAGCTTTCCGACGGCCGGTGACGGCGAGTACTACTGGATCGATCTGCTGGGCCTGAACGTGGTCAACCGTGAAGGCGTGGCGCTGGGCATGGTGAAAGACCTGCTCTCGACCGGGCCGCAAACGGTGCTGGTGATCGAGGCGGTGGAAAACGAAAAAACCATTGAGCGCATGGTTCCGTTTGTGGCCGTCTACATTGACGCGGTAGACCTGCCCGGCAAACGCATTACCGTCGACTGGCAGCCCGATTACTGACCGGCAACGCGTTGCCCATGCGCTTCGACGTCATCACCCTGTTCCCCGAGCTGTTTGCGCCGTTTCTGGCCAGCGGCGTGACACGCCGTGCGTTCGAGTCGGGCCTGGTCGAGGTCAAGCTCTGGCAACTGCGTGACTTTGCCGATGGCAACTACCGCCGCGTCGACGACCGGCCGTTTGGCGGCGGCCCCGGCATGGTGATGCTGGCCGAGCCGCTGGCGCAGTGCCTGGCGGCCATTCGTGCCGAGCGCAAGGACAGCGCGCCGGCCGTGCTTTTTTCGCCCATCGGCCCGCGGCTGGACCACGCAGGCGTAGCCGGCTGGTCGGACAGCAGCGGGGCGATTCTGGTCTGCGGCCGCTACGAAGGACTGGACCAGCGTTTCATTGACACCCACATCGACCAGCAGATCAGTTTGGGCGACTTTGTGCTTTCTGGCGGCGAGATTGCGGCGGTAGCGTTGCTCGACGCCGTAGCCCGGCTGCAGCCGGGCGTGCTGAACGACGAAGGCAGCCACCAGCTCGACAGCTTCAATCCGCAGCTCGATGGCCTGCTCGATTGCCCACACTACACCCGGCCCGAAATCTGGCAGCAGGGCGGCGCCAGCCACCCGGTGCCCGAGGTGCTGATGTCCGGCCACCACGGCCACATCGAGCGCTGGCGGCGCGACCAGCGGCTGCAGATTACGGCAGCGCGGCGGCCCGATCTGATTGCTGCGGCGCGGCAGGCAGGGCGCTTGAGCGCGCAGGATGAAGCAGTTCTGGCCCAACCCGGCCAGAGATTGCTATAATCAAAGGCTTTTCGATCCTCTGACCGGCCGCTGGCCCCTGCCTTGCATGCCAGCCTTTTGTGCAGCGCGGTCATGATCACTAGAGGAAAAACATGAACTTGATCGAAACCCTCGAGCAGGAAGAAATTGCCAAGCTCGGCAAGAAGATTCCCGTATTTTCACCCGGTGATACCGTCATCGTCAGCGTCAACGTGGTTGAAGGCACGCGCAAGCGCCTGCAGGCCTACGAAGGCGTGGTGATCGCCAAGCGCAACCGTGGCCTCAACAGCGGCTTCACCGTGCGCAAGATCTCCAACGGCGAAGGCGTGGAACGTACCTTCCAGACCTACAGCCCATTGATCGCCAGCATCGAAGTCAAGCGCCGCGG
>JAZKCX010000126.1:0-4709 GCA_040387875.1 Pseudomonadota bacterium | reverse complement strand
GTTTGGCCAGCCAGGGCTTGAGCTTGCCGTCGGTCTTGACCTTTTCCTGCAGCGCTTTGAGCGCCTCCATCCGGGCCGAGAGGTCGGCGTGGGTTTTTGATTCGGTATTGACGGCTTGTTGCTTGCTGCGGCGCTCTTCGTCAAGCTGCGGCACAGCATCCTGCAGCTCATGCAGCCGCGCGTCGGTCGCCTCAAATTCTTCCTGCGCCACCAGCAACTGCTCCTGCACACTGGTCAGACGCGCTTCATCGGGCAGCGCCAGCGCGTTGCGGTCGGCATGCAGGCGTTCGCGCCGGGTGGTGAGCTGGCGCGACTGCTCTTCGATGTTGCGCTGGTCGGCCGCCAGCACCTGGATTTGCTGCTGCACCTGGGCCACACTGGCGCGCTGGGTATTGGCCTTGGCCTGGGCCTGGCGCAGCGCTTCTTCCAGATCGGGCAACTGGCGGGCTTGCTCTTCGACCTGCGCGGCCAGCAGCTCGGCCTGCTCTTCGGCGGAGCTGTCCTGCTCGGCAATGCTGGCCAGTTCGGTTTGCGCGGCTTCGTGCTGCTGGACCCAGTGCGCGGTCTGCTCTTTCAGCGTGGCCAGGCGTTGCTCGACGCGCGAGCGGCCCTCCACCACGAAACGGATTTCCGACTCAAGACGACCGACCTCGGCGCTGGCTTCGTACAACAGGCCCTGGGCGCGGTTCACCTGGTCGCCGGCCGCGTAATGCGCCTGGCGGATGGTTTCCAGCCCGGATTCGATCTGCCGCAGATCGGCAATGCGCGACTCCAGGTCGTTCACCGCTTTTTCGGCCTCGGCCTTGATGCGGCCCTGCTCCACTTCGGCCTCGTTGCGCTTGAGCCACCAGAGCTGGTGCTGGCGCAGCGTGGCGTCCGTCTGTAGCGCGTGGTAGGCCTGTGCCACCTCGGCCTGTTTTTCCAGCTTCTCCAAATTGGCGTTCAGCTCACGCAGGATGTCTTCAACCCGGGTCAGGTTCTCGCGGGTGTCAGACAGACGGTTCTCGGTCTCGCGGCGGCGCTCCTTGTATTTGGAAACGCCAGCGGCTTCTTCCAGAAACAGCCGCAGTTCTTCGGGCTTGGATTCGATGATGCGGCTGATGGTGCCCTGGCCAATGATGGCATACGCGCGCGGGCCCAGGCCGGTGCCCAGAAACACGTCCTGCACGTCGCGCCGGCGCACCGGCTGGTTGTTGATGTAGTAGCTGCTGCCGCCGTCGCGGGTCAGCACCCGTTTGACGGCGATCTCGGGAAACTGCGCCCACTGGCCGCCGGCCCGGTGGTCGGCGTTGTCAAACACCAGCTCCACGCTGGCCCGGCTGGCCGGCTTGCGCAGGTTGGTGCCGTTGAAGATGACGTCCTGCATGCTCTCGCCGCGCAGCTCGCTGGCCCGGCTTTCGCCCAGCACCCAGCGCACCGCATCCATGATGTTGGACTTGCCGCAGCCGTTGGGGCCGACCACACCCACCAGCTGGCCCGGCAGCAAAAAGTTGGTGGGCTCGACGAAAGATTTGAAACCGGAGAGCTTGATCGAAGAAAGACGCACGGTAGACCCTGTGTTCCTGAGCCTGGGAAAGGTGTTGGCGGGAGGCGGCGGCAGCCCGGTAGCGAACTGCGCGCCGGCCCGAAAAGCGCATGCGGCAATGTTACCCGAGCGCGCTGAAACCGCCGTAGGCCGGCGCCTCTTGTGCCCACCCGCACCGAGGCGGGGCCGGCCTTTCTGACAATTGCTATTTTTTACATAGCAATAAAGTCAATATATACGCTGGCTACCTGCCAATTTGATGCTTATTTTGGACCTGAAAGCACGGCCAGGGCCTGTGGCGGGGCCGCCGCACACAGGCCCGATAATCCTTGGCCTATGAATCCATTGCTTTCGCGTCTGCAGCCCTACCCCTTCGAGCGGCTGCGCGCCCTGTTTGCGGGCATCACGCCGAATCCGGCCTACAGCGCCATCAGCCTGGGCATGGGTGAGCCCAAACACCCCACGCCGGAATTCATCAAAACCACCATGGCCGGCGCCATGGCCGGGCTGGCAGCCTACCCCGCCACGGCCGGCGAACCCACATTGCGCGAAGCCTGTGCCAACTGGATACAACGCCGCTACGGTCTGGCCATCAACCCCGCGACCCAGGTGCTGCCGGTGAACGGCTCGCGCGAGGCGCTGTTTGCGCTGGCGCAGACGGTGATTGACCCCAGTCAAAAACCTGTGGTCATCAGCCCCAACCCCTTCTACCAAATCTACGAAGGTGCCGCGCTGCTGGCCGGCGCCGAGCCCTATTACGCACCCAGCGACCCGGCGCGCAATTTCGCGGTGGACTGGGACAGCGTGCCGGCCGACGTCTGGGCCCGCACGCAACTGCTGTTTGTCTGCTCCCCCGGCAACCCCACCGGAGCCGTAATGCCGCTGGACGAATGGCAAAAGCTGTTTGACCTGAGCGACCGGCACGGCTTTGTGATCGCGTCCGACGAGTGTTACAGCGAAATCTACTTCCGCGACGAGCCCCCCCTGGGCGGGCTGGAAGCCGCCACCCAACTGGGCCGGGCCGATTTCAAGAACCTGATTGCGTTTACCAGCCTGTCCAAACGCAGCAACGTGCCCGGCCTGCGCAGCGGCTTTGTGGCAGGCGATGCAGCGCTGATCAAGGCCTTTCTGCTCTACCGCACCTACCACGGCAGCGCGATGGGGCCGGTGGTGCAGGCCGTCAGCATTGCCGCCTGGAACGACGAAGCGCATGTGGTGGAAAACCGGGCGCTGTACCGTGCCAAGTTTGCGCAGGTCACGCCGCTTCTGGCGGACGTTCTGGAGGTTGCGCTACCCGATGCCGGCTTCTACCTCTGGGCGAAGGTGCGGGGAAGCGACACCGACTTCGCCCGCGGCCTGCTGGCTCAATACAATGTCACCGTGCTGCCCGGCAGCTACCTTGCCCGCGAGGCGGGTGGCCAAAATCCGGGCGATGGCCGCATCCGCATGGCGCTGGTGGCCGATACCGCCGAATGTGTGGAAGCAGCGAGGCGCATCGTGGCCTACGTCCAATCCCTTTCCTGATCTCCATTGAAGACCTGTTCATGACACAACAACTGCAAAACATCATCGACGCTGCGTGGGACGACCGCGCCAACCTCAGCCCCGCCAGCGCACCGAAAGAAGTGGGCGAAGCGGTAGAGCACGTCATCAGCGAGCTGAATGCCGGCCGGCTGCGCGTGGCCACCCGCGAAAGCGTGGGCCAGTGGACCACCCACCAGTGGATCAAGAAGGCCGTGCTGCTGAGCTTCCGTCTGAAAGACAACGAGATGGTGCGCGCTGGCGATCTGGGGTTTTACGACAAGGTGCAGACCAAGTTCGCCCACATGAGCGAATCGGAGCTGAAAGAAGCCGGCGTGCGCGTGGTGCCACCGGCCGTGGCGCGGCGCGGCAGCTACATTGCCAAGGGTGCGATTCTGATGCCCAGCTACGTGAACATTGGCGCCTACGTGGGCGAAGGCTCGATGGTCGACACCTGGGCTACGGTGGGCAGCTGCTGCCAGGTCGGTAAGAACGTGCACCTTTCCGGCGGCGTAGGCCTGGGCGGCGTGCTGGAGCCGCTGCAGGCCAACCCCACCATCATTGAAGACAACTGCTTTATCGGCGCGCGTTCCGAGGTGGTGGAAGGGGTGATTGTTGAGGAAAACTCGGTCATTTCCATGGGCGTCTACATCGGCCAGAGCACCAAGATTTACGACCGCGCCACCGGCAGCGTGACCTACGGCCGCATTCCGGCTGGCTCGGTGGTGGTTTCAGGAAACCTGCCCAGTGCCGATGGCAAATACAGCCTGTACTGCGCGGTGATCGTCAAGCGCGTGGATGCACAAACCCGCGCAAAAACGAGTCTCAACGACCTCCTGCGCGACTGACATGACCCCCACGCTTGTCGCTGCGCGTACTGCGCTGCCCCCCGAGGGGGCCGTGCCTTGCTTGGGGCGGCCCGGCGCGGCGGCAAGATTTCTTTGATGACCTGAGGCGGATCTATGAACACGATGGAACGAATCCTGCGGTTGATGCACGAGCGGCACGCATCCGATGTGTTTCTGTCGGCCAATTCGCCGGCCATCATCAAGATCAAGGGGCAGTGTGTTCCCATCAATTCACAGGCCTTGCCACCCGATGCACCGCGCGCCCTGCTGGCCGAAATTCTGCCGCCGCAACGCATCGAGGAGCTAGAGGAAACCGGCGAGCTGAACATGGCGCATTCGCTGGCCGGTGTGGGGCGTTTCCGCATCAGCGGCATGCGCCAGCGCGGCAGCTATGCGGTGGTGATCCGCTGCATCAACCTGGACATTCCGCCGCTGGAGCAGCTCAACGTGCCGCCGGTGCTGGGCAACCTGATCATGAAAAAGCGCGGCCTGCTGCTGATGGTGGGGTCGACTGGCGCCGGCAAAAGCACCACGCTGGCCGCGATGATCGACCACCGCAACGAGCGCCAGGCGGGCCACATTCTCACGCTGGAAGACCCGATTGAGTTTTTGTTCCGCAACAAGAAATCCATCATCAACCAGCGCGAAGTCGGCGCCGATACCGCATCGCTGCAGGTGGGCCTGAAGAACGCTCTGCGCCAGGCGCCCGACGTCATCATGATTGGCGAAATCCGCGACCGCGAAACCATGTCGGCCGCGGTTGCCTATGCGCAGTCGGGCCACCTGTGCCTGGCCACCATGCACGCCAACAACAG
>JAZKCX010000125.1:4695-19572 GCA_040387875.1 Pseudomonadota bacterium | reverse complement strand
AAGCGCTACGGAGCTTGGGCAGAGCCATGAAAGGCAGGCGGCAAGGCCTGTGGTTATAAAGGTGGCCCATTGTGGCCAGCCTGGGCTGCGGGCAGTAGGGGCGGCGGTCTAAGGAAAGTGTTACCGATTACTTCTTAATTGATAGCAAACTTTTGATTAAAAACGCCGGCTACTGTGCATTTCTACGCAGGAAATAGTGAGATTCGACGTTTTGACTCTGAGGCCGTGCTGGCCTCAAGCAAACACAGTTCTACGACCTAGCATGCAAACCGGTACGGCGTGATGTTCTGAAACTGCCCTGTTTCCAGTGCGTTGATTGCAGCGTCGATCCAGGGCTTGGCTGATGTGTTGACGCGCATTTCAAAGTCCTGTTGGCACATTTCACAGTGCAAATATGCGGCGCTGAGCGTTTTGAGAGCGTCAGCCGGTTTGTTTTGACGTGCATGAACTGCCGCCAGGACCATCAGGCTATTGAGTTGTTCGACTGGAAAAAAAAGCGATGGGGTGTACGCCGCTACGGTAAGGCAGGCTTCCGCCGAAGCCAAGTTACCTTGTTGAAAATGCATGTACCCCAGAAACCATTGGTATCTATGCCAGTCGGGATCGTGCCTGATTGCGCAGGCGAGGCGCTTCAGATAAAGGTCGTGCTTGAAGTCCCGCTTTCCTTCTTCCGGGAAGTGCTGTACTTCCAGCCCTTCTAGCCATTCTGCATGTTCCCCTTTCTTCCTTATGTCTATCTGCACATTCTCATGAATCAAACCGGACATCCGAAACTGCCGCTGGAATAAAAAAAGTTTGTAATCGGCGAATGGCGGCGCCTCACCCAAATGGTTGGTCCAAGCGCCAAAATAGCCACCTACCTTGATAGTGGAGGCATTGGATGAAAATTTGGGTATGCCCTTTGTCGAAAGGCGCTCGTCGGCGTCCAAGCTGAGTATCCAGTCCGTTTTCACAGTTTCTATCAGCTGATTTCGGAGGTCCTGCTTGCAAAGGCATCGACTCCAATCGAGCAACCCTTCCTCTGCGCGAATGCCATATCGGCTGAGCAGAAGCTCCTGTGTGCCGTCCGTCGACCCTGTGTCCAGAATATGGACTTCGTCAACCCATGGAATCGCCGAGTCCAGGCAAGCAGAAATCGTGTGAACCTCGTCTCTTACCAACATACACAAACTGATAGACATTTATACAGCAGTCGGTCAGGCCGGTGATTTGTCAGACTGGGGAAGGTAGGTTCTCAGCGATTTCTGCACTGCCACAAACTCTTCCATGCCTCCGCCGTCGTTGCCCGGGGCGTGCAAGCTGATCTCCGAGAGGTGGCGAAAAGGAATTCCATAGCGGGATATGTCGTCGGGACGCATTACGCAAAGTACGGAATCTATACAGCTGTCGAGCATCAGCATTCGTGCGGCCAAGTAGCTGTTGCTCTGACTTCCGAATAGTTTGTTCCTTCCGATCCAAGCTCCTTGCTCGCTTACAAAAGCACCACATTTTTTTTTCTCCGCGAGGCTGTGTAGTACAGCCTCGGACGGAATCGGCTTCTGGCCAGGAACTATCAGCAGGCAGACCCGAACGGTGCTAGCCCGAGGGAAAAATTTCGATAGAACTTCAGCATAGATTTCTGGAGTGTCGGTCACGCTGATTTGGGGCTTGGAGTTGACTTCAATGATGTGTGCTCCTATATCGAGCCACGATCTGGAAATATCAGTGCACAGAAAATCGACGCCCGCTAAATCAAGTCCGAGGCAACGGACCGCGCGCAATATCAGGTTGGCGTTATCGGGATGTACCGACTTCGCTTCAACCAAAATCTGGGTACCTCCGGTAGAAATGTTGTTCTTGCGGCGCAAAGGGACAGAAACGCCGGGGGCAAGAACACTCTCGGGCCGCATCCCGTGTTCCTTCAAAAGCCCTAGGGCTTCATCGTCGAGCTGAATTAGATGTGTGCCAGTCAGTCTGAATATTCTTGCGTGGTCAGGTCGGCTCTGACAGTGGTTTACCAGTTCGGTAATACTGCTCCTGCCATCACCAGAAACACTGCCAGCCCGTCGAAGAATGACTTTGACGATTTCGTTGTTGACCACAACGACCCGGTAGTCATGGCCAGGAACATGTTTCTCAACGAGGATTTTCTTTGAGTGTTTGCTCGCTTCAAGAAATGCGGTTTCGACGCTTTCCTTATCCAGTAAACCAGAAAACACACCGCGGCCCTGGTCCAGATTGTCTGGCTTGATCACCACCGGAAATCCGATTCTTGTTGCCGCTTCAACGGCGTGGGCGACAGACGGGACAACTTGATTGGCTGGAACTGGAATACCTGCAGCACCTAAAAGGACTGAAGTGACCTCTTTGCTTTGCGAACACATGACTGCAAGAAAAGGGGTTTGGTCAGATATTGCGCTCTGGATGGTCCGCTTGAAGCGGCCAAGACCATATACGAATGTGTCGGTCGAAACCTGAGTGACCTGAATTCCCAGCGCATGGGCTGCCGCTAAAAAGTGGAAATTGTTGATTCCGCCAAGTCCGAAACTGCCCAGCCGCCCCGCGAAGAATTTCAGCGCTGCCAATTTTGGGTCATCTACTGGAATCAGCGGCGGTTGCATGGTGTGGTTCAGCACATCAACACACCATGCCAGCACATTCATTCCCAACTGCTGCTGATAGCATGGCAAAAAAATGTGATGTCCCGACCATTCGGGTCTTTGCCGTATCGAGACCGGTACAGCCAAGGCCTCGGAGAAAACCGGTATTTTGTACTCCAGCTGAATCCAACGGTACAGGGCTATGAGTTGCTTCAATAAAGGCGTGCTGCTCAGCCGATCAAACAGCCCTGACTCTGGCAATTCCATCCCGGTGAGGTATTGCAAAAGCTCACGCAATCTCTGAGGACTTGCGGATGCATTGACCGGGGCGAGGACGAGGCCCGATATCGAGCACTGGGTCAACCCATGCATGTACCCGGGATGGTTTGTCCATTCGGTACCCAGCATGAGTCCCTGCAGTGCAGCGGGTGTACTTGCTTCAATTGTGTCTGCAGTAAGCGAAGTCGGCATGTCAATAAGAAGTGATGCTGCACCGCTGAAAACCTAGTTTTCGGCTTAACTGGCTGATGAGCTTATCACTGGAGCGCTCCCCAGGAAGGAGCGATGAATGCCCACGCAATGGCTGAAGGCCTCCCAAATCAGGCCAGTACCGGGTATTTACGCAGGGGGAACACCCACCCAACCACCCCCCAGCGCCTGTATCAACGCCACCGCCGCCGTCTGCCGGTCGGCCTGCACCTGCACCAGCGCGCGGCGGGCGTTGAGCGCGGTGACCTGCGCGGTGACGACTTCGGTGAAGCTGATCTGGCCGGCGTTGTAGCGGTTGAGCACCTGCTGCTCCACCTGGTCGGCTGCAACCGAGGCCTGTTGGCGCAGCGCGTTCTGCTGGGCCAGCACACGGATGGCGGCGAGCTGGTCTTCCACGTCCTGGAAGGCGACCAGCACGGTCTGGCGGTAGCGGGCGACGGTCTGGTCGTAGCTGGCCTGCGCGCCATCGACCCGGGCGGCAGTGCCACCGGCATCAAACAGCGTTTGCGCCACCGACAGGCCCAGCGACCAGGCACTGGCCGACGCGCTGAACAAATCGCCCAGACGGCTGGCGCCCAGACCGTAGGAGGCGCTCAGGTTCAGGCTGGGGTAGAAGGCCGATTGCGCAATGCCAATCTGCTCGTTGGCCGCCGCCATGCGGCGCTCGGCGGCGGCGATGTCGGGCCGGCGCTGCAGCAGGGTGGACGGCAGGCCCACCGGTACCTCGGGCACCAGCGCCCTCCACGGCGCGGTGGGCTGGCTGAATTCGGCAGCCGCCTTGCCAATCAGCACCGCAATGGCGTGCTCCAGCTGGGCGCGCTGGCGCTGCAGGCCCAGCGCGTCCGACTGCGCATTGGCGAGCTGGGTTTGCGCCTGCAGCAGATCGGTTTTGGCGGCAATGCCGGCGTTGTAGCGGTTCTGCGTGATCTGCTGCACCCGCTGGTAGCCAGCAATGGTGGTGGCCAGCAGCGCGGCCTGCGCGTCGGTCTGGCGCAGCGACAAATAGTTGATCACCAGCTCGCCCTGGGCCGAGAGTTTGGCCGACGCCAGATCGGCCGCGCTGGCCTGGGCATTGGCCTGCGCACCCGTGCTGGCCCGACCCAGCCGGCCCCAGACATCGGGCTCCCAGCTTGCGCCCAGACCGAGCTGAAAGTTGTTGCCACTGCGGCTGGTGCCGCCGGTGGTGGTATCGCCACTGCCGCCGCCAGAGCGGGTGGCGCCACCATTCAGGTTGAGCACCGGAAAGAGTTGGGCCCGCTGCTCGCGCACCAGTGCCCGGGCCTGGGCGTAGGCTGCTGCTGCGGCGGCAACGTTCTGGTTGGAGACTTCCACCTGCAGCGCCAAGTCGTTCAGCACCGGGTCGTCAAACAGTGTCCACCAGAGGCCACGGTCAATGGCGTCGGCCGGCGTGGCGGTAACCCAGCCGGCGCCTTCCTTGAACGCAGCCGGCACCGGGGCGCTGGGGCGTTCGTAGCGGGGGCCTACGGCACAGGCGGCAAGAGAGGCGACCAGTGCGGCTGTAGCCAGCAGTTGGAAAGGGGCGGCGATCAGGTGCATACGGAGGTGCATACGGTTCTCACGGGGCATTCGGTTGGGGCGCAAGCGGCATATCGCCGCCGCTGCGGCTCAGGTGCTGTTCGGCAGAGCCGCGCCGGCGCAGTTTGTCCAGCAGCACATACACCACGGGCGTAGTCAAAAGCGTGAGCAACTGGCTGGCAATCAGGCCGCCGATGATGGCCACGCCCAGCGGCTGGCGCAGCTCGGAGCCTTCGCCAAAACCAATAGCAAGCGGCAGCGCACCGAGGGCGGCTGCCAGCGTGGTCATCAGGATGGGCCTAAAGCGCAGCAGGCAGGCCTCGCGTACCGCTTCGGCCGCACTCAGGCCGCGCGAGCGCTCGGCCTCGATGGCGAAGTCGATGATCAGAATCGCGTTTTTCTTCACAATGCCAATCAGCAGAAAAACGCCGATCAGCGCAATGATGGAAAAGTCCATGCCAAACAGCATCAGCGCAAGCACTGCGCCGACGCCGGCCGAGGGCAGGGTGGACAACACGGTAATGGGATGGACCAGGCTTTCATACAAGATACCGAGCAGGATGTAGATGACGACCACCGCCGCAAAGATGAGTAGCGGCTGCTCGTCCTGCGACTGCTGTGCGCTGCGGGCACTGCCCTGAAAGCTGCCGCGCACATTTTTTGGCATGGCGATGCTGGCTTCGGCCGCCGCCACTGCTGCCTGGCCATCGGCCAGGGTGGAGCCCTCTGCCAGGTTGTACGAAATGGTGGTGGCCAGCTCGGCATCCTGGTGGCTGATGGAGCTGGGCGCCGATTTTTCCGACACCTTGGTGAAGGCCGTCAGCGGCACCATGCGGGTGGCGCTCGAGCTCACGGCGTTGCCGGTAGCCGGGTCGCGCGAACCCAGGTTGACGGGGGTGGCCGCAGTAGCTACCGTGCCCGCACTGGCGCTGGCGGCGCCGGTTGTGGCAGTGGCGGTGCTGACCGTGCCGCGGGCCGGCACATAGACGTCTTTCAGCGATTCCGGGCTTTGCCGGTAGCGCGGGTCGACCTCCATGATCACCCGGTACTGGTTGAGTTCGTCGTACACCGTGGCGGCCTGGCGCTGGCCAAAGCTGTTGTACAGGGCGTTGTCTACATCCCGCGAGGTAATACCCAGCCGTGCGGCGCTGTCGCGGTCGATGGTGACGTAGGTTTCCACCGCGTTCTCCTGCTGGTCGGTGTCGATGTCGATCAGCGCGCTTTGCTGTTTCATGGCCTCGGCCAGTTTGGTGGCCCAGAGCTTGAGGTCGGCCAGGCTGTCGCTTTTCAGGGTGTACTGGTAAGTGGAGTTGCTGGAGCGCCCGCCCATGCGCAGGTCCTGCACCGGGTTGAGAAAAAGCGTGACGCCGGTCACCTGCGCCAGTTGCGGCCGCAGCCGCGCAATCACCGCCTGGCCCTTGTCGGTGCGCTCGGACGCGGGCTTCAGGCTGGCAAACAGAAAGCCGCCGCCCGCCCGCGCACCGCCGGTAAAGCCCACCACGGTGTCCACCGCAGGGTCTTTTCGGATGATGTCCACCAGTTGTTTGAGTTTGCCCTGCATGGCCTGGAACGAGATGCTCTGGTCAGCCCGCAGGCCCCCGTTGATCTGGCCGGTGTCCTGCTGCGGGAAAAAGCCTTTGGGAATGGCGATGAACAAATAGGCGTTGAGCGCAATCACCGCCACCAGGCTCAGCATGACCAGCCAACGGGCACCCATGGCCCAGTCCAGACTCACTTCATAGGCGCGGTGCAGGCGGGAAAAACCGCGCTCAAACCAGCGCGCCACCCGGCCTTCGGGTTTGTCGCCGGTGCCAGGCTTCAAAAGCCAGGCGCACATCATGGGCGTGGTGGTGAGCGAAATGATGAGCGAGATCAGTACCGCTGCCGACAGCGTGACCGCAAACTCACGAAACAGCCGGCCCACCTGGCCGCCCATGAACAACAGCGGAATGAACACCGCCACCAGCGACAGGCTGATGGACAACACGGTAAAGCCGACCTCGCGCGCGCCCAGCAGCGCCGCCTTCATGCGGTCCATGCCGGCCTCGATGTGGCGGCTGGTGTTCTCCAGCACCACAATGGCGTCGTCCACCACAAAGCCGGTGGCCACGGTGAGCGCCATCAGGCTCAGGTTGTTGAGGCTGAAGCCCAGGAAATACATCACCCCGAAGGTACCCAGCAGCGAGACCACCGTGGCCACCGCCGGAATGATGGTGGCGCGCACGCTGCGCAAAAACGCACTCACCACCAGCACCACCAGCACGATCGACAGGATCAGCGTGAACTCGACCTCGTGTAGCGCGCTGCGGATGGAGTTGGTGCGGTCCGACGCCACCTGCAGCAACACGCCCTGCGGTAACTGGGCCTGCAGCTCGGGCAGCAGGGCGCGCACGCCGTCCACGGTTTCAATCACATTGGCACCAGGCTGGCGGGTAATGAGCACAATCACCGCCGGCTCGCCGTTGAACAGGCCCAGGGTGCGGATGTCTTCCACCCCGTCTACCACCTCGGCCACATCGCCCAAACGTATGGCGGCGCCATCACGCCAGGCCACCACCAGGCCCACATAGTCCGATGCCTTGCGGCCACCACTGGCGGTGTCTGACCCGGTGTAGATCTGCAGCCGGCGGTCGTCGCCTTCAATCGCGCCTTTGGGCCGGTTGGCGTTGGCGGCCTGGATGGCGGCTCGCACGTCTTCCATGCTCAGGCCATAGCGGTTCAGCGCAAAGGGTAGCAATTCCACCCGCACCGCCGGAAGCGAGCCACCGCCCAGCTCGACCTCGCCGACGCCGGGCACCTGGGCCAGCTTTTGCTGCACGATGTTGGCAACCGACTCGTAAATTTTGCCGGGCGGCAGGGTTTTGGAGGTGAGCGCAAGAATAAGCACCGGCGCGTCCGACGGATTGGCTTTGCGGTAGGTTGGGTTGCTGCGCAGGGTGGACGGCAAATCGGCGCGCGAGGCATTGATGGCGGCCTGTACTTCGCGGGCGGCGGCGTCGATCTTGCGGTTCAAATCGAACTGCAGGCTGATGCGGGTCGAGCCGTTGCCGCTGCTGGACGTCATTTCGTTCACGCCGGCAATCGTGCCCAGCCGGCGCTCCAGCGGGGTAGCCACGCTGGTGGCCATGGTCTCGGGGCTGGCACCGGGCAGCCGTGCGCTGACCGAAATGGTGGGGTAGTCCACCTGCGGCAGCGGCGAGACCGGCAGCACAAAAAAGGCGGCAATTCCGGCCAGCGCCAGGCCAATGGTCAGCAGCACGGTCGCAACCGGGCGGCGGACAAATGGCTCGGACAAATTCATGGCGCGGTGCCCTTGCCGCTGTGCTCCAGCAGCGCCTGCGGTGTTTTTCCGCCGCGCGCCGACCAGCGCTGGCCCAGCCGGTCAAACGCGAGATAGATGACCGGTGTGGTGTACAGCGTGAGAATCTGGCTGACGATGAGTCCACCAAAAATTGCCAGACCCAGCGGCCGGCGCAGCTCGGCTCCTTCGCCAAAACCCAGCATGAGCGGTACGGCAGCAAATAGCGCGGCCAGCGTGGTCATCAGGATGGGCCGCAGCCGCAGCAGCGCCGCCTGGTGAATGGCTTCGCGCGGGCTTTTGCCCTGGTTGCGCTCGGCGTCAATCGCAAAGTCGATCATCATGATCGCGTTCTTTTTGACAATACCGATCAGCAAAATAATGCCGATGATGCCGATCACACCCAGGTCGTTGCCGGTGACCATCAGCGCCAGCAGCGCACCCACACCGGCCGAGGGCAGGGTGGACAAAATGGTGAGCGGGTGAATGTAGCTTTCGTACAGGACGCCCAGAACGATGTAGACGCAGATGATGGCCGCCAGAATCAGCCAGAGCTGGTTGGTGAGGGATGCCTCGTAGGCACCCGAGGCCCCCAGAAAAGTCATGCTCACGCTGCTGGGCAAACCAATGTCCTTGGCGGCCTGGCGAATCGCATCGACCGACTTGCCCAAAGCCACGCCCGGTGCGGTGTCAAAGCCCAGGGTGGTGGCCGGAAACTGGGCCACATGGGTGATCTGCAGCGGCGACGGCCGCTCGGTAATGGTGGCCACCGCCGACAGCGGGGTGGGTGTGCCGGAGCCGGTGCGCAGGTGCAGCAGGCCCAGCGATTCGGGCGTGGTCAGCAGATCGGGTTTGGCCTCCAGAATCACCCGGTACTGGTTGGTCTCGGTAAAGATGGTGGAGACAATGCGCTGGCCAAAAGCGCTGTACAGCGCCTCGTCAATGGCCGAGGCTGAAATCGACAGTCGCGACGCCGTATCGCGGTCGATGTTCACAAACGCCGCCACGCCCATGTTGCCGGCGTCCGACACTGCGTTGCGGACCTGGGGCACATTTTGCAGCCGCTCCACCAGCTTGTTGGCCCACAGCACCACGGTGGCGTTGTCGGCGCCTTCCAATGAAACGCGGTACTGGGTGGGGCCGGTTTCGGCATCAATCGTCAGGTCCTGCGTGGGCTGCAAATAGATGGTGACGCCGGCCACTTCGCGTACCCGCTCGCGCAGGCGGTTCATGGTGTCCTGCTGGTCGCCGCGGTCGCCCTTGAGGTTGATCAGCATGCGGCCCGTGTGCAGCATGGTGTTGTTGGCTGCGTCCACCCCAATAAAGGTGCTCAGGCTTTCCACGTCGGGGTCTTCCAGTACCGCCTTGGCCGCGGTCTGTTGCAGCTCGGCCATCCGGGTGTAGGACACTGATTGCGCAGTCTCGATGCGGGCCAGCAACTGGCCGGTATCTTGTGTGGGGAACAGGCCCTTGGGAATGACGATGTACAGCAGCACCGTGAGCGCCAGCGTTGCCACCGCAACGATCAGTGTGAGGCCCTGGCGCGCCAGCACCCACTGCAGCGTCTGGTCGTAGCGGTGGATCAAACGGTCAAAAAACGCCTGGAATTTTTTGCCGAAGCCGTTCAGCGGTGCCTCGGATTCGGGTTTGAGCCAGCGGGCCGACATCATGGGTACCAGCGTCAGCGAAACCACGCCCGAGATCAGGATGGTGATAGCCAGCGTCACCGCAAATTCGCGGAACAGCCGGCCCACCACGTCGCCCATAAAAAGCAGCGGAATCAGCACCGCAATCAGCGAGACGGTGAGCGAAATAATGGTGAAGCCGATTTCCGACGCGCCCTTGAGCGCCGCCTCCAGCGGCGGGTCGCCGTCCTCGATGTGGCGGGCGATGTTCTCGATCATCACAATCGCGTCGTCCACCACAAAGCCGGTGGCAATCGTCAGCGCCATCAGGCTCAGGTTGTTCAGGCTGTAGCCCAGCAAATACATGGCGCCACAAGTGCCAATCAGCGAGATCGGCACCGCAATGCTGGCAATGACGGTGGCACGCAGGCTGTGCAGAAACGCAAAGATCACCAGCACCACCAGCAGCACGGCCAGCAGCAGCTCAATCTCCACATGTAACACCGAAGCGCGGATGCCGGTGGTGCGGTCGCTCAGCACTTCCACCTGCATGGCCTGCGGCAGGCCGCCCTGCAGCTCGGGCAGCCGGGCCTTGATGGCATCGACCGTGGCAATCACGTTGGCGCCGGGCTGGCGCTGCACGTCCAGAATGATGGCGGGCTTCAGCACGCCGTTACGGCCGGCCCAGGCACCCAGCCGGGTGTTCTCTGCGCTGTCCACCACCTGGGCCACATTGGACAGCCGCACCGGCGCGCCATTGCGGTAGGCAATCACCAGATTTTTGTAGTCGTCGGCGGTGAGCAACTGGTCATTGGCATTGATGGTGTAGGCCTTGGTGGGCCCGTCAAAACTGCCCTTGGCGCCGTTGGCATTGGCCGCGGTAATGGCGGTGCGCAGCGCGTCCAGCGCCAGCCCGTACGAGGCCAATGCCTGGGTGTCAGCCTGAATACGAACAGCAGGGCGCTGGCCGCCGCTCAGGCTCACCAGCCCGACGCCAGACACCTGGCTGATCTTGAGCGCGAGCCGGGTGTTGACGATGTTCTGCACTTCGGTGAGCGGCAGGCTGTCGGAGGTAATCGCCAGCGTGAGCACCGGCGCGTCGGCCGGGTTGACCTTGGCATAGACCGGTGGCGCCGGCAAATCGGCCGGCAGCAGCGAGCCGCCGGCGTTGATGGCGGCCTGCACTTCCTGCTCGGCCACGTCCAGCCCGAGGCCCAGACCGAACTGCAGCGTGACGATGGACACGCCGGCCGCGCTGGTGGAGCTCATGCGGGAGAGGCCCGACATTTGGCCGAACTGGCGTTCCAGCGGCGCCGTCACCGTCTGCGCCATCACCTCGGGGCTGGCGCCGGGGTACAGCGTCTGCACCTGGATGGTGGGGTAGTCCACCTGCGGCAGGGCAGAGAGTGGCAGCGACTTGAAACCCACCAGGCCGGCCAGCACAATGGCCAGCATCAACAGCGCGGTGGCCACCGGCCGCATGATGAAGGCGCGTGACGGGCTCATAGTGGGTGTCCGCTGCGCACAGCGTCAGGGTTGCCGGTCATGAACCGCTGGCTTGCGATGCAGCGTCGCGCTGGGCACGGCGCGGCCGGGATGCACCGCCTTCGGCGTCCGATGCCGCTGCCGACGCGCCCGACGCAGCCCCCCGGCGCCGGCCCGGCCCACTGGCAGCGCCGGCCGGCGCGTCGCCCGGCAGCGTGACCTTGGCGCCGTCTTTCAGCCGGTCGCCGCCCTCGGTAATAACGCGCTCGCCAGCCTCCAGGCCCGAGGCAATCTGGATTTTGTCCACCGTGGCCTGGCCGCGTTTGACGGGGCGCGCGGTAACGGTGCGGTCAGGGTTGAGCACGTACACATAGTCGCCGCCGCTGCCAAAACGCACGGCGGTGACGGGCACCACCACTGCATCCTTGATGGTGCGCAACTGCAGCCGCAGGTTCACAAACTGATTGGGGAAAAGCCCCAGCAGCGTGTTGGAAAAACGTGCCTTGGCCCGTACTGTGCCGGTCTGCACATCGACCTGGTTGTCCAGCGACAAAAAGCGGCCGGTGTCCAGCACGTTGGCCCGGGTCCGGTCCAGCGCGGTGGCGGCCATGGTGTTGCCCTGGCTGGTTTCGCGCAGAATGGCCGGTACCTGGTCCTGCGGCACCGCAAATTCCACGTCAATGGGCGAGACCTGGGTGATGACTGCAATGCCATTGGCATCGCCACTGCTGACCACGTTGCCCACATCGACCACCCGCAGGCCGACCCGGCCAGCAATTGGCGCCACCACCCGGGTGTAGCCCAGGTTGATGCGGGCGGTGCCTTCGGCGGCGCGGTCGGTGTTGATGGTGCCTTCTAGCTGCTTGACCAGCGCAGCCTGGGTGTCGACCTCCTGCCGTGCAATGGAGTCCTGCGACAGCAGGGTCTGGTAGCGCTGCAGCGTGAGCCTGGCGTTCTCCAGCTGGGCTTCGTCGCGCTGGCGCTGGCCGGTAGCCTGCAACAGCGCCATTTCAAACTGGCGCGGATCGATGGTGGCCAGCAACTGGCCGGCCTTGACCATCTGGCCTTCGGTAAACAGCAGCTCTTTGAGCACGCCCGACACCTGGGCCTGCACCCGCACCGTGGCCGCAGGCGTGACGGTGCCCAGGGCCTCCAGGGTGACGGGAATGTCGGTGCGCTGGGCCGTAGCCACACCCACGGTGGTGGCGGGCGGGCCGCGCCGGCCACCGGTACCGGCAGCAGCAGGGTCGGCATTTTTTTGGGTGAGGTACCAGGCCAGACCGCCCAGGCCGCCCAGCACCAGCAGCAGGGCGATAGCCCCAATGACGGTGCCACGGCGGCTGGTACGGCCGGGCGGCAGGGGCGCTGGCACTGGGGCGCGCTGGCCTTCGGGCATGTCGGGTTGGGAGTCCATCCACTGTCCTTTTTTATTGGTATCGGTGCGTCTACCGGTGGCGCGGCCTAATTCTGGCGTATCAGGGTAAGGCTTGCGTTACCGTCATGTAAAGACCGCTTGGCTCGGCTGGTTCGCTCCCAAAAAAATAGCGCTGGTGGCATATTCCATGCCGGCCAGCGCCGTTTTTGTCTGAAAAGAAGCTTACAAGGTGTCGATGAAGCTGCGCAGCTTGTCCGAGCGCGAAGGGTGCTTGAGCTTGCGCAGCGCCTTGGCCTCGATCTGCCGGATGCGTTCGCGGGTCACGTCAAACTGCTTGCCCACTTCTTCCAGCGTGTGGTCGGTCGACATCTCGATGCCGAAACGCATGCGCAGCACCTTGGCTTCGCGCGGCGTCAGGCCGTCCAGAATGTCTTTCACCACATCGCGCAGGCCGGCTTGCATCGCGGCTTCGATGGGCGCGGTGTTGGCGCTGTCCTCGATGAAATCGCCCAGGTGGCTGTCGTCGTCGTCGCCAATCGGGGTTTCCATCGAGATCGGCTCTTTGGCGATCTTCATGATCTTGCGGATCTTGTCTTCCGGAATCTCCATCTTGGCGGCAAGAATGGACGCATCGGGCTCGAAACCAAACTCCTGCAGATGCTGGCGCGAAATGCGGTTCATCTTGTTGATGGTTTCGATCATGTGTACCGGAATCCGGATGGTGCGGGCCTGGTCGGCAATCGAGCGGGTAATCGCCTGGCGAATCCACCAGGTAGCGTAGGTCGAGAACTTGTAGCCGCGGCGGTATTCGAACTTGTCGACCGCCTTCATCAAACCGATGTTGCCTTCCTGGATCAGATCCAGGAACTGCAGGCCGCGGTTGGTGTACTTCTTGGCAATCGAGATCACCAGCCGCAGGTTGGCCTCGATCATCTCCTTCTTGGCGTGGCGCGACGAGGCTTCGCCTTCGTTCATGCGCTTGTTGATGTCCTTCAGCTCGGACAGCGGCACCACCACGCGGGCCTGGATGTCGGCCAACTTCTGCTGCAGTTCCTGGATGGGCGGAATGTTGCGCGCCATCACCACCGACCAGGCCTTGCCGGCAGCCGCCTGCTTCTCTACCCATTTCTGGTTCAAGAGGTTGGCCGGGAATTCCTTGATGAAAATCTCCTGCGGCATGCTGCACTTGTCCACGATGATGCGGCGCAGTTCGCGTTCCTTTTTGCGCACATCGTCCACCTGGGTGCGCAGAAGGTCGCACAGCTTCTCGATGGTCTTGGCGGTAAAGCGGATGGTCATCAGCTCGTCGCTGAGCGCGCGCTGGGCCTTGGCATAGGCGGGGCTGCCGTAGCCTTCCTTGTCGTAGACCTTGTGCACTTTCTCGAACAGCTCACGCAGGCGGTCAAAGCGGCTCAGCGCCTCTTTCTTCAGCTCTTCGAGTTTCTTGGTCAGGGCCTTGGAGCCGCCGTTGCCGTCGTCGTCGTCGTCGGCATCGAACTCGTCAAAGTCTTCTTCGGCCACATAGTCGTCGGCCTCGTTCGGATTGGAAAAGCCATCGACCACGGTGGAAATAACGACCTTGCCGTCGCGAATATCGTCGGCCAGGCGGAAGACTTCGGCAATCGTCGCCGGGCTGGCGCTGATGGCTTCCATCATGCGCATCAGGCCGCCTTCAATGCGCTTGGCAATCTCGATTTCGCCTTCGCGGGTGAGCAGCTCCACCGTGCCCATTTCGCGCATGTACATGCGAACCGGGTCGGTAGTGCGGCCGAATTCGCTGTCTACTGTGGACAGGGCGGCTTCCGCTTCTTCTTCGGCTTCTTCCACCGTGGTGACGGTGGGCACGGTGTTGTTCAACAGCAGGGTTTCGGCGTCAGGCGTCTGCTCGTACACCGCCACGCCCATGTCGTTCAGCATGTTGACCACGACTTCCAGCGTCTCGGCGTCGATCAGCTTGTCGGGCAGGTGGTCAGAGATTTCGCCGTGCGTCAGGTAGCCGCGGGTCTTGCCCAGCGTGATCAGCGTTTTCAGGCGCTGGCGGCGCTTGGCCAGGTCTTCCTCGGACAGCACGGCTTCATCGAGGCCGAACTCCTTCATCAGCGCGCGTTCTTTCGCCTTGCTGATCTTCATCCGCAGCGGCTTGACCTTTTCTTCGGTGACAACCGGCTCACCGACCAGGTCGGCTTCGATGTCGCCCATGTCTTCGTCGGCGTCGGACGGGCCGGCACCCTTGGGCTTGCGGCCGCGCTTGGCGCCGCCAGCAGCCTTGGGCGGTGCGTCGGATTCGGCGGCGGCAGCCTTGGGCGGGCGACCCGGCTTTTTCTTCACGGCGTCGGCCGCAGCAGCAACAGCTGCAGGCTTGGTTTTTACGGGTTCAGCGGCTGCCGGTTTGGCGGATTTCAGAGGCACTTCTTTGGCTTTCGTTGCGGGTTTCGCGGCGGTCTTGGGCACCGCCTTGGCGACGGGCTTCGCCGCAGGCTTTGCCACCGG